>CAUUIN010000023.1:0-23541 GCA_963545295.1 uncultured Campylobacter sp. | reverse complement strand
TCTTTTTGTTGATATTTTGGGATTTTATTAAAATTTTACTTATGAAGCTATCAAAAATGAGAATGGCGCTCAAGCAAAAGAATGCAAGAGAAATTCGTGCAGCTACAAAATAGCATCAACAAAGCTACGAGCTTTGGTAGAAGGTAAAATATATTTTTAATTTCTCTAAACAACAAATTTGCTCTTAATAAGTAAGAGTATGCTTTTAAAATGTAATGCTTTTAAACTTAAAGATATTTATTTTAGTAGGAAAATTTATCTTGCATAAAACATCGCAACCAAACCGCGATTTATATCTTTTGTATCGCCATCATCTATCTTCGTAACCTTTGAGATGCCCACACTTTTATCGCTATTTATCGTAAAAGTAAGCTCGATAACTCTCTCATTTATCTTTTTGGCATTTTCGCCAAAGTAGATTACTTCTGGCTCTTTTTGCGAGTAGTAGGCTGCATATTTGCTTTGGGCTACAACGTTGTCAAAGACCCATTTTTGCTTGATATCTAAAATTTGAGCAAGCTCATTTTTAAACTCAAGATCGCAGCTGACAGAGGCTAGGTAGCCAGCGTTTTCTTTTGTTGGATCAAATTTACAGTGCTTGTTTGCGATGGATAAAATAGTCTCTTTGTCTATACTTTTACTACTTTTTAATATGTTATTTGCGCTATCAAGCGCTAGTTCTAAGCTGTTATCAACTCTTTTTTGCTGAGCAGCTTTGGCATTATTTAAAGCTTTTATGTAGCCGTTATTTTTTCTTTTAAACTCATCTTCAAGCACATTTTTCCCCACCACACAGCTTACTTTAACCACTTTCTTTCCATCGCTACTGATGTCTTGCCACTGGGTACTTGAGCAACCTTTAAAGCCATCTATCGCTGAGCCTATAGTTATTGATTTATTACCTTTTAAAATATAGTTTTTAACAATGCCTATGTTGCTTTCCTTGCAGCCCACTAATAATAAAAGTGCACTAAATCCTAGAAATAGAGCCTTTTTCATCATTTTACCTTTTTGTAAATTTGACAAAATAGTATCAAACTAAAGTTTAAATTATTATAATTTTATTAAAATAAATTACATAAATATAATTTATTAAAATAATTATTGAAAATTTAAGAATTTTATAAATGAATAATTCTAGTGATAAATTCTTACCAGTAGTGAAAGTTTTAAAATTTGCAAAACATAGATTTATAAGTTAAATTTTGCCTATGTGATATGTGTTTTGCTAATTTTCAAAACAATTTTTTGCCAAAACCGGCTTAGAAATTTAGCTCAATTATTTTTTGTAAATTTTTGATATTTTCTTTGATATCGCCATCTTTGTAGATCGCTGAGATAATGGCGATGAGATCGGGGTTTGCGTAGGAAAGTGAGCCGATATTTGTCTCATTTATGCCACCTATCACGCAAACTGGTAGGTTTAAAATTTGCTTTGCTTCTCTAACCACATCAAGGTCGCATTTTGGGGCATTTGGCTTTGTAGGACTTGTAAAAACTGAGCCAAAAGCGACGTAGCTAGCCCCGTTTTTAGCGGCATTTATGGCTAAATTTATATCATTATAGCAGCTAACGCCCACATATGCGTCCTTGCCTAAAATCTCAAACGCCTCTTTTATGCCCTCGTCCTCTTTGCCTAGATGAACGGCTCTAGCGCCTATTTTTTTAGCAAATTTGACATCGTCATTTACGATAAATTTCGCACCAAATTTCTCGCATAAATTTAAAATTTCACTTGCAAGCTTCTCGTTTTTGACTGCTTTTTTTGACCTAAACTGAAAAAATTTAACCCCACACTCCAAGATTTCTCTAGCGTATTTTAAAGCCAAATTTTCAGGCATTAGCAAGTCGTCACTGATAGCGTAAATTTCAGCCATTAAGCCCCGCTTTATGGTTTATAAGTCTTGTGCCAAATTTACTTTCGTGAGCATTTTTTATCCCATTTGCCACAAATTTTTTAGCCATTTTTATAGCACCGACTAGATCACTTTGCTGCGCCAAAATGGCCGCTAAAGAGCTTGAGAAGCTACATCCAGCGCCGTGCATCACTATAGGCTCAAAAAGCTCCTCGCTAAATTTCATCACTTCGCCATTTTTTAGATAGAGCGTATCCTCGCAAATTTGATCTACTTTTGTTCGCTTTAGCACCAAGTCACAAGGCAAATTTGCAAAGTCAATTCCTAAAATCCTAGCCTCATCTACATTTGGCGTAGCGACACTTGCAAGGCTTAAAAGCTCTTTTAGCGCTTCGATCGCCCCATCTTCAAGCAGTTTTGCGCCTGACTTTGCCACGCAAACGGGGTCTATGACAACTGGCACATTTTTAGCTCTCAAATCCCTTAAAAACGCGCTTACAACGGCTATTATCTCCTCGTTAAAGAGCATGCCAACCTTGATAGCGTCTATATCAAGCTCAGCTAGCACCATCTCAAACTGCGCTTTCACCATGTTTGCAGGCATGGCAAGCACGCTGCTAACGCCATTTGTATTTTGCGCAGTCACAGCTGTGATGACGCTTGCGCTAAAGCAGCCAAATGCCTCGCAGCTTTTTATATCCGCCTGAACGCCTGCACCGCCGACGCTGTCGCTTCCCGCAACTATCAAAACATTTTTTTTACTCACCCACACACCCACTTATCTCTTTTACGTCAAAAGGGTCTTTGACCTGCCATGAAAGTGCGTATTTCTCGATACTTTTTTTGATCGCACTCACAAGATAATCAATATCCTCAAAGGTATGCGTATAGTGCAGACTGACCCTCACCCAGCCTGGCTTGTGGGTGAAGCTTGGATCCTCTTGTAGCCCCAAAAGATCGTGACCGTATGAGCCTGCGCACGAGCAGCCAGCGCGTGTTTGTATGCCATACTCTTTGCTTAAAATTTTTGAAAGCTCGTATGGAGCTACGTTTTTTACATTAAATGAAAATATCGCAAGGCGCTTTAAATTTGGTGGGCAGTAGCTAACTAGCTCTGGAATTTCTCTTAGTCTTTGGCAAAAGTACTCGCTAAGCTCGCTTTCGTTTTCATAAATGGTGCTAAGTCCTATCTCATCACGCAACCTATAAGCTAAATTTGCACGTATAAGCCCCAAAATAGGCGGTGTACCAGCCTCTTCAAGCGCCTCTTGATCCTTTAGAAATATATGGTAGTTTTTGCTCACATAGCTTACCGTACCACCACCTGCAAAGCTTGGCACATCGTCATTTGCTAGCACTTTTTTGATGGCCAGTAACCCACAACTGCCAACTCCGCCAAGAAGCTTGTGCGGCGAGATAAAAAGAGCATCAAAGTAGTCGCAGTCTAAATTTGCATAGGCACTAAGGCTCGCCACGTCAAATGCCACAATGCCGCCAAATTTCTTCACCATCGTGTAGATTTGCTTGTAGTCGCTAATTATGCCTGTGACGTTTGAGGCGGCGCTAAAGCTAGCGATGATCTCACGCCCTGCATTTATCTTTAAAATTTGCTCCAGATGAGACAGGTCGATGCTGCCATCTTTTGCAAGCCTGATGCGCTCAACCTCGCAAAGTGCCTCTTTAAAGCTGATCTCATTTGAGTGGTGCTCATAAGGGCCAAGTATAACTAGCGGAGAGTCGTTGTTTGGCTTTAGATCAAACCTTCTTTTAGCAGCTGGAGGCACGTAAAGCCCCAAAAGCTCTTGAAATTTCTTGATCGCACCAGTGGCGCCATATCCAGTGGCAATGAGATAAAACCTATCATCAAGCCCAAGTGCGCGCTTTAGCTCGCTTCTAGCGTTATCATACAAAAGCTGCGTTTTGTAGGCGTTTGATGATGTTAGCGAGTGGGTGTTGGCGTAGGTTTTTAAGATATCAGCGACCTCGTCCTCGATGGGCTTATACGCAAGCCCTGAGGCGGTGTAGTCGAAGTAATGTATCCCTTTTTTTAAAATAATATCTTTTCTAATGTGCTCTAAATTTACCAACTTTAGCCTTTTAGTTTTTGCGTGATTATAATTAAAATTTTCTAAAAATATGCTACAATCCGCCACACAAAGGATACGAAATTTTAGCCATAAAATCGACATTTGAGCGGATGAAGCACCTTGGTATTGCTGAAGTTATAAAATTTCATCTTGTTTTTGATGACTTTTTATTAAAGGGCTCGTACTACGATGTTTTCGAGGCGATTAGGGCTGAAATTTTAGATGATTATAAAAATTTGATGGCTAGGTTTTACTTTGACGAGGATAGCAACGAAGCCATCAAAATGGCTCTCATTAAGCTAGCTAGAAGCGACAGAAAGAAATTTAGTGTAAATAAAATTTTGCCCCAAAGAATGACAAATAGGGTCTATGCAAAGCTTTTTAGCAAGGATTTTTTAGTGCTTGAAAAGAGCCAAGAAAAGCCACGAGTAAAAAACAAACGCCAAATTTTAAAAAAGAGCGAGCGAGCTTATAAGATAGAGGATAAAATTCATTTTAGCAGCCATTTTTCAAGGTTTTGGTTTAGATTTATCGAGCCAAATTTAAGCCTTTTAAAAGAGGGCAAGAGTGAAGAAATTTTAGAGCTTATAAAAAAAGAATTTGACGAGTACGCAAGCCTTGGCTTTGAGCTTTTAAGCGGCGAGCTAATGGCTAAAAAGCTTGGGATTGATGGCATTTTGCTAAGCTCATTTTGGAGCAAAAACATAGAGCTGGACATGCTTTTTAGCATAAATGGCAAGATAATCGTCGGCGAAGCAAAGTACAAAGAGCGAAAAATTTGCAAAAATGTCTTAAATTTAGTCCTTCACAAGTGCGAAAGGCTAGGCATAAAGCCTGATATCGTGGCACTTTTTTCAAAAAGTGGCTTTAGCAACGAACTTTTGGGCTTAAAAGATGAGCGGCTTAGGCTTTATGAGATAAAAGATTATGAGGAGTTGCTGTGAGTGATATCGATATACAAAATGGCCTAAAAAGCCTGATAGAGCAGACCTATCTGATAGAGCGTGAGTATAAAAATTTAACCGCTTCTTATATGAGTTTACAAGGTTTTATCAAAGATATCGTGGAAATTTTGCCAAATGCCATTTGGGTGCTTGATGAAAATGATGAAATTTTCTTGCAAAACTCAGAGGCACAAAAGCTTGGCAAGGCGCTAAATTTCGTCCCAAAAGATGAGGGTGAGCTAAACTTTGGCTCACAAATTTATCTTGTAAAAAAGGTGGTCAAAGACGATAAAAAGATCATCTCAGCTACCGACATAACGCAGGAAAAACGCACCGAGCGCCTAGCCTCGATGGGTCAAGTCGCCGCGCACCTAGCTCACGAGATAAGAAACCCCATAGGCTCTATCTCGCTTCTAAACTCAACGCTTTTAAAAAGAGCCGAGCCAAAAATTTTGCCTATCGTAGGGCAAATACAAAAGGGGATTTGGCGAGTTGAGCGCATCATCAAAGCGACACTTCTTTTTACAAAAGGGCTTAGTATCACGCCAAAGGAATTTAACTTTTTAGATATCAAAAGCGAGTGCGAGGAGGCGCTTAAATTTTATGAGTATTCAAAAGATATAACTTTTGAGCTAAATTTCCCTGATGCCCTTTATAGTGGCGACTTTGACCTCATCGCGATGGTCTTTCAAAACATTTTATTTAACGCCATAGACGCTATCGAAGAGGACGAAAACGACGAAGGTGTGGTTAGACTAAGCTACGAAAAGACGCCAAGCGAGCATAAATTTATAGTCTATGACAGCGGAGTTTCTATAAAAAATGAAAATATCGTCTTTGAGCCATTTAAGACGAGCAAACTAAAGGGCAATGGCCTAGGACTGCACCTTTGCTTGCAGATAATAGAGGCGCACAAGGGCAGCATAGAGATAACCCTTGAGCCAAAGACATTTTGTATAAATTTACCTATAAAGGAGAAGTGATGAGTGAAATTTTAGACGAGCTAAATGCGTGGCAAAATGGCCTAAAAGCGCTTAAATTTAGTGAAATTTTTAAAAATGGCAGCGAAAAAGTGACCTTTATAAGCGTTGATATGATAAATGGTTTTTGCAGCGAGGGCGCACTAGCTAGCAAGCGTGTGGGTGAGCTAGGAAGCCTTATAGCAGATACTTTTAAGCTAGCAAGGGAGAAATTTGGCCTTAAAAATTTCATCCTGATCCAAGATGCTCATGATGCAAATTCAAGCGAATTTGAAAGCTTCCCAGCGCACGCTATAAAGGGAGATACGCAGGCGCAAGCAGTAGATGAGCTACGAAATTTAGACTTTTTTGGCGAGATGAAGACTTTTTATAAAAACTCACTTAGTATCGCTTACTCGCAGGAATTTAATAAATTTATAAGTAAATTTGACAGCTTTGTCATCATGGGTGACTGCACTGATATGTGTATCTATCAGCTAGTTTCTCACCTAAGACTTAGCGCAAATGAGCAAAATTTAAAAAGGGAGATCATCGTGCCTGCAAATTTAGTGCAAACCTACGATGCGCCAGGGCATAGTGGCTATTTTTATCAAAATGTATTTTTACACCATATGCAAATGGCGTTAAATGCACGTGTGGTAAAAGAGCTAGAGCTTTAAAATTCTAGCTCTTAAACAAAAATGATTATCAGCTCTTTTTAAAATTTAAAAGCTACTATATTCTTAAATTCAAGTAAAATAAAATAAATTAATTTTATTTTACTCATTTTTTTCTAAAAAATATTTGACATTAGTTATCATTACAGTTATAATAACACGAAAATTTCACACTAAGAGGCATTATGGAACTTTTAAAACATAACATTGACTATATAATCATCGGTATTTTGGGCGTTATGAGCTTTTTTGTACTTTGGTATACGATCGAGCGTATTATTTTTTACTCACGTGTTGATATAAATGGCTATAAAAGCATCGAAGAGCTCGATGAGGCGCTGACAAAAAATTTAACCACACTTTATATCATCTACTCAAACGCCCCATATATCGGACTTCTTGGCACGGTTGCTGGCATAATGATCACATTTTACGACATGGGTATGGCTGGTGGCATCGATACAAAAAGTATCATGATAGGGCTATCTTTGGCGTTAAAAGCGACCGCATTTGGCCTACTTGTGGCGATCCCAACGCTCATGATCTACAATGGTTTTATCAGAAAAGTAGACGTCATGATAAACAGATACAAGGCTCAAAATGCGTCTAAATAAAAAAGATGGGCTAAATATCGTCCCATTTATCGATATCATGCTCGTTTTGCTAGCCATCGTGCTAAGCATCTCGACCTTTATCGCTCAGGGCAAGATCGCAGTCGATCTACCAAGTGCGAGCAGCACCGAGCAGATAAAAGAGGACGAGAAAAAAGTGAGTGTCGTTATCGATAAAGATAATAAATTTTTCATAGACGACGTGGAAATTTCAGATACTGAGCTAAAAGAGAAACTAAATGCCATTGATACCAAGACTTTAGTGCAGCT
Organism: uncultured Campylobacter sp.; assembly: GCA_963545295.1. Lineage (GTDB taxonomy): Bacteria > Campylobacterota > Campylobacteria > Campylobacterales > Campylobacteraceae > Campylobacter_A. The sequence continues at coordinate 16,137 of CAUUIN010000023.1, read as the reverse complement.
AAAAAGCGATAAAAACGCGAAATTTGAGAGCTTTGTGAAGGTTATAGATATATTAAAAGAAAAGGGACACGAAAACTTTGCAATCCAAACAGTCTCTGAATAGAATTTCAAACTATACCGGCCTAGTTGTCTCGCTGCTAGTGCATGGTGCAGCGCTTTATTTTATCATGGTGCATCGCCCCTTTGAGATAAAGGTCTCTGAGCAAAAGCCTATCAAGATATCTCTTAACTCATTTGTGCCAGAGACCACGGCTCCACAGATAGCTGAGCAAGTGCTAATACCTGAGCCAACACCACCAGCTCCTCCTCCACCTCCGGAGCCTCCAAAGCCAGAGCCAAAGTCTGAACCAAAGGTGGAGCCAAAGCCTGAACCTAAAAAGATAGAAAAGCCAAAACCTGAACCTAAAAAAGTAGAGAAAAAGCCAGAACCTAAGCCTAAGCCTCGCCCTGAGCCAAAAATCGAGCCAAAGGCTGAGCCTCAAGCAGAACCAGCGCCATCTCCTGTCACGACACCAGCGCCTGCTGTAAATACAAATTTACCAGCAAATAACAAGTCTATCGCCGCAGCACCCGCTCAAAAAGTAGCGCAGGAGTTAAATTTAGAAAACGCACAAAGCGACGAGGACTTTAGCAAGGTCATAGCCGCTGTTAAAAAATACAAAAACTACCCTAGCAACGCAAGGCGTATGAAGCACCAAGGCGTTGTTGAAGTTAGATTTTTGCTTAAAACGGACGGCAGCATAGACGAGCTAAAGGTTACTAAAAGTTCAGGCTTTGAGTCGCTTGACAATGGTGCTTTAGAAAATGTCAAAAAAGCAAGCTCTGAGTTTCCAAAACCAAAAGAAGCCCGCTATCTTCGCTTTCCGATAGCATTTACATTAAGGTAGATTTTCTACCTTAATTTTGCGAAAAATATATTAAATGTATAAAATAAAGATTTTTATACATTAATAAAACTTAGTTTAAGTTATATATAAAACAAACAAGGATTAATGATAAAATTTTAATCAATTGTCATTTTTGTAGTTACCTTTTTTGGGGCTGCTTTTTAAAAGATAACAGTAAATTTAATAAAATTTAATTTTTGCCTTACTTATACTAAATAAACTATTATTATAAAATTTTTAACTATGAAATTTTAGCTTGGCTGTTATAAATTTTGTAAATTTGTATTTATTTTATATTAAATTTTTTCAAAAAATGGCTTTTAAACTTAAAATGTAGGATAAATCTGAGCTAATTTACTCCTTTTTATATAACTAAAAAGTGATATTATTAGCTATATAATAATTTATCGAAGTAAAATTCTAAAAATTTGCTTAAAAATAATATACTCTTCATGTTAAAATATCGTCATACTAAGCCTAAAAATGAAAACTTAAAAAAAATATGTAAATTAATTTTTAAAATCTTAAATACATATATAATGATGCGTAAAATTACTTTTTTTATAAGGAGAAGCTGTTATGGCAACCAGAAAAGAACACGATTTTATTGGCGAGTTGGAGATCTCTGACAATTTTTACTATGGCATCCAAACATTTAGAGCTACTGAGAACTTCCACATGAGTGGTAGAACACTAAAAGAGTATCCATACTTTGTAAAGGCATTTGCACAGATCAAAAAAGCAGCAGCTCTTGCAAACAAAGAGGTTGGCGTTTTGGACCCAAAAATAGCTGATGCTTTGGCAAAAGCTGCTGATAGAGTAATAGCTGGTGAGTTTTTAGATCAATTTGTCGTTGATATGGTTCAAGGTGGTGCAGGAACAAGTACAAATATGAACTCAAACGAGGTTATCACAAATATCGCACTTGAGAGCCTTGGTCATAAAAAGGGAGAGTATCAATACATCCATCCAAACGATCACACAAACCTTGGACAAAGTACAAATGATACTTATCCAAGCTCTATTAAAGTAGCAACTTATGCAAAACTTACTGACTTGCTTGCTGCTATGAATTTGTTAAAAGATGAGCTTGAGAAAAAAGCGAAAGAATTTAAAGATATCATCAAAATGGGCAGAACAGAGCTTCAAGATGCTGTCCCTACAACACTTGGCAACACTTTTAACGCATTTGCAAGCTATATCAAAAGTGACATTGAAAAGATCACAGCAGCACGCGAATCAATGACACATCTAAACATGGGCGCAACAGCGATAGGCACAGGCATCAACTGCCACCCAGAGTATAAAAATGTAGTTGTTAAAAAACTAAAAGAGATCACTGGAGTTGATTTCAAAAAGGCTGATGACTTTATCGCTGCTACACAAGACACTGCAGACTTTGTTCACGTAAGTGGTGCGCTTAAAACCGCAGCTGTTAGACTTTCTAAAATTGCAAACGACTTAAGACTAATGAACTCTGGCCCAAGATGCGGTATTGGTGAGATAAATTTACCTCAAATGCAACCAGGTAGCTCAATCATGCCAGGTAAGGTAAATCCAGTTATCGCCGAGGTTGTTGGCGAGGCTTGCTATGAAGTAATCGGTAACGACGTAACTATCATGCTTTGCTCTGAAAGAGGTGAATTTGAGCTAAATGCGTTTGAGCCAGGTATCGCTTATGCGTTATTTAACTCTATATTTATCCTTGAAAATGCTATGAAAACACTAGCCCAAAAAGCTATCAAAAAACTTACTGCAAACCCTGAGGCTTGCTTAAAATCAGTTCTTGGCTCAGTTGGTATCGTAACAGCATTTAACCCTTATATTGGTTATGAAAAATCAGCAAGCATCGCTAAAGAAGCCCTTCAAACAGGTAAAGCAGTTGGCGATATCTGCCTAGAGAGAGGCTATCTAAGTAAAGAAGAGATCGATAAAATTTTAGAGCCAAAAAATATGTTAAATCCAAGCATGGTTAAGTAAAATTTTAAGCAAAGTATTATTAAAAGCGTGCCAAAATTTTGGCACGTTTAAAAGTTGATTTTAGTAGTAAAATTTAATAAAGGAGTTTTCAATGGATATAATGCTGATCTTACAGATTATAGTCCTATTTGGCGGTATCTACCTTGGCGTTAGACTAGGTGGTATGGGTGTTGGTTACGCTGGCGGCCTTGGTGTTGTCATTTTAGCGTTACTTGGTATGAAGGTGGAATTTAAAGATATTCCTGTCGATGTTATTTTGATCATCGCTTCAGTTATTTCAGCGATCACAGCTTTGCAAGTTGCTGGCGGACTTGATTATTTAGTTCAGGTAGCGTCTAAAATTTTGCGTAAAAACCCAAAACAAATCAACTTTCTTGCTCCGATAGTTACTTACTTTTTAACTATCCTTGCAGGAACTGGACACACTGCATTTTCTATGATCCCTGTTATCGTTGAGGTTGCAAAAACTCAAAACATCAAACCTTCAGCTCCACTTGCGCTTTCAGTTGTATCTTCTCAAGTAGCGATCACTGCAAGCCCTATCTCAGCTGCGTTTGTTGCTATGAGTGGTCTATGTGAAAAACTTGGTGTTAGCTATCCAATGTTGCTATTTATTTGTATTTCAACTACATTTGTTGCGATGATCATCACTGCATTCATTGTCAATAAATTCTATGATCTTGATCTTTCAAAAGATCCTATCTATCAAGATAGACTCGCAAGAGGCTTGGTTGAAGAGGTTAAAGCTGCAGAGTATCATGAGCCAAAACCTTATGCAAAAAGATCAGTTGCTATCTTTGCAATTGGTGTTTTGATCGTTGTTTGCTATGCACTATGCATTTCAAAGAGCTTAGGTCTTGTAGAAAAACCTATCCTTTCAAGAGATGCTGCTATTATTAGCTTTATGCTAACTATCGGCTTTACAATCGCAGTAACTTGCAAGGTTGATACTGGCAAACTTCTTTCAACTAGCACTTTCCAAAGTGGTATGAATGCGTGCATCTGCGTTATTGGTATCGCATGGCTTGGTACAACATTTGTTAATGGTCACCTTGACTCTATCAAAGAAGTAGCGAAAAACTTTGTTACCCAGTATCCATTTATCCTAGCTGTTGCGCTTTATTTCTTAAGCTGCTTGCTATACTCTCAAGCTGCTACAACAAAGGTTATGATGCCTGCTGTTGCTGCTGCTCTTGGTATGACTAGCCCTGAAAATTCAGGTCAAATTTGGATCCTTGTAGCTTCATTTGCTGCAGTTTCTGGTCTATTTGTATTGCCAACATATCCTACAACACTAGGTGCGATAGCGATGGACGATACAGGAACTACAAGAGTTGGTAAATTTGTATTTAACCACTCATTCTTCATCCCAGGAACTATAATGGTTGCATTATCAGTTATCCTTGGATTTATAGTAGCTCCAGTTCTTATATAAAACTTAAGCCGAGATCTCTCTCGGCTTTTTATTTCTATTTAAAATTTCAACTTTTTTATACTGTATTCTTAAACGGTAGCTTCTTTTAAAATTTAAATTCTCATTTTTACAAATCACGCAAAAATCTCACTAAAATTTAATCCTTCTTAATTTATCATTTTTAAAAATTTGCTCTATCTTGATATTTAATCTCACAAATCATAAAAAATTAAAACTAAAAAAAATTATTAAATAAAATTTAATTTTAGTTTTAACTTTAAATAATAAAATAACAAAAGTAAAATTTCTTTTAAAGGGAGAAAGATGAGCTTAAATAGAAGAGAATTTTTAAAATTCAGTGCAGGAGTTAGCGCAGCTGCATCATCTCTATCAGGTGGTGCTTTGCAAGGTGCTACAAATGGAGGCGAAAAGCACGTTCATAGCTTTTGTGAGATGTGCTCTTCAAGGTGTCCTATCGAAGCAAAAGTCGTTGATGGCAAAGTTCGCTTCTTAAGTGGCAATCCAAAAGCTGGCGGCACGGCAACCTCTCTTTGTGCAAGAGGCGGCTCAGGTCTTAGTCAGCTCTATGATGAAAATAGGATCAAAAAGCCGTTAATTAGAGCTGGCGAAAGAGGCGAGAACAAGTGGCGTGAGGTTAGCTGGGATGAGGCGCTTGACTATGTCGCTTCAAAGATGCTTGATATCAAGCAAAAGTATGGCCCTGAAAGCTTTATATTTACCTGTAAAAGCTCGCAAACGCACAACTGATGGTAAATTTTGCCTCAGCTTACGGCTCACCAAACTGCTTTTCGCACTTTTCATGCTGCCCGATCACTTACCAAATGGTCTGTGAGCAGATGTATGGCATAGCTAAACTAAAAAGGGACTTTGCAAATGCAAAATATGTTGTAAATTTTGGTCACAACCTCTTTGAGGGCATCGTCATAGCTGATGCAAAAAAGCTTGCTAAATTTGCAGCCAGCAAGGATACAAAGCTGCTCGTGCTTGAACCAAGATTTAGCGTTGTAGCTTCAAAGGCTGATGAGTGGTTACCAGTTAAACCAGGCACTGACCTAGCCTTTGTCCTAGCACTTATTAACACCTGGATACAAAACGGCACTTACGATAAAGAATTTATTGAGAAATTTACAACCGGTTTTGATGAGATCGTAAAGAGCACCCAAGGCAAAACGCCTGAGTGGCAAGAGGCAATCACTGGTATAAAAGCAAGTGACGTAAGACGCATAGCTGATGAAATTTACAAAGCTGCTCCAAGAGTCATCATAGACTTTGGTCACAAGACAACTACCACAAGAGCTGAGTATATGAGAACAAAAGCGATCATGGTGGCAAATGCGATGATGGGCAACTGGGAGGTTAAAGGCGGTCTTTTTGGTGGCAAAAATGCAAAAACCTTTAACAAGCTAGTTGGCGAGGATAAATTCCCAGTCCTTAAAAACCCAGATGATAAATTTAAAGTGCCAAAAGTCACTAGGCTAGACTTCGCAGGAGAGGCTGGGGTGCATAAATTTGTAAATAGAAAACACGGCGTTTTGATGGATATAGATAACGCTATCTTAAACGAGAAACCATACGCCATAAAAGGTTGGTTTAACATCCGCTTTAACCATCTCATAAACGTGGCTGAAACGATGAAGAGCATAGAAGCGATGAAGAAGCTTGATCTCATCGTAGTAAGCGATGTCTATCTAAATGATATGGCGAGCTTTGCTGATGTCATCTTGCCTGAGAGTAGCTACCTTGAGCGCGACGAGGGCATAGAGGACAAGTCAGGTCTAAAACCAGCTTATATGATAAGAAATAAAGTCGTTGATCCAGTTGGCGACACGAGAGATGGGGCGTTTATCTTTAGAGAGCTAGCACGCCGCATGAAGATCGATGAGCTTTACACTTGGAATGATATACGTGAGTTTAGGATGCAGCAAGCTGGCGGAGACGCAAATTTACTCGCCGCGCTAGAAAAAGATGGCTTTATCACTTGGGACGAGCCGGGAATTTTATTTAGAGAAAAGGGCATGATCGATAAATTTGTAGCTAAATATCCGGCCGCATCTAAATTTGTAGGAGAAAATGGCCTAATGGACGATATGGCTAAGCTTAAAACAAAAAGCGGCAAGATAGAGCTATATTTGCCTGATGTTGAGGCGCAGTTTGCAGGCTATGGCGCGCTAAATGATAAAGATATGGACACATTTGACGGACACGAGCTTTGCTTAACTTGTGGCAAAACGCCTATCCACACCAACGGTCACACTCAGGCAGTGCCATTTTTAAATGATCTTATGAGCGATAGTCCTATCTGGATCAATCCAAACACCGCCAAAAAGCAAAATTTACGTGACGGCGACACGGTCTTAGTGAAAAATAAATTTGGCGAGCAAAAAGGCAAGCTTATGGTGACTGAGGGCATTAGAGAAGATACGCTCTTTATCTATCACGGCTTTGGACACATCACTCCAGGCCTTAAGAGCATAGACCACGTAGGGCTTAACACAAGCGTGCTTCTTGATCCAGCTGAGGGTCCAGTGGCTGCGACTATGGTTACAAATGTTGGCGTTAGCATAAGTAAAGCGTAAGGATAGAAAATGAAAAAATATATGATGATACATGATGAAAATTTATGCATCGGCTGTCAAGGCTGCTCGGTAGCTTGCAGAAGTGCAAACAACGTGCCAAGAGGACTTTACCGTTTGCAGGTGCATGCAAAGATGAGTGGGACATTTCCAAATTTAAAGACCGACTTTTTACGTCAAAGCTGCGTTATGTGCGAAGATGCACCTTGTGTTGAGGTTTGCCCAACTGGCGCTAGCTTTAAAACGGCTGATGGCGTGACGCTGCTTGATCATAGAATTTGCGTTAGTTGCAAGTACTGCATCCTAGCCTGTCCATACGATGCTCGCTACGTCTTGCCAGATGGTGAGATAGGCAAATGCACATTTTGCTATGAGAGTAGGCTAGAAGAGGGCAAAGACCCAGCTTGTGTTAGCGTCTGTCCTACAAATGCCCTAACTTTTGGCGACGTAAATGACGAGAACTCTAAAATTTCAAAGAAACTAAAAGAGAGTAAATACTACTTACCAAAAGCGGAGTTAAACACAAAACCTTCACTTGCGATGATCGCAAATACAAAAGGAGCACACCATGAATAACATGTCAGGAAGCCTAGCTCAATACACTGAAATTTACTGGGGCTGGCCGATAGCTTTTTATCTATTTTTAGCAGGACTTAGTGCAGGTGCTAGCATCGTTGCTGTGCTTATCTCAAATAAATTTGGCAAGGATAACTATTACTTTAAAGCAGCCGCTCTTATCGCACCAGTGGCGATCATCCTTGGACTCGCTCTTTTGGTGCTTGATCTTGGCAAGCCTCTTAGCTTTTACTGGATACTCTTGCTTTACAACTTTGACTCAGTTATGTCAATAGGCGTTGCACTGCTTCTAGTTTATACGCCTCTTAGCGTTATATACGCGCTTGGTGCGTTTAAAAATGAGATCGCATCGCTTAAAATTTCTCTTTTTGATGCGGTTGCAAATTTAGCTAGCAAGCTCTCATCGCTGCTTGGAGTTTTACTTTTCATCTTAGGCATCGGCGTTGGCGCATATACAGGCTTTTTACTGAGTGCAGCTCATAAGATAGCACTTTGGAACACACCAGTTTTGCCACTATTATTCTTAGTCTCTGGCTTAAGCTGTGCTGGTGCATTTACACTGCTTCTTGGCGTGCTAAAAGATGAAAAGAGAGAGCAAAATCAAACTGCACACTTTTTATTAAAATTTGACTTTTTTGCTATCATTGCCGAGTTTTTACTAATAGTTGCTCTTTTTATGGTTGTAAAAGGTGCAAGTGCAAGTGGTGCAGACACCGTAGCAAACGCACTTAGTGCAAATTCTCTTGGGCTAATGTTTTATATCGGCGTCATAGGTCTTGGTATGGCTTTGCCTATCATTTTAGACTTAAGTGTTTTAAAGGTGCATGATTTCAAACGCGAATTTGCCGTGTTAAACGCTATTTTAGTCATTTGTGGTGTCTTTTTGCTAAGATATTACATAGTCTATGCAGGACAAATTTTTATTTAATACTTAAAAAAGAATTTTAATTTGAAATTTACCTATTAAGTATTACAATAGATAAAAATCTTATTAAAGTTTGTTTTTTGGGAGAGTATTTTGAAGATTTTGCTTTTAGAAGATGATTTAGGGTTTCAAGAGAGCGTCTGTGAGTTTTTGCAGACGCTTGGTTATGAAGTTACAGCGGTGAGCGACGGTCAAGAGGCTTGTGATCTGATAGAGAAAAATTTCTATCACCTTTTTATACTTGACATAAAAGTACCTGGAGTAAATGGTCACGAGGTTATCAAGTATATAAGAAGTCTAAATCCAAACGCTCCTATCATGATAACGACATCTTTAGTTGATATAGATGATATGGCGATTGGCTACGAGCTTGGCTGTAATGAGTATCTAAAAAAGCCATTTGAGCTAGCTGAGCTTAAATTTAGAGTGGCTGAGCTTATGAGAAAGTATTATGGCACTGACGATAAGAACATAGTTAAGATAAATGACGAGTTTAGTTTTAACCTAAACAAGCGTGTGCTACTTAAAAATGGCAAAGCTGTTGATCTTAGTGCAAAAGAGGTAGCTTTGGTCGAGTGCTTGGTATCGCATTTAAATTCTTACGTCAGCATAGAAGAGCTTAGAGATCTTGTCTGGAACGACAAAGATATCGAGGGCGCTGATATAAGAATGCACGTTTTAAAGATAAGAAATAAGACAAATAATAACTTTATCATCTCAAAGAGGCGCATAGGCTACAAGATAGATGCACAAGAGCTTTAAGATACAGATCATAGCGACATTTGTCATAATGTCGCTTTTTTGCTTTCAAAGCTTTGTGATCTTAAATTTAAGCCAAAAAGACAGTAGCTCTAAAGCCCTTTTTGGTGCTATGAAGCATGAAACCATCATCAAAAATTCATTTCTAAAAAACGAAAATATAGCTAGCTCATTAAAATATAAATTTGCTATCTACGACGTAAATTTTAAACCCATCATCTCAACCCTTACCAAAGAGCCAAGCAGCTTTAAATTTGTAACTCTAGAAGAGGGCGGGTATCTTTTTTACAAGAGCTTTTTTATAAAAGACAAGACCCCTTATTACATAGTCGTTGAAAAGGAGCTTGATAACAAAAAGAACATCTTTTTAACGGCTCTTATGTTGCTTGTCATCCTTGTGGCGGTGCTTTTTATCGTCTATTTTTTATACTTAAGCAGTGTTAAGCCTTATAAAGAGTTTCAAAAATATATGAATAACTTCTTTAACGACGCTATGCACGAGCTAAAGACGCCACTTGGCGTGGCTGGTATGAACCTTGAGATGCTTGGACTTGAAAACAAGTATATAACCCGCATCAAAAACGCCCTAAAGCAGATGCAAATAACCTACGAAGATGTCGAGTACTTCATAAAGCGCGGCTATATCAAATTTCCACTTGAGAGGCTAAATTTAGGCGAGTATATACAGGAGCGAGTGAAATTTCTCTCAAGCGTGGCGGAGGTCAAGCATATCGTGGTAAAGACAAATTTAGTAAGCGATGCCTTTACTATGCTAAGCAAAGTCGAAGCTCAGCGTGTCATCGATAATACCATCACAAATGCCATAAAATACAGCCCAAAAGAGAGCGAGATAATAGTAAATTTAGAACTTGAAGCAGAGCGCATAAAGCTTAGCGTGCAAGACTTTGGCAAGGGGATAAAGGATGTCAAAAAGGTCTGGAAACGCTACGTTAGAGAGGATGAAATTCAAGGCGGCTTTGGTCTGGGGCTAAATATCGTCAGCGAAATTTGCCAAAAACATGACATCATATACGGCGTTGATAGCGTTTATAATGAAGGCAGCACCTTTTACTACAAATTTAAACGAGCTTAGATTAAGCATAAAAGCGTAAAATGAAGCCTTAAATTTAGAAGGACAAACTTTGGATAGAATCGTTGAAATCGAAAAAGTAAGCTTTGAAAATGACTTTGAAGTCTCGCTTAGACCTAGTAAATTTGAAGACTACATCGGTCAAGAAAAGATAAAACAAAATTTAGACGTCTTTATAAAAGCGGCCAAAAAGCGAAACGAGTGCCTAGATCACGTGCTATTTTACGGACCTCCAGGACTTGGTAAAACCACACTTGCTCATATCATCGCAAATGAAATGGGCGTAAGTATCAAAATGACTGCAGCGCCGATGATAGAAAAGAGTGGCGATCTAGCGGCGATCCTTACAAATTTACAAGAGGGCGACGTGCTTTTTATCGATGAGATCCACCGCCTAAGCCCAGCTATCGAAGAGGTGTTATATCCTGCGATGGAGGATTTTAGGCTTGATATTATAATTGGCTCAGGCCCAGCTGCTCAGACTATCAAGATAGACCTGCCAAAATTTACGCTTATCGGCGCGACCACTCGTGCTGGTATGATCTCAGCGCCTTTAAGAGATCGCTTTGGGATGGACTTTAGGCTGCAGTTTTACACAAGTAGCGAGCTAAGCCGTATCGTGCAGATCGCCTCAGCAAAGCTTGGCAAAGAGTGCGATAAAAACGCCTCGCTTGAGATCGCCAAACGCTCACGCGCCACGCCTAGGATCGCTCTTAGGTTGCTAAAGCGAATTCGCGACTTTGCTGAGGTAAATGACGAGCTAATCATCAGCCATGAGCGTGCAAAAGAGGGGCTAAATGCGCTTGGTGTAAATTCGCTTGGATTTGATGAGATGGATATTAGGTATATGGAGATTTTAATGCAAGCAAGGCGCCGACCTATGGGGCTTAGCACGATCGCAGCAGCACTTAGCGAGGATGAAGGCACGGTTGAGGACGTTATAGAGCCATATCTGCTTGCAAATGGCTTTATCGAGCGCACCGCAAAGGGCAGGATCGCAAGTGCGAAGTGCTTTGAGACCTTTAATGTCAAGATCGAGATCGAAAAAGGGCTTTTTGAGTAGCGAAATTTAAATTTGGAGTAAAAATGAGTGAGCCACATCTTTGTCCTAAGTGCAAGCAAAGGACGATTTACTTTGACGGGATCTGCTACTGGTGCAGACAAAAAGAGAAGCTGGAGTTTTACGAGGGGCTAAGTGATGCCGAGATCAAAAAGAGGCAAAAAAATATCCTAGCCCGCATTGACGAGCTAGATAAATATGATGAAATTTATAGCGATCTCACCTACATTTTTTACGTGCATGGTATTTGCGACGAGCAGATCATTAATGAGCTGACAAAAAGTGGCGAGTACTATCCGCTTGAAATTTACAAAAAGGCTTCAACAAAGATCAGAGATGAGCTTATAAGTAGGCTCTCGAGCGAAGAAAATATAGTCAAGCTAAATCACATCCTCTCAGCGCTTGCTTGGCAGGGCGATGAGGTGGTGAGGGAGCTATTTTTTAGGCTTTATGGCGCACCAAAGCCTTGGAAGACGAAGCTTTATGCTGACACCGACGGCTACTCGCAAGTCGCTGGCTGGAGCTTTGATAGCAGTGGCAAGAGAAGAAGCCTTGTTTTTGATAAGTGTTTTGTCTGTGAGCCGAGCAAAAATGCAGACGCAAGCCTTGAATTTAGAGCTTCAAGCGATGAAAAATGTAAATTTTGCAGTGGCGAGATGCTAGAACTCACCATCAAAAAAGAGAGCCTAAAGCAGTTTGGCTTGGAGCTTAAAAACGATGCGGTGCTTAAATTTTGTCCGACATGCGTTGGTTTTGTGCAGTACTTTTGCCAAAATGACGGCAAGAGCGTGCAAACTGACACCATTGGAGAGGGCGAGAGCGATGACTACGTAAGGGACGCCGTGGCAACGCTTGACGGGCAGAAATTTGAGCTAGCAAAGCCTACTTATATGCACTATGCGGCTATGATAGATAGTGAAATTTTGCTTGGTGGATATCCGCAGTGGCAGCAAGATGCGGAGTATTTGCACTGCCCAAAATGCGGTAAAACGATGAAATATCTAGCGCAAATTCCTTTTGGTGACTTGATAGACGGCGAGGGCACGGTCTATATGCAAATTTGCGATGAGTGTGAGGTCGTCGGAGCAAATTTTCAGTGCACGTAAAGCCAAAATGGCGACATTTTTGTTGTAAAGCTAATGAGAAAAGCCATCTATTTTGCCGTTTAAATTTTAAATAACTGTAGCGAGCTAGTAGCACTCGCCTATAATCACGCTAAAGCCTGAAATGTGGTGCTCGAGCCTTTTATATATCAACGCCTTTGCTTTAGTGTGAGTGAAATTTTAGATAACGAGCTACTTTTGATGATGAATGGCTATTTTTAAGCTAAAAGAGCGCGCCAACTTGTAGTCATTAGAGCAAATTTATAGGTAGGTTGCATAAAAGAGGTGAGGGCTAGATTAGCTAGCAAAATATCTAAAATCTTTAAACTTTAGAGCCTTTTGAAGAAAAAATTTATGCGAGGCTAGCCAAAAATCCACTTTTATACGAGATAAAAGCAAATTTTATGATGAAATTTAAAGAAATCTTGAAAATCCGTTTTTTTCTACTAAATTTAAATAACCTGTAGCTTTAAAATGTCTCAAAAAGCGCTTGTAAGCGCGTGAAAAAGTATTTAATGGCTAGGGAATTTAGGTAGCAAATGGCTTAAAGCGAGCGGTAGCTGGAGATAAATTTATTCTATATGAGTGCATTTGTGCGTGAAAAAGGCTGTGAAAACATATTTGGACGCAGACAAAAGCCAAATGAGGCTAAAATTAAGCGAGAGCAAAATTTAAAATTTAGCCTGATCGTTAAAAAACTTGCTTGGCAAGGTGCAAAGCAGTGAAATTTAGTGCGTTTTGAGTGTTGGCGAGCTTTGCAAGTCTTACATCAAAGAGTGCGAGCAAATTTGGCAAGCAGATGAATAGTTTTTATAAATTTGCTATAATTACTCCATTTTAAGGGAGCGAGATGAATAATAGGTTGTTTTTTGGAATTTTTGTGGTTTTTGCTTTGGCTTTGGTGGTCTATCTCTTTAGACCATTTTTACTTGACATTTTTATCGCAGCACTGCTTGCAGTGTCCGTTTCTAACGTGCAGATCGCATTTTTGGCGCTTACAAAAAATCGCAAAACGCTCTCGTCAGGACTTACGACCTTTGCGCTTCTTTGCTTATTTATCGCGCCTCTTATTTATGCCGTCATCGAGATCGCAAAGTACGCAGCTGGATTTGATATAAACAATGTCACAAAGACGATCGAGTTTATTAAAAACTACGACTTTAGCCTGCCAGAGCCGATAAATTTCTTAGAGCCAAAGATCAAGGAATTTATAAGTGGTTTTGATATCAAGATGCTATTTTCGCAAGTCGCTGCTAATCTCGCAAGTCTTGGCAGGCTAAGCTTTAGATTTTGTGTTGATATGATCATCATCCTAGTCTTTTTTTTCTTTTGCAACCTTTACGGCAGCGAACTTATAAGCTACCTAAAAGAGGTGCTTCCGCTTAAAAAAGAGGACACTGAGTCGATACTAAGCGAGGTTGGCAACGTAATGGGTGTCGTTTTTTACTCAACCATTGTAAATATGATCATTCAGGGCTTTTTATTTGCCATCATAACTAGCTTTTACGGCTATAATGGCGTGCTAACTGGCATCTTTTTTAGCTTTGCTTCGCTCATCCCAGTCGTTGGTGGCTTTTTGGCATGGGTGCCTATTAGCATCTATGAGTTTGCAAATGGCAACACAGCAGCCGCTATCACGATCACGCTTTACACCATTGTCGTGATCTCATTTGGCGCTGATACGCTGCTAAAGCCGCCTATCATTAAATTTATAAACTCAAAATTAGTCAAGATACCAACAAAGATAAACGAGCTACTCATCTTTTTTGCCATGATCGCTGGCATCACGACGTTTGGCTTCTGGGGCGTCATACTTGGCCCTGCGATCGTGACATTTTTTATCTCAACGATCAAGCTTTACACGCTTTTGCGAGAGAAAAATTTCGTATAAAATAGGGGCAAGATTGATATATGAAGATAAATTTATAAGAGTTGAGCGCGAAGAAAACGAGCTTCCGTGGGTGAAAATTTTTACTGCTAAGCCATACAGGGAGCTAAGCGAGTGTGACGAGGAGAGTAGGACTAGGCTTTTTGAGGCGATGCTAGTAGCTGAAAAGGCTATGCTTGAGTTTTATAAACCAACCAAAATAAACATCGCAAGCTTTGGAAACTACGTGCCACACGTGCATATTCACATCATTGCGAGATTTCAAAAGGATACGTTTTTCCCAGATAGCGTTTGGGCTAGCCCAAAGAGAAAAAGCGAGCTTGTGCTGCCTAAATTTGACGAATTTGCTAAATTTTTAGAAAAAAAACTAAGGCTTAGCTTTGAGTAAATATAAAAAATATTTTAATATTTATATCATTTTGGTCGTTTTTGCACTACTTAGTAGCCTTTTTTACTTTCTTTATAGCTCATACATGGCTGAAAAAAAGCAAAATAATATGCGTGTCTTTTTTGACTATCATGTAAAGCAGCTTAATAAAAGCATCGATGATGCGAAATTTTCATCAATGGCGATCTCGATCCTGCTAGCTCAAAATGAGTCAGTCCAAAACTGCTTTCTTGGTCAAAACCGTGACGAGTGCGTAAAAAATATCGAAAATTTGACAAAAACTCTTGGCGCAGCGTCGATGTATAACAACATCAAACTTCATCTTTACGACAAAGATCTAAAAAGCTATGTAAGAAGCTGGGATCTAAACAGATATGGCGACATGATCGCTAGTGGTAGGTTTTTAGTCCAAGAGTCAAGGCGCCAAGATAGGCCCATGGTTGGCATCGAGGCGTGGTATGCTGGAGTGCATATCAGGGCTGTTTCAAATGTGATGCATGAAGGCAAAAATATCGGTAGTATCGAGGTTTTGCTAAACTACGACTCGCTTGGAAATTTTTATAAAACGCAAGGTATCGACTTATTTGTGCTCTTATCAAAAGATAAGATGCCAGCACATAAAAGCGCGCCGAGTGATCAAATTTTAAGAGATTATTACATCGAAAATTTAAGCAGTGCAAATTTAAATATAGTTGGAATTTTGCGTGATATAGACCTTAAAAAGTATGAATTTTACGTATATAAGACGCACTATTTTTGTGTCGTACCGCTAATTGATGCTAGCAATACGCAGATAGGCTACTATGTCCTTCACGTAAATACAGACGAAAAAGAGCGAAATATCTCGCAAAATTATCTTGAATCAGAAGAGCTTTTTTAAATTTAAAAAAATTTGCTCTAGTGCTTTAGTGCCACTAGAGCTTTTTGCAGAGTTTTTATGGGTTGTTTTATAAGTTAAATTTAGCCTTGATACGAAAACTCTTCACTTGGGAAAATTTTGCTTTTTACTTCATTTGTGTACTCTTGCACGCCTTTTCGCACAAGAGTGGCTCCGTCAAGATAGCGTTTAACAAATTTAGGCTTAAAGTCCTCGAAAAATCCCAGCATATCAGACCAGACAAGCACCTGCCCATCGACATCCGCCCCAGAGCCGATGCCAACAACTGGGACGCCAACCTGCCTTGTTATCTCGCTTGCGACGTTGCTAAGTGTGCCTTCAAGCAGTATGCCAAACGCGCCAGCTTGCTCAAACGCCAAAGCCTCTTCAACCAGCCTTTTTGCCTCAAGTTCGCTTCTACCTTTTATCTTGTATCCGCCTTCAAATTTATAAAACTGCGGCTTTAGTCCGATGTGAGTCATCACATTTATGCCCTCTTCGCAGAGGCGTTTTACTAAATTTACCTGATGCATGCCAACTTCAAGCTTTACGGCATCGGCATTTGTCTGCTTGAAAAATTTCATCGCATTTTTGAT
>CAUUIN010000022.1:0-24313 GCA_963545295.1 uncultured Campylobacter sp. | reverse complement strand
GGGATATTAAGCATTGCAGGAGGCAACGCCAAGGTTGCAAGTGACGGCAAGGCTATCATAAATTTTTTCGTTGGCACTATTAGCTCGACTTTTATATGTTGGGAAGCTTACGAGACAGCCTTTTATTTCACTGAAAAAAGCAGCTTTAGTCTCGCAGTTGGTGGCTTTTTTGCGTGGAGAGGCACAGCTTGGGTTAGCGCCGTCATCGATAAAGCGATAAATAAAAGAATAGACAACTTTGGCGGCAGCAATTATGACTACACGCCAAGACCACCACAAGATTATGATTATAAGGATGAAAAATGAACTACACACAAGCTTTTAATCTTTTAATGAGCTTAGAATTTAGTCGCCCTGAAAATGCCTTGCATAAAAACCCAACTGAAAATGGGCTAACTTTTATGGGTATTTACGAAACGGCAAATCCAAACTGGCAAGGTTGGGGGCAGGTGCGAGCAGCGATCAACGCATACGGCGATCTTAAAAAAGCTAGCGTTGCGCTATACAATGATGATGTGCTCGTAAATTTGGTAGCAGATTTTTATAAGAAAACATATTGGGACGCCCTAAAGCTTGACGATGTAAATAGCCAAATAAAGGCAAATGAGCTCTTTTGTTTTGCGGTAAATGTTGGCGTAAGAAGTGCCGTGCGTGTGCTTCAAAATATGCTGGGCGTGCAAAGCGACGGCATAATGGGGCAAGAAACGCTAAAGGCACTAAACGCTTATGATACGGCAGCTTTTGATACGGATTTTGACAGAGCAGAAATAGCATATTATAGAAATTTAATAAGAAAAAATCCAAGCCTTGGCATATATGAGCGTGGCTGGGAAAATAGAGCAAGGAGAGTGTAATGGCTGAACGAAATTTTGGCACAGAGATTGACGAAATAAAAACACAACTGCAAACAATTGTCTCTAAAATCAATAGCTTAGAGAGTGAAACTAGGTCGCTAAGAAGTTTTACAAACGATCTAAATAATGCAATAAATGGCTTTTCATCAAGAATTAGCAAAATAGAAACAAACGGTTTAAAAAGTGCTGTTAGCGACTTGAAAAATAATCTTGATCTACAAAAAATAAAAGTAGCTAGACTGGAGAGAAAAGACAATGGACTTTAAAAATGCATATTTAGAAAGAACAAGAGAATTATTAAAATTAAGTATCGGAGCCGATACACCATACCAAGAAACCCTAAAATATCTTGATGATTGTTTTGAGAAATACGAAATACCAAACCAGCACAGAATAAACGTGCTTTCTCAAATGTTGCCACTAATCACAACGCAGTTTACGATCACGGCTATGCAAACTGGACTTGAGCTAACACAACAAGACCTAAGCTTTGATCTCTCACTCAAAAACCTTGAAAAACAAGCGGCCGCAATGGATGCAAACATTGAGGGTATAAAAGAGCAAACTAGAAACACAAAGCTAAAAAATGATGAGCTAGAGGCGCAAGCTGCCGATAAGCTAGAAAATTTAAAAGAACAAAATAATCTTTTAAGGGCTCAAATAGCAAAACTAGCAAAAGAGCAAGCACTAGCAGAGAGCCAACAGCGTGCAGTAGATAGACAAGTAATCGACAATAGAATAATCAAATCAATGTCAGTGCTTGGCAACTTCATAGCAGAAAATCAAGCTGGTGGTATGATAGTGCCGTCTGATATGACGAAATACCTATTTAATATGGTGCATGCTCTGATTAAAAATGATATTACGATCGATGAAAACAAAAACTTCACGATGACAAAGAAATGATTGGTTTAAGCGATATATTAAATTTAACAAACTCGGACACTGGCGATGACTATGAGTTTATGGCTGGTGGGCAGTTTGATTTTTACCAAGCAGGCAGCCTTGGTTACTCTGCTTTTAACACGCCTTCACCTGATCTAAGGAGCTTTTTTATCGCACAAGCTGGCAATTTAAGCGGTGCGATAATTGGGCTAAATGAGGATTTTGCCGAATACGTGCTAATGCCGATGATAATCGCTATAAACCAACCTGACTACGACACTAGCTTTGGTATGCTAGTGGATGGTGTTGAGGCGGTATCAAATATCACTTTTTCTAAGCCAAAAAACACAAATAATAACACTCGCTTTGGTAGGATAGATGGCAACGGCTTTGCAAACTTACAAAGAGGCGACTACACAGGGCTAAAAGAGTTTTTGAGCGAAATAAGAAATGATAGTTATGCTGAAAATTTGGTTGAAAATATCGGCAGAATGTATGGTGGCGTGGTCGGACAAGCTTTAGCAGGGATGCTGTATGACGGCATCGTAAATGGGCATTTTAACGCCGTAAATATAGCCGAGGCAATGTATCAAAACATAAAAAGCACGATGACATCGCTAGCTATACAAAACTCACTCTCGGCACTTGGTACAACTGTGTCGCCGATAGGCATAGGAATAGTAGCTGGGCTAGTAAATGCCCTCGTGTCTGAAGTCTTTGAAATGGC
Source organism: uncultured Campylobacter sp. (assembly GCA_963545295.1). Classification (GTDB taxonomy): domain Bacteria; phylum Campylobacterota; class Campylobacteria; order Campylobacterales; family Campylobacteraceae; genus Campylobacter_A. The sequence goes on along the minus strand of CAUUIN010000022.1, from coordinate 21,847 downwards.
GGTAGGGCTTGATAATCACTTTGGCTTTGGTGGCGATCTAAACGCAGTAGTAGGCAACACAGCATTTTATGATCGTCCTATGAGCTTTGGGGAGTTTATGCAAGACGCATTCAGCGGTTGGTTTGGCATCCCTGACGTAACAATAGCACAAACAGACTACAATGGCACACTTACTGGCGTAAGAGTAGGCAAACAATTATACGGGTATAAAATGGAACAAACATTTAACGATGCACTACACGGCAAAGCTGGCACGAAAACACTTACGCCGCTTGACCCAGCAAAGGCGGCAATGCAAGATTTTCTCAAAGACAGACTAGAAAGCGTAAGGTCTCAAAGCTCCCTAATGACAAATATGAAAATGGATAGCTTGGGCAGGCTAAATTTTGATATAAACACTCGCACATCACTACAAAATATCGGCTTTAGCACACAATTAACGGATAGCGCTTTTAACGCAGCCAAGCAAATAGCAAATGCTTATATCGAGCAAGCAATAGCCTTTAACATAAACACATTTAGCATTTCGCCAGCTGGAGCGTCAGAAAGCGATCGCTCAGATACTAACACAACAACTAAAGAAAACACATATACTGGCTCAAATGAGTGGGCAAACACCGCCACAAAACTTGCGTCAATAATGAGAAATGGTGGCAGTGGGCTTGGAGTATCTGTTGATAAAAATGGCAATTTTAGCTTTTCAAATACCGCAGCAGGCAATATGGTAGAAGCAATGGGCTTAGTCGGCTTTGGTGGGGCTAAGATAGATTATGGGCTAGCAATGAGAGTGGCAGCCGAGCTAGCAAAACAAAAAACAGCTATTGAAAAACAAAGGGCAGAAGCGGCAAAAGGCACACACAAAGATAGTTATGGGCAAACAACAAGGGGGTGGAACGACCACAGTAATGGGTTTGGATATACTACAAAGGACGGCAGATTAAATAGAGATAGTAGCGGTAGGCGAACACATTCAAGTGAAAGAACAGGTCTTGGGAAAAAAAGCAGAGGACAAAAATCGAGGGAAAGACAAGCCAATAAAAACGGACGAAGATAATTTTTTGTAAAATAAAAAGCGTGTTTAAAACCAAAAATGTATAAAAAAATGTATAACTAAAAAATCTAAAGTATTTATTTATAGGGCTATATGAATATTTTTTTGGCGTCATTCGGGGCCACCATTTCTACATTAAATTTCCCAAAACGTAAAATCCAAAAAATAAATATAAAAATATTTTTTGTAACTTTTGTCTTTTAAATTTTTAAAATAAATCCCTAAAATACGTTAAATTCTTTCTAAATTCAACTCCAAAATTTATAACTTCATATCTCAAAAATGTCACAACTGTACCAAAGTACAATAGCTATAAAATAAAATTTTTACTTATAATTGACAACATAAAAATATGCAAAGGGGAAAATTATGAGTAAAGTTAAAGGACTAATAAAGTCAATAATCGGCACGGATGCCATCGTCGCAGTAGATGCTAATGGAAATCAAAGAACTCTAAAAGCAGGCGACGTGATCTATGACAACGAGGTTATAAAAGAGCAAGATGGCGTAAAGGTTGAGTTGCAGCCTTTTAATAGTGAAATTAATAGTGAAAATGAAAAGGCTAGCGATGGGGCTAACAAAGAGATCGCATCGCTACAAGAGGAGCTATTAAATGGTAAAAATATCTCTGATCTTGAAGAGACTGCAGCTGGCGGCACCACTTCAACTGGTGGCGGTGCAAGCACAGATGGCGTGAGCCTTGGTGCTGCTGGCTTTGCGCAAGGCGGTCACTACTCAAACGTAAATGCGAATTTTGAAAACCTAAACTCTCAAGCAAATGCTAGCGCAGAGGCTCTAACAAATGTTAGTGGTGGTGCTAGTGAGAATTTTGATCTTGACACGCTTACTGCTGCGATAGATAGTGCTTATAGTAATATACTTCCGCAAACACTAGAAGTATCTGTCACATCAGTAGTAGATAACGTAGTAACTGGTAATACAAATCAAGCGGTAAGCAGTAACCTTGACATCGAAGGCAATATACTTGAAAATGATAGTAGCGAAAGGACAGGCCTACATATCACAAACGACAACACTCCAACACTTAGTGGCAAAGCTACTGCTAATGCGACTATTAGCGTGTTTGACGGCGAGGGCGAAAATGCACCACTACTTGGCACTACAACTGCTGACGCAAATGGGGATTGGTCATACACACCAACTTCACCTTTAGCTGATGGCGATCATAAATTTACTATCGAAGCTAGCAAAGTAGCTGCAAATGGCGAAGAGTTAAAGGCTACAAGCACGCAAGATATAACTATCGATACAAACAATAGTACCTTGTCTATCACAAAAATATCTACTGATGATTTTTCAAACTTAAAACACTATAACACAATGTATGATAGCAATAAAGAATATGACTTCTCACCGACTATCGAGGGCAAGGCAGAGGCTTTTGCTGATGTAAATATAGTTATAAAAACAGCTGATGTTTTTTACAATGATGGCCTTGGCAACTCTTGGCTTGGCAAAGCAAGTCAGGTAGTTGAAAAGCTAAGCGCTAAGGCTGACGCTGAAGGCAACTGGAAAGTTGAGAGTGGTGTTTTAAACAATAGAGATTATGAATACAAAGTCGAAGCATCATCAGTAGATGAGGCTGGCAACAAATACTCTGAGCCACAAGCAACGACATTTTATATGCCACTTGAGCCTATAACTGTTGCTCCAACTGATCACCTATAATATAAATTTAATGTGGAGAGCTTCTCTCCACGCACTTTTAAATTTACTTCAAATACTCTTTTACGTCGTACTCTTTGCCAGCGTCGTGATCTTTTAAAAGCCTTGCTACGACGGGGCTTAGAAGGATTATGGCGATCAAATTTGGCACAACCATAAGGCCGTTAAACATATCTGCTAAACTCCAGACAAAATCGACCTTTTGTAAGCTGCCTAAAAAGACAAAAACAACAACTAAAATTTTAAAAATTTTAACCGCCTTTGCGCCAAAAAGGTAGCGCACGTTGATCTCAGCGAAGTAGTACCAGCCAATGATCGTCGTAAATGCGAAGAAAAATAGGCAGATCGCCACAAAGCTATAGCCACCAACCTTGCCAAATATATGCGATGAGAACGCCTCTTGCACCAAGGTGATGCCAGTAAAGACAGCCTTGCCGTTTTCAAAGCTGATGACATTTGCAGTAAGCACCACAAAAACGGTTATATTTAGGATGACAAAGGTGTCTATAAAGACGCTCATTATGCCAAGGACGGCTTGATCGACTGGGTGTTTGACGTTTGCAGCAGCGTGTGCATGCGGAGTCGAGCCCATGCCAGCTTCGTTACTAAAAAGTCCCCTTGCGATGCCGTATCTCATAGCAGCTGCTATGCTGGCTCCAGTCGCGCCGCCCCAAGCAGCCGAAGGATCAAATGCGGCTTTAAATATTAGTGAGATCGCCTCTGGGATTTGGTGAAAATTTAAAGCTATGATAACCACGCCAACAACGATATAAAGTAGCGCCATTAGCGGCACGATCTTTTCAGCGACTCTTGCGATCGCCTTTACGCCACCTATGAAAATTAGCGCGCAAATGAGAGCCAAAAACGCCCCTGTTAGCCACTGTGGTATGCCAAAAGCGCCACTAAAGCCATCGGATATGGAGTTTGCTTGAACCATATTGCCGATAAAGCCAAGTGCGATGATGATAGCGGTAGCGAAAAATCCAGCTAGAAATTTCGCCCAGCCGCCCTTTAAACCGCGGCTTATGTAAAATGCCGGACCGCCTATCGTGTGGCCGCTGTCATCTTTGGTGCGGTAAATTTGAGCGAGGCAAATTTCAGCAAAATTTGTAGCCATGCCTAAAAAGGCTGCGCACCACATCCAAAAAATGGCTCCAGGACCGCCCATTATAAGCGCTGTCGTTGCACCCACGAGGTTCCCAGTGCCAACTTGCGCCGCGATAGCGGTTGCGACTGCTTGAAACGAGCTCATGCCAGCCTTGCCAGCAGCCTCACCGTGAAGTGAGAAATTTCCAAAAAGTTCGCCCAAACCCATCTTAAATTTGAAAATTTGAACAAAGCCAAGTCTAATGGTGAAAAATAGTCCAGTGCCGCAAAGTAGGGCGATTAGGAAGTATGGACCCCAAAGAAATGAATTTATACTTTCAACGCAGTTATTCAAAATTTCAGCAAAATTTGTAGGCATTTTCTTAACTTTCGTGATTGATTTGGATTTGAGAAGTATATTTGAAAAATTATAAAATTTAAATTAATAGCTAAAAAATTATGACCGAGCTAAATTTTTACAAGTGAGCCCTGCAAAACCACGCTTGAATAGTAGTAAAAGCTGTAAAATAGCCTATCGTCATAGCTTAGCTCGTCTTGTTCGATGATCTCAAGATACTTTGGCTCTAGCATTTGCTCCATCTTTGCAAGCGGCTTTGCATGCTCCATTTGCTCTACTTTCTCGCAAATTTCAAGCATAAGCTTAAAAAACGCTTCAAGCTTACATGAGATAAATTTAGCCGCCTCGCCTTTTTCGCCTAGCGCACTTTTATAAATTCGCACTAGAAAAACGAGCGCAAATGGCGTTGCGTGCCAAAAAGTCTCTTGATACTCGCACTGAGCCACTATCTCATCAAGCAGCTCGCCAAGCTCTTTTTCATCAAATTTGTACTTTTTCACAGCCTTTGCAAGTGAGTTTAAAATTTGTGCAAAAAGCTCCGCCGTGCCGTAACTACAGCTTAACCTATCCCACGGCACATCATCTATTTTTAAATTTGAGATGTATTCTAAATTTTGCTCGTTCATCTGCACTCCTTTTTAAATTTCGCCCCTATGCTTGCCGTAAATTTAAAAGAGCTCTTTTAAATTTGGTAGAGTAAAGCCTAAATTTAGCCCTTTGACCTTATCTTTTCTAGCCACTCATTTAGCGTTTTTTCAAAGCCTATGCCCTTGCTTTTGTAGAAAACGAGCGGTTTTTCTAGGTATTTTTGCTCGACCCAGCCGCCAAAATCATGCGGATAAAGGTAGTCTTTGCTCTCTTTTGTGTGATTTTTTAGATATGGCGGGATTTTTAAAATTTCTTCGCTTTGCACGTATCTTAGGGCGGCATTTATCGCGTTGTAGCTCGAGTTTGACTTTGGGGAGCTGGCTAGATAGATCGCGCACTGAGCCAGTATGATCCTTGCTTCTGGAAAGCCTATCTCTTTTACCGCGCTTAGCGTGCTTGCGGCTAAATTTAGCGCATTTGGGTTTGCGTTGCCGATGTCTTCGCTGGCAAATATCGCCATGCGTCTTGCGATGAAGTCTGCGCTCTCGCCTGAGTCTATGAGCCTTGCAAGGTAGTATATGACAGCGTTTTCGTCGCTCCCACGCAGACTTTTTATAAAAGCACTTGCTAGCTCGTAGTGCGTGTCATCCTCTTTTGCCCCCTCTTTTAGGGCATTTTGGCGAAGTGTTTTTAAATTTTCTAGGCTCACATTTTCATCAAGCGTGACGGCAAATTCTAATAAATTTAGCATAGCTCTTGCGTCGCCACCGCTACTTTTAAAGAGATACTCTTTGGCTTCTTTGTCAATGCTAAATGAAATTTGCTCTTTTATCTTGCCAAGAAGCTCGTCAAAATCGCTACTGCTAAGCGGTCTAAACTCAAAGAGCATCGAGCGGCTTCTGATGCCTGAGCTTAGCGTGAAAAAGGGATTTTCCGTGCTTGCGCCGATGACTAGGGCTTTGTAGTTCTCCATGGGTATTAGCAGTGCTTCTTGCTGGGTTTTGCTAAGCCTGTGGATCTCGTCTATGAAAAAGAGCGGCTTATTTAGGGCGTTTTCGTAGTTTTTTAAAATTTTACGAAAGTCATCTATCTTTAAATTTCCGCCGTCAAATTCATAAAAGTCGTAGTTTGCTCCGCTTGCCACTGCCCTTGCAAAGCTCGTCTTACCACAGCCTGCTGGACCGTAAAATATGGAGTGCGGGATCTTTTGCGTAGCTATAAATTTTAAAAATGCTGCTTTAACCGCCTTTTGACCGCAAATTTCATCTAAGTTTTTGGGTCTAAACATCAGTGCAAGTGAGCTCAAATTTACTCCTTCGCCGCTTTTGGCAAAATTTTGGCCTTTGCGCTAAGGCTCTCTATCTTTAGCTCGTAAATTTTCATGATTTTAAGCCCATACTCAGCCGCCACTTCAAAGGTGCTCATCGCGTAGGCTGTGTATTTTTGGCTGAGAATTTTTAAAATTTCATACCTTTTAGCATCATCTGCCACTTCGTAAGCTCTTGTTTTTGCGATGGCGCTTTTATACTCAGTCGTAAAGACCTTGCCACCAAGTGCCTTGCCATCGTCTTTTATCATTTCTAGCTCGCTATCATTTAGGTGTGGGACTTTGTTGAAGCTAACGCAGACAAACTCCACTTTTCGCCCATTTTGCAGTAGTTTTGCCTTGCTACCAGCAGTCGCTCCGTGGATAAAAATGCTCTCACCAACTCTAACAGGCGAGATAGGTACGCTAAAATTTTCTCCTTCATCATCCACGCATGAGATGACGGCATATTCGCACTCGTCTATGATTTTTATAGCTTCATCGTGGCTTAATTCTCTATCTTTTCGTCTCAAATTTCATCCTTTTTTGCAAAACATTTTAAAATTTAAGTGCTTAAAGGCTAGTATAACGCAAAAATTTCAAGGATAAATATGAAAAAATTTGCCATTTTTGCCCTTTTTCTGGGCGTAAATTTATTTGGTGCAAGCGAGGTTTGCAAAGAGTATGTAAAGCAAAGCAGGCTCTATCTTGACGAGCTTTATGCCAAAGAGAGCAAGAAACTTGCGGGTGATGAGAAAGCGCTAAGGCTTTTTGAGCTTAAATTTGATGAGTTTAAGCAAAGGCAGATCGGCCAAGAGGCGATGATAATGCAAAATAACGATGAGAAATTTTGCAAAAGCGAGCTAGAAAAGGTAAATAAACTTCTTACTGAGCTTAAAAAATAGCTCAAATTTGAGCGTTTAAGTCCCACTCTATAGGCATTTTGCCGTGATTTGCTAGGTAGATATTTGCCTTTGAAAAGTGCTTGCAGCCAAAAAATGCCCCGCGCGCAAGCGGACTTGGGTGGGCTGCCTCTAAGATGAGGTGCTTGCTGGCGTCTATAAGCGGTGCTTTTGCCTTGGCTGGGTTGCCCCAGAGCATAAAGACTACATTTTGTAAATTTTCACTTATCTTTCTTATAACTGCGTCTGTAAAGCCCTGCCAGCCAAAGCTAGCGTGAGAATTTGCCGCTCCAGCACTAACGCTAAGAGTAGAGTTTAGAAGTAGCACGCCTTGCTTTGCCCACTTTGTAAGATCGCCGCTGTTTGGCTCTTTTATGCCTAGATCTGAGTAAATTTCTTTGTAAATATTAATAAGGCTTGGTGGCACTCGCACGCCACTAGGCACTGAAAAGCTTAGTCCCATGGCTTGATTTGCGCCGTGATATGGGTCTTGACCTAGGATGACTACTTTGACGTCGTGAAATGGCGTTAGGTTAAATGCGTTAAATATAAGTCCGCTTGGTGGATAGACGACGCCAGCGCTCTTTGCTTTTAAGAAATTCTCCTTGATCTTGGCGAAATTTTCACTCAAAAACTCATCTTTTAGCACCTCTTTCCAGCTTGGCTCGATCTTTACGTCATCTAAATTTATCTGCATTTTCCTGCCCTTTTTTGGTTTTAGCGGTATAATTTTAACTAAATTTATCCAAAGGAAAGCGCAGTGTCTGAGCAAATTTTTAATAAAATCCACGACCTTCTTGGCAAAAATGGGGCTAAATTTAGAGTGATAGAGCATGAGAGTGCGAAGACTTCGCAGGAGGTTGCAAAGATAAGAGGCACTAAAATGAGTCAGGGTGCAAAGGCTTTGGTTTGCTCTATAAAGGGCGTAGATGAGGAGAAATTTAGGCAAATTTTTAAAGATGAAAACGTACTTGTTGGCTACTTGCTAGATGATGAAAAGCCAGTGATGAAGGCTGGTAAAATTTACTTGCTCGCCATCTTGCCAGCCGATATGCAGGCTGATCTGGAGGCGCTTACACAAAAATTTGATGGAAAAAGAGCAAGCCTTGCTAGTCCAGAAGAGGTCACGGCCTTAGCTGATTGCGTATTTGGCTCGGTTCCGCCATTTAGTTTTCATAAAAATTTACATCTTGTGGTGGATGAGAGCTTACTAGAGCGAAACGATGAGATCGCCTTTAATGCGGGGCTTCTTGATAGATCTATCATCTTAAACGCCAAAGACTACGCTAGAATAGTAAAGCCAGTGCTAGTAAATTTCGTGAAATAAAAAAGTGCTAGGCTAACCACTTCCTAGCACTAAATTAGTCGGGAGAAAAATGAATTTAAGTAATGCAAAGACGAGAAATTGCTAAATTCATTTCAAGAGCAAATATTATCAGGGATAATCTTAAAATATAATAAAGTATATTGATAAAATACGCATATTTTAGAGATTTTATCTTTATATATAAAAAATATATTTTAAAAGTTAAAAATTTCGGCTCAAATTTTACTAAATTTAAAAAGAATTTATAAAAATTTGCTTAGCAATTATTAAGTTTAGCTTAAAGCCCATTTCGATAAAATCCTTAATCGTTCTTTTATCGTAAAAAAGACAATTTGATATAAGGAAAAACAATGAGCGATATCATCGCATACAAACTAAATGGCGAAATAGTCGATACTCAAAGTATCGCAGGGCGTGAGAGTAGTGCTGAGCCTATCTATTTTGACAACTCAAAAGAGGCACTACACGTTATCAGACACTCCTGTGCACACCTCATGGCACAAGCTATCAAATCACTCTATCCAAAGGCGAAATTCTTTGTCGGACCAAACGTAGAAGATGGATTTTATTATGACTTTAGAGTTGATGATGAGGGCACGAAGCTAGGCGAGAGCGATCTAGCAGCGATCGAAGATAAGATGAAAGAGCTTGCTGAGAAGAAATTTGACATCGTTAAAACCTGCTCAACTAAAGCTAATATGAGTGATAAATTTAAAAACGACGATCTTAAACAAGAGGTCTTAAAAAGAATTCCAGATGGCGAAGTGAGTAGCTATCAGCAAGGCGATTTTGAGGACCTTTGTCGCGGACCACACGTGCCAAATACTAAATTTTTAAAATTTTTCAAACTTACACGCGTAGCTGGGGCATATCTTGGTGGCGATGAGAGCCGTGAGATGCTAACTAGAATTTATGGCACAGCTTACGCAGATAAAGAGAGCCTAAAAGAGCACATCCGCATCATAGAAGAGGCTAAAAAGCGCGACCACAGAAAGCTTGGCGTCGAGATGAAGCTATTTACATTTGATGATGAAGTGGGCGGTGGCTTGCCGATTTGGTTACCAAATGGCGGACGCTTAAGATCAAAACTAGAGCAGCTTTTATACAAAGCTCACCGCGACAGAGGCTACGAGCCAGTGCGAGGACCTGAGCTTTTAAAGGCTGATGTGTGGAGAAGAAGCGGTCACTACGCAAACTATAAAGAAAATATGTACTTTACAACGATTGACGAGACAGAGTATGGCATAAAGCCGATGAACTGCGTTGGTCACATCAAAGTCTATCAAAGCGACATCCGCTCTTACCGCGATCTACCGCTTAAATTTTTCGAGTACGGCGTCGTGCATCGCCATGAGAAAAGCGGCGTGCTTCACGGACTTTTTAGAGTTAGAGAATTTGCACAAGATGACTCACATATCTTTTGCATGCCAAGCCAGATCAAAGAAAATATCTTAGAAATTTTAAAATTTGCTGGCACGATAATGGAAAATTTTGGCTTCCACTACGAGATGGAAATTTCAACCAAGCCAGCCAAAGCGATCGGCGGCGATGAAATTTGGGATACAGCTACAAAAGCGCTAAAAGAAGCCCTTGATGAAAATGGCTTTAAATACGGCATCGACGAGGGTGGCGGCGCATTTTATGGACCAAAGATCGACATAAAGATCACCGACGCGCTAAAGAGAAAGTGGCAGTGTGGCACGATACAAGTCGATTTTAACTTGCCAGAGCGCTTTGATCTAGGCTACATCGACGCAAACAACGAAAGACAGCGCCCTGTAATGCTTCACAGAGCCTTACTTGGTAGTTTTGAGAGATTTATAGGAATTTTACTTGAGCACACTGCTGGTGAATTGCCATTTTTCATAGCTCCAACGCAAGTCGTAATCGTGCCTATTAGCGACGCGCATCTAGACTATGCAAAAGAAATTTCACGCGAGCTAAGAAAGATCAACGTCGATAGCGAGATCGCAAGTAAAAATGAGAGTTTAAATAAGAGAATAAGAACGGCAGAAAAACAAAGGGTGCCTATGATAGTCGTGCTAGGAGACAACGAAGTAGCGAACAAGAGCGTTGCGTTGCGCGACAGACAGGCTAGGACGCAGAGCGATATGAGCTTGGCGGAATTTATAAATTTAACGAAGGAGAAACTTAGTGAGGTACATTTTTGAGTAAGGAAAATGAAGTATTGCTCAATGAGGACATAAGGGCGAGAGAGGTAAGATGTGTAGGGGATGATGGCACGGCATACGGTGTCATCTCAAGAGATGAGGCTTTAGAGATCTCAAATAAGCTTGGGCTTGATCTAGTGCTTATAGCGCCAGACGCGAAGCCACCAGTTTGCAAGATAATGGACTATGGTAAATTCCGCTATCAGCAAGAGAAAAAGCAAAAAGAGGCTAAGAAAAAGCAAAAAACCATCGAGATAAAAGAGATAAAACTCTCTGTCAAGATCGCCCAAAACGATATAAACTACAAGGTTAAACACGCAAGCGAGTTTTTGCAAGATGGCAAACACGTTAAATTTCGTGTATTTTTAAAGGGTCGCGAGATGAGCACCCCAGAGGCTGGTGTAGCCATGCTTGAGAAGGTCTGGGAGATGATCAAAGATGAGGCTGATCGCGACAAAGAGCCTATAATAGAAGGTCGTTATGTAAATATGCTTGTAACTCCAAAAAAGGGTTAAATTTTCACAAAGGGCAGGCGAGAGCTTGCTCTTTTTTGCATTAAATTTTAATACAAAAACTCACAAATAACTATTTTTAAAAATCTTATCATTTTTATACCTGCTAAATTTACACGAGGCATTTGCTGGGCTGATGTGGCTTATGGCGGTTAAATTTTGCAACATCTGCTTGTTTGTAGCTTAAATTTAGCAAATTTTAACTTTTGTTTGATGGAATTTAACCGCATTTTCGCCACTTGCATTGGAGCTAAATTTGACTAGGTTAAAAACTCTTTGTTGGAGTAAATTTGATAGCTTTTTGTAGGTTTGTTTTATCTGCTTGCGTGAGTTTTTAAACTAAATTTCGCCTATGGCTAACTAAATTTAGTTAGAAATTCGCTTGTTTGTAGCTTAAATTTATAAAAGAGATTTTGGTTAAGCGAGCTTAAATTTACTAAATTTAATAAGCCATCTCTTGCCAAAAAGGTGCTATATCTGCTTGGATAAAATTAGGATTTACTTGGCTAGTGGCGGGATTTTTTCATTTAGCATTATCAATGTTTGCAAGTGCTATGACATTTCTCGCTCGCAATGCATCTGTTGCAAGGCTCCTTATCACCAAGTAGCCACGCATAGGCAGCGCCACTCGTGCGATCAAACAAAAATATTCACGGTTCAAATTATCAAATTTGCTGGGTTAGCCTAGCCATACCGCCATTTGCCACAGCATTAGCTCTTTTGATAAAAATCCTATTTAGATACTATAAAAATTGTGATCTGCTTGTCGCCTTAGTATCGGTACTTTAAATTTAGGCGAGCTCAAATCTTCATCTGTCATGTGAGTTTAAATTTATCAAAAAGAACACTCTATACACAGCATAAAATGGCTTTAAATTAGTGTAAATTTGTAGTACGCCAGTGAAATTTGCCCTACAAAAGGCAAATTTTTAACTAAAAGTTCAAAACAACATTGTATTGATTACGTCCAAATTTAACTTGGACGTAAATTTACAGAGCCAAAATCAGCCTACACATATCCTTGATCTATCATCGCATCAGCCACTTTTCTAAAGCCAGCGATGTTTGAGCCAAGCACTAGGTTGCCCTCATCGCCAAATTCTTTACTTGTTTCGTAGCTTAGTTCAAAAATGTGGTTCATGATGCCATGAAGTCTGCGATCAACCTCCTCAAAGCTCCACGAAGTCATACCAGCGTTTTGCATCATCTCAAGACCTGATGTGCCCACGCCGCCAGCGTTTGCTGCTTTTGCCGGAGCAAAGTAAAAGTCTTTTTGTGCAAGCATAAAATTTATCGCATCAAGCGTGCTTGGCATGTTCGCGCCCTCAGCCACGAAGCGGCAGCCATTTGCGTAAAGCACTTTTATGTCGGCTAGGTGAAGCTCGTTTTGTGTCGCACACGGGAAGGCTCCGTCGCATGGCACGTCCCAGACGCCGTTTCTGCCCTCTTTATATTCGCTTACGCTTACATATTTTGCATTTGGTCTAAATTTAGTGTATTCGCTAAGGCGAGCGCGCTTCACTTCTTTTAACTCTTTAAGCACTGCTAGATCGATGCCCTCAGCATCATAGACATATCCGTTTGAGTCAGAAACCGTGATAGGCAGTGCACCTGCTTGATAGAGCTTTTCGACTGTGTAGATGGCGACATTTCCGCTACCGCTGACGCTGCATTTTTTGCCCTCAAGCGATAGACCTGCTTTTTTTAGCATGTTTTGAGTGAAATAGACCAGTCCGTATCCAGTAGCCTCTGTGCGCGCTAGGCTGCCGCCCCAGTTTAGCCCTTTGCCTGTTAGGATGCCATCAAACCTGCCGGTTAGTTTTTTATACTGACCAAACATATAACCGATCTCTCTAGCGCCCACGCCGATATCGCCTGCTGGCACATCCACGGTGTTGCCGATGTGGCGGTAAAGCTCACTCATAAATGCTTGGCAAAAGCGCATTATCTCGCCCTCGCTCTTGCCCTTTGGATCAAAAGTGCTGCCGCCTTTTGCTCCGCCGATATTTACGCCAGTGAGCGAGTTTTTGAAAATTTGCTCAAATCCAAGAAATTTTAGCACGCCAAGATCGACGCTTGGGTGGAGCCTTAGACCGCCTTTGTATGGGCCAACAGCTGAGTTAAACTGCACACGGTAGCCGTTATTTACCTTTGGTCTGCCATCATCGCCTGTGTATGTGACGCGAAAGATCACCGTGCGCTCAGGGATAACGATACGCTCTAAGATCGCGTGTTTTTGGTACTTGCTCTCTCTTTTGATAAGCGGCTCTAGGCTGTTTAAAACCTCAGTCGCAGCTTGGACAAAGACGCCTTGACCTGGGTTGGTCTTCTTTATCCACTCCATCGTTTGTTCGATGTACTCGCTCATTTTTGCTCCTTTTTCCTTTTTTTGTAGTTAAATATTAACTCGGCTAGAAAAAATTTTTATTTAAAGATATTTTAATATTTTTATTTTAGGCAATGAGTGTTACATATCGAAACTAAATTTATAAAAAGTGGTTTTTACTCTGTTTGTTGGGATAAATTTATAAAAGTAAATTTAGACTATGATGAGCCTAAATTTACTGAATTTGCGTCATTTACTTGGACAAAATTAGGATTTGCTTGGCTGGTGGCAGGATTTCATCATTTAGCCTTGCTATATCTATGTTTGCAGGGGTCGAATTCATAAAGATCACTTTCTACTGTACCTAATACAAAGTCCGTAGTTCTTTTAGTAAGCTTTTTTGCAAAGGCTTTAACTGCTTTTATATGGTTGTTAAATTTGACAACATCTGCTTGTTTGTAGCTTAAATTTAGCAAAATTTAATTTTTACTTGATGGATTAATCTTCTTGTCGTCACTCGCATTGAAAGTGAAATTTGACTAGGCTAAAAACTCTTTCTTGGAGTAAATTTGATAGCGTTTTACGAATTTGCAATTTTTAGTGTTTGCGCGAGTGTTTTTAAACTAAATTTCGCCTATAGGCTAACTAAATTTAGTAAGAAGCTCACTTGTTGTAGCTCAAATTTATCAAATTTGCGCCATCTCTTGCCAAAAATCAAGTGCTGAGTCGTCCGCTTGGATAAAATTTAGAATTTGCTCGGCTGATGGTATGGTTTCATCATTTAGTCTTGCTATGTAGATACTAGCAAGTGCTATAAAAAATTTCTCAAAGTCACTCGCAACGCGCCTACTGCAAAGCTCCTCATCCCCAAGTAGCCACGCATAGACCGCACCACTCGCGCAATTAAGCAAAAATATCCAAGGATCTCCCACGGCAAAAACTATCAAATTTGCTGGGCGATCCTCGCCGCTCCACCATTTGCCGCCAAATTCGTCCACGCTATTTAGGCGTACTAGCTCGCTTGCGTAGTCGCCTCTTGTGCCAAAACTGACATTGCAAATTTCAAACTCTCCAAGGTCAAATTTACTTAAAAGCTCTGTAAATTTAGCTGGGAAATCCACGCCAAGGCTCTTTTGCGCCTGCATGATCGATGCGGCGTCCTTTTGTGGCAAAAGCCTCATGCCAGTTATCCCATCTTGCTCTAGTGGCAAGAAAATTTGATCTAGTTTTTGAGAGATCTGGTCTAGCTCTAAAAGCATTTTAGTCCTTAAATTTGATATTTTTTGGCAAATTTTATCAAATTTAGCCCAGTGCGCTTTAAAATTTGGGTTATAATCGCCATAAATTTAAGGAGCTAGCGTGGTTAGATCATATCCTCTTGATATGCCTGGCGTGGAGTTTCGCGGGCACGGTGTAACTGGCATTTATGAGATGGGTGAGCGCATTGCATTTGTGCATTTTGCTTTTGGGGTGCCTAGCGAGTTAGAGATAGCTCAAAAGCTAACGCCAAACTACGTGCTACTAGATACATTTTCGCGCGACTTTAGCGAACATAAAAGATCAACACTTACCTACAAACAAAGCGAAATTTTCATAGCCAGCAATGCGCGTTGCTACCCAGAAAATGGCTACTTCGTGCTAAATACTAGATACTACAAGGACTACATAAACTCCCCAGCAAAGCTTATAAAGATAGATAACGGGCTGATGAGCGAGCTCGGCGTTGCTAATGAGCCTGTAAAAGAGATATATAACGACGCTAAAACGTATGAATTTGATGGTTTTTGCGTGCGAATGAGCTCACTATTTATGATGGAGTGCAAAGAAATTTTGGGTAGTGCAGCGACCAATGGCGAAGCAAAAGATGAAAATTTAAACGTGAGTGTAGCGCCAAAAGAGCAGGGCACAAGGATAGGCAAGACCATCTGGAGGCTAAAGCTTGGTGCATATCTCTACACGCCAGTTTGCCTGAATGATGGGGTGCTTTACTTTGGCACCGCTGGCAAGGGCGGAGATCTATACGCTGTGGATGCAAAAAGTGGCGAAGTGGTGTTTAAGTTTAAAACCAGTGGCACGGAGAATTTTATTTGGGTCAAGGATCAAATTTTACTCGCAAACCGCAAAAATAAGCCAGTTTTGATAAGCACCAAAGATGGCTTGCTATTAAAAGAGATAGAATTTGAGAAATTTAGCCTTAGCACAGATCAGATCATGCTAGTAAGCGGTGGCAGGTTCTACGCTGTGGCAAATGACGGAGCTAAAATTTACGCAGTTTGTGCGGAAATTTAGCCTTGGCGAAATTTATCGCCAAAGCCATATCGTGAGGTAAATTTATCTCTTCTTTTTATATCTTTTTATCGCCTCTACGATGACCTCTTCTAGGTCGTCATTTGGCTCTTTGTTCATATCGTCATAGGTGTTTTCAAGGATAGTTTTTAAGTTTTTCTCAACGTAGCTAGTATCGAAAAATCCGCGTCTAAACTCCTTACTTTTGCTGATCGTTAGCAAAAATGGGATGATCGTTCGCACGCCCTCGATGGTAAATTCTTCAAGTGCTCTTTCAAGCTTATTTACCGCTAGATCGTAGTCAGTCGCTTTGACGATCAGCTTTGCGATAAGTGAGTCGTAAAATGGCGGTATGGTGTAGTCTTTATAGACGTGGCTATCGACGCGTACAGATGGGCCAAGAGCTGGGTAGTAGCCCTCGATCGTGCCTGGTGCTGGGATGAAATTTTCCCAGACGTTCTCAGCTGTGATCCTCGCCTCTATCGCGTAGCCACGTGGTTTGATGTCGCTTTGCTCGATCTCTAAAATCTCACCCGAAGCGATCCTTATTTGCCTAACGACTAGGTCGTGGCCGGTGATCTCTTCGGTGATGCCGTGCTCCACCTGAATACGGGTGTTCATCTCCATGAAGTAAAAGTTATTGTAATCATCTAGCAAAAACTCGATCGTGCCGACGTTTGAGTAGCCCACAGCCTTTGCAGCTGCCACTGCAGTCACACCCATGATCTTTCTTAAATTTTCACTGATTGAAGGGCAAGGTGCGATCTCGATGATCTTTTGGTGGCGCCTTTGGATAGAGCAGTCACGCTCGCAAAGGTGGATGATGTTGCCGTAGTTATCGCCTAAAATTTGAAACTCGATGTGGCGAGGGTTTACGACTAGTTTTTCCATGAAAACTTCGTCGTTGTTAAAGTATGCCTTAGCCTCTCTGGTGCACGACTCAAAGGCATCTTGCATATCCTCTTCTTGCCAAACCTCCCTGATGCCACGGCCGCCACCTCCTCCACTTGCTTTTAAGATGACTGGGTAGCCGATGCGCCTAGCGTGCTCTTTTATGGCGTCCATACTCTCATCATTTAGCTTCTCTGTGCCTGGCACTATCGGTATGCCGTTTTTCTTCATTAGATATCTAGCGATGTTTTTATCGCCCATTTTCTTGATGACTTCGGCCTTTGGACCGATGAAGATGAGCCCAGCGTCCTCAACCGCCTTTGCAAATTCGTAGTTTTCGCTTAAAAAGCCGTATCCTGGGTGTATCGCGTCAGCCCCACACTCTTTAGCAAGCTTTACGATCGCTTTGGCGTCAAGATAGCCTTTGATCGGATCTTCGCCCACTTGATAGGCCTCATCAGCGATCCTGACGTGCAAGCACTCGCTGTCTGGCGCTGTGTAAATTCCTACGCTTTGGATGTGTAAATCCCTACAAGCTCTGACTATCCTAACTGCGATCTCACCACGATTTGCGATAAGAATTTTATGTATCATAGGCTATCCTTTTTGAGTTTTTCTTATCATATAACTATTCGTTTTATTTTTAGATAAATTTGTTAAGTCTAGTTTTAAAATTTGAGTGTAAAGGTCAAATTTACACTCAAATTTCTTTATTTGCTTATGATTTGTGGAAAGGGTGTGGCTAGGGCTTTTTTGCTAAAATCTTGCGACTCGATCGTGAAATTTGTAGTAAATCTTTGAATGCCCTCTTTTTTATAAGCACGCCTTTGGATGGTAAAAAGGACTAAATTTCCGCCTTGTTTGGTGTAGCGATATATCGAGTGCTCCGCTGTTGGAGTGCCATTTAGGTTTGAAAATATCGTGATATCAAGATAAATTTCATTTGCTAGTGAGCCCTTTTTGTAAGCTACTTTTAGCCCTTTTGCCTTTAGCTCTTTTAGATCATTTATCTTTTGCTCGACTGCTTGTTCTGGCGTAGCGTCAAATTTAAGTGTATTTAGCGAGAGCATATAGCTAAAACTATCTAGTTTTTCGCCCGGGAGCAAATACTCCTGCGTGAATAAATTTGGCACAGGCTTGGCTGAATTTGCTAGTGAGTAGAGTCTGTTGTCAAATTTTATCTGCATTGGCTCAAAATACTGAGTCGCCGCGAGCAAGAGCGCTGGCAAAGCGATAAATGCTAAAATTTTCTTCATCAAATTCCTTTAAAATGGATTTACTATCATTACCCAAATGATGATGAGCATCGCGATAGTTGGCACTTCATTGTAAGCTCTAAAGAAGATGCCACTTTTGTTACAGCGTTTCTCTTTGAGCTGCTTCATGTAGCGTCCAAGGTCTAGGTGATAGATAGCCATGATGATGACAACTAAAATTTTAACATGAATGTGACCAGTTTGTATAAGATCAGGCCTTGCAATAAGTATCAAAATGCCAGTTACAAATGAGCCAATGAGCGCTACCCAGCCGATGTAGTGATACATCTTGTACTCCATAACTTCGACCACTTTTACAAAGTCTGGCTTGTCCATATTTTCTACGTGATAAACGTAGAGCCTTGGCTGATAAAACAGCACAGCCATCCACGAGATGAAAAACAAATAGTGGAGGTATTTTAAGTAAAGATAATATTCTGCCATAATGTCTCCTTATCTAAAAAGTATCTCTTTTCTAGCTTCAAATTCAGCCTTGCTGATCGCACCACTCTCAAAAAGCTCGTAAAGTCTTTTGAGGTCCTCTTCTTTATCTTTTAGTTTTACTCTCTCTTTTAGCTCGGCTTTTTGTAAATTTTTCTCGACATAAGCACCAACCAAAAATGCATCTATGAGCCACCAAATGCCCCAGATAATCAAAAATGGTATGCCTATAATGAAATAAAACGTAGCATATCCAACGAAAAATAACCCCATCATCAAAAAACCAGTGATAAATTTACCAAGATAAATTCTATGCGCCCCAAGCCAGCCAGTAAATAGCCAAAGCGCGTATGCGACGTAGATATTATTTCCCACTCTCTCTCCTTTTTCTAAAACTTTGCCAAAGTATCATCACTACGCAAAGATCGATCATCACATCAGCGAAGTTAAAGACCGCAAAGTTAAACCACTTGTGCCAAAAGACATAATCCACGACACCACCATGGATAAACCTATCTGTTATATTTGAGCTGCCAGCTCCTAGCAAAGCTCCAAGCCAAATGGCATGTGAGCAAAGCAGCTTTTTTTCAACGACTAGATAGATAAACACGCCTAAGATAAGGGCTATTTGTATAAATTTAAGCCACTCATCTAAAAAGGCAAACATCGAAAATGCAACGCCCTTATTATATGTAAGAACTAGCGAGAAAAACTCGCCCTCCCACGAAAAGCCGTTTATAAATACCATCTTTATCGCTTGATCAACGACAAAGATGACAAAAAATGCGATGAAAAATTTAACTAAGCTTTTACGCATTTAGGGCTTTTACGAAAAATTTCTCAACTTCATCCATACGTTTTTCAACTAAAGTTTGATTTTTTCCCTCAAGCAAAAGTCTGATCAAATTTTCAGTGCCAGAGTATCTAAAGAGCGATCTTATGCCCTCTTTTGCAAGGCTAGCCTCAAGCTCTTTTAGCCCCTCTATCTTATCAAGCGGCTTTTTCTCTGTGATCTTTAAATTTAGTAAAATTTGCGGATATGGCTTTAGCTCGCCAAAAATTTCACTAGCTTTTTTACCTTTTTTAAGCATCATCGCAACAACTTGCATTGAGGTTACAAGGCCGTCGCCAGTTTTAGCGTAGTCGTTAAATATGACATGTCCGCTTTGCTCTCCGCCAAAATTTATGCCATTTTCTTTCATCATCTCAAGCACGTATTTATCTCCTACGTTTGAGCGAAGCAGCTTGATTTTGTGAGCTTTTAGATAGTCATCAAGCGCGGCGTTACTCATCACCGTAGCCACGATAGCACCGCCTTTTAGAGTCTTTTGCTCGTGTAAAAATGCAGCTAGCGAGCCAAGTATCGCGTCGCCATGCACAACTTCGCCGTTTTCATCGACAACGACAAGCCTATCAGCATCGCCGTCAAATGCAAAGCCGATGTCAGCACGAAGCCTTTTTACCTCGCTTGCTAGATCTTCTGGGTGAAGCGCACCGCAGTTTTGGTTGATGTTGCTACCATTTGGCTCGTTGTTTATGACGATGACATCAGCTCCAAGCTCGCTAAATACAGTTGGCGCGACCTTGTAAGCAGCTCCGTTTGCCACGTCCAAAACTACTCGTAAATTCTTTAAATTTAACTCTTTTGGGAATGAATTTTTGATCTGCACGATATATCTGCCGATAACATCGTCGATCCTCTTGTTTGCGCCGATCTCTGTCATCGTCTTTTGAGCGTTTGCGATGAGCTCATCGTCGTAGAAGATTTTCTCTATCTCAGCTTCTATTTTTTCATCTAGTTTGTTGCCAAAGCTATCAAAAAATTTGATGCCGTTATCGTAGTATGGGTTGTGTGAGGCGCTTATCATGATGCCAGCGTCACAGCGCATATTTTCTGTTAAAAATGCGATCGCAGGTGTTGGCATAGGGCCTATTTGAAGGACGTTGTAACCAACTGCAGTTAGTCCTGCAACTATGGCAGTTTCGATCATATAGCCGCTTTTCCTAGTATCTTTTCCGACTAATATCACATTTGTCGCTGAGGTCTTTCTAAAGTAAATTCCAGCAGCCATTGCAAGGCGCATAGATGTTTGAGCTGAAAGCTTTTCGCCAGCCTTACCACGAACTCCGTCTGTTCCAAAAAGTTTCATCAATTTATCCTTTTTATTATAAAATGGTGCTATTTTATCAGAAATTATCAAATTTAAAATCTAAAATTTTATTTGTTTTAAAGCAGACTTAAATTCAGTTACAATTAAATATATTTTTCATATAATCACGGACTAAAATTATCAAAAAAGGTATATTATGGCAAACCATAAATCTGCTGAAAAAAGAGCTAGACAAACTATAAAAAGAACAGAAAGAAACAGATTTTACCGCACTAGACTTAAAAACATCACAAAAGCAGTGCGTGTAGCTGTAGAAGCTAAAGATATTGAAGCTGCAAATGAAGCTTTAAAAGTTGCTAACAAAAGCATCCACAGCTTCGTAAGTAGAGGCTTTTTGAAGAAACAAACTGCTGCTCGTCGCGTTAGTCGCCTTGCTCAATTAGTAAACACTCTAAAAGCTGCTTAATCTATTAAATTTTAATGTTTGCTGATAAACTTAATCCATTTTTGGATCGCTATGATGAAATTTCTGCGCTTCTAAGCGATCCAAATATAGCAAACGATATCGAAAAGATGACAAAGCTCTCAAAAGAGCAATCATCTATCGAACCAGTCGCAACTGCTGCAAAAAAATATCTACAAATCCTAAATGACATCGAAGAGAATAAAGCCCTCTTAGAGGACTCTGAGCTTGGTGAGCTTGCAAAAGAAGAGCTTAAAAATTTAGAAATTTCAAGAGAAAAGCTTGAAGAAGAGATCAAAATTTTGCTTCTCCCAAAAGATCCAAACGATGATAAAAATATATTTTTAGAAATTCGCGCAGGCACTGGCGGTGACGAGGCTGCACTATTTGTTGGAGATCTTTTTAATGCTTACATCAGATACGCAGAGCTTCGTGGATATAAATTTGAGATCGTTAGTCAAAGTGAGGGTAACACTGGCGGTTTTAAAGAGATCATCGTGCTTATAAAAGGCAAAGGTGCTTACTCGAGGCTAAAATTTGAAGGTGGCACACATAGAGTTCAGCGTGTGCCAGAGACCGAGAGTCAGGGTAGGGTGCATACATCAGCTGTGACTGTGGCTATCATGCCAGAGGTTGAAGATAGCGAGATCGAGATCAATCCAAATGATATAAGAGTTGATGTTATGAGAAGCTCAGGCCACGGCGGCCAGTCGGTCAATACAACTGATAGTGCCGTTAGGATCACGCACATCCCAACAGGTCTTGTTGTCACAAACCAAGATGGCAAGAGCCAGCACAAAAACAAAGAAGCTGCGATGAAGGTGCTAAAAGCTAGACTTTATGAGATGCAAGAGCAAGAGAGGCTTGCAAAAGAGACTAGCGAGCGCAAGAGTCAGGTCGGCACAGGAGATCGCTCTGGCAGGATAAGAACTTATAACTATCCGCAAAACCGCATAAGCGACCACCGCATAAATTTAACACTTTACCGCCTAGATGCGATCATGGCAGCAGGTCTTTTTGATGAGATCATCGAGCCACTTATCACGCACTATCAAGCTGAAGCGATGCTTGAAGCTGGAATTTAAA
>CAUUIN010000021.1:0-24536 GCA_963545295.1 uncultured Campylobacter sp. | reverse complement strand
TTTTTTTGGAGCAATTCCATACAAATTTTTAGTTTGTAAAGTTAGATGGTAGGTATTTTGACACAAAATAGCAAAATACCTTGACTAAATATTTTAGTGAGATTAAAATGAAGCAAATTATGATATCACTGAAATTTGAAGAAGGTTGTGATATTTTTTGTCAATTACAATTAAAACAAAAAATATATAAATTTATAAAACCTACTTGTAAAGACAAGCAGGTTTTAAAATATTTTATTTTTCTAGTTTCTCTTTAAGCTTTTCTTTTTTAGATTTAGCTTTTGAAGCAGCTTTTTCTTTTGTTTCTTTTACTTTATCAACAGCTTTATCTTTTTCATCTTTTGCTTTTTCGCTGATACTAGTTTCATTTTCTTTGCTAGAAGTTAGCTCTTCTTTAGTTTTAGAAGCTTTCTTTTTAAATTTATCTTTTTTGTCAGAGATTTTTTCTTTCAACTCGTCTTTTGACTCATCCACTTTCTTCTTACTAGCTTTTGCTTTTTCGCTTACTTCACTCTTGCCAGTCGTAGAAATTTCACCTTTTAGATTATCAAAAGTTTTATCGCCGATGCCATTTACATTTTTTAGATCATCAATCGAGTTAAATTTATTTGCTTTTCTATACTCTATGATCGCATCTGCTTTTGCACTGCCAATGCCATCAAGGCTCATAAGCTCCTCTTTTGTAGCTGTGTTTAGATTGATTGCTGCCATAGCCAAAGATGCAATAGCTGCAAGCGAAACCAATATTTTTTTCATTTTCATTCCTTAAAAGTAAATCTGAAGTAAAATTTTAGCAAAGAGTAATTAATGAAGTATAAATATAAATATAAAAATGATTTTAAAAAAGTTTATAGAAAAAATCCCTGAAAAATCAGGGAAAAGTTTTATTTTCTAAGTTCGCGGATCTTAGCTGCTTTACCACGTAGTTCGCGTAGATAGAATAGTTTAGCTCTTCTAACACGACCTTTTCTAAGAACTTTTATCTCTTCGATAGAGTCACTAAAGATTGGGAAAATTCTCTCAACGCCAACACTGTTAGCGCCGATTTTTCTGATGATAAATGTTTCGCCAGTGCCGCTACCGCGTCTAGCTATACAAATGCCTTCAAAATTTTGAATTCTCGTTTTGTCTCCCTCGTGAATACGAGTAGCCACACGCAATGTATCTCCTGCACGGAAGTCAGGGATATTTTTACCAGCAATTTGAGCATTTTCAAACGCTTCAATGTATTTATTTCTCATGTTTTTCCTTATTTATGTGGCTTTAGCTTTTGATATAAATCAGGGCGAAAGTACCTTGTTTTGCAGTGAGCCATCTTGTTTTTTAAATTGTGGATTTTAGCATGATTACCCTTTAAAAACTCTGAAACCACAAAGATAGATTTAAAATTATCAGGTTTTGTAAAAGATGGTGCTTCAAGCAAATTATCCTCAAAGCTCTCTACTTCAAGGCTCATGTCGTTTCCTAAAACACCAGGCACGTTTCTTGATATCGCATCACTTATACAAAGTGCTGGTAGTTCTCCGCCGGTTAAAATAAAATCACCTATGCAAAAAACTTCATCCGCCCAAAGCTCAACAACTCGCTCATCAAGGCCTTCATATCTACTGCAGACAAAACAGATATGATCTTTTTTAGAGAGCCTCTTTGCATCGTTTTGATTAAATTTTTTACCAGCTGGTGTCAAAAATATCACGTGGGCATTTTTGTTTTTTTCTTTTAAAAATTTGATCGACTCATCCAAAGGCTGCGGAAACATCAAAAGCCCTGCTCCGCCTCCGATCATATAGTCATCAACTTTATTGTGCTTATCGTTGGTAAAATTTCTTGGATTTATAAAATCAATTTCAATAAATTTATTGCTAATTGCGCGTTTTAAAATAGAATCACAAAAATAAGGTTTGACTAAATTTTCAAAAAGTGTAATAAATGTAAATTTCATGAATTTTCTAAGATATCTCTAGCACCTTTTACCAAAATCTCTCCGCTTTCCAAATTCACGCTTTCGATAAAATGCTCCAAATATGGAATGTAGAAATTCTTTGGTTTGCCAGCTATGATAAGCTCTTCGTCTGTTTTTATGTATAGAAGTGAATTTACAAAATTATCTTGAATATCTTCTACAATACCCAAAATTTCGCCATTTTCTACAACTTTTAATCCAATGATATCAAACTGAAAAAATTCATCTTTTTTTAGTTTACAGTTTTTTCTAGTAAGCTCTTTTGTAGTGTAGATGGTTCTATTTACAAGTGTTTTAGCAAGGTCTAAGTCATCAAAATTTTCAAACAAAACCAGCTCTTTTTGTCTATTATAGTCTTTTATGATAAGCTGATCATTGTTTTTATCAAAAAAGGTTGCGCCTTTTTTAAATTGCTCTGGGAAGTCGCTCTTGTTGTAAAGCTTTAAATAGCCCTTTAAACCAACACATCTCCCGATGGTAGCGACTTCAACAATATCACTATTCAATAGCTTTTACCGTTACTCTATAACTTGTATTGTCTTTGGCTTTACAGCCAATAATAACGGTCTTTATGGCATTTATCATTTTGCCATCTTTGCCGATAAGCTTTCCAGTATCAACCTTATCAGCACTTATGATGATCTCGACAAAATTTTCACCAAGCTCTTGACGTTCGATAGTTACCTTCTCAGGAAAATCAGCTATCAGCTTGGCGTATTCGTATAAAAAATTTTCAACCATTATTTTGTAATTTGTGCAACTCTATCGCTAAGTTTAGCACCGACGCTTTTCCAATAATCCAATCTCTCTTTGTTGAAATTTATAACATTTGGCTCAACCATAGGGTTATAATAACCAATGCTCTCTATCCAACCGCTGTCGCGTCTTTTTCTGCTATCTGTAACAACTATACGATAAAAAGGTCTTTTTTTACGTCCCATTCTTGTTAGTCTTACTACTGTTGCCATATTATATTCTCCTCTTGTTTTTAAATAAAGCTTAAATTTAGATAACAAATATCCAAATTTAAACCCTTTTATCAAACAGGTCTTTTTAAATTTGCTTGAGAAAGCATATTTGCAAGTCCCTTTGCTCCGCCTTTTCCTGAAAATTTCTTAGCAAGCTTTGAGGCATTTTCAAACTGCTTTAAAAAGCGATTCACCTCTACTTGAGATAGCCCAGAGCCAGCTGCCAAACGTCTTTTTCTGCTATTGTTTAAAAGGTCTGGATTTTCACGCTCTTTTTGCGTCATAGAGTTTATCATAGCCTTAATATGCAAAATTTCTTTTGAATTATCAAGGTCTATATCTTTTATCTGATTTGCAATATTTGAAAGTCCAGGTATCATCCCCATCAAAGATTTCATACTACCAAGCTTTTTAACACTTTCCATTTGATCTAAAAAGTCATTGAAGTTAAACTGACCTTTTTTTATCTTTTGATTTAGACGTTTTGCCTCTTTTTCATCTATAATAGTCGATGTTTTCTCGACCAAAGTGGCCAAGTCACCCTCGCCCATTATACGGCTTACGATGCGGTCTGGTATAAAGCTCTCGATATCAGCTACTTTCTCGCCAATACCGACAAATCTAAGTGGGATATTTAGCTGTTTTGCGATGCTAATAGCTACGCCACCCTTTGAGTCAGAGTCAAATTTAGAAAGGATAACTCCAGAAATTCCTAAAATTTCATTAAAACTTGTAGCTGTCTTTACGGCATCTTGACCGCTCATGGCGTCAGCTACGTAGAAAATTTCATGTGGATTTATCGCATTTTTTACATCTTTTATCTCTTGCATCAACTTTTCATCGATCGCAAGACGACCAGCAGTATCCACTAAAAGTACATCATAAAGGCCACTTTTTGCTTTTTCTAGTGCCTCTTTAGCTACTTTTATAGGGTTGTTTTCATTTTCTATATAAAAAAGATCGATTTCATTTGCAACGCAGAGCTGCCTTAGCTGCTCGACTGCCGCTAATCTTTGCAAATCGCAAGCCGCAACTAAAACTTTTTTCTTTCTTAGTTTTAGATAGTTTGCAAGCTTGATAGTTGTCGTTGTTTTACCACTACCTTGCAAACCAGCCATCAAAACAATAGTCGGTGCAACTGGTGCATAGACAAAGCCTTGGTTGCCAGGAGCTGTTAAGATAGTCGTTAAATTTGACTTAATCGCATCTAGGAAATTCTTTTGGCCAACACCAATTTGCTTTAGTTCGCTTTCGATAGACGCTAGTAGATCTTTGGTGACTTTATGGTGAACATCAGCTTTTAAAAGAGCTTTTTTAAGTACGTCAAGTGCGTTTTTTAGAGCTTTTTCGTCATCTACAAAACGTATCTTACTAACGGCTAATCTAAAAGACTCGCTAATTTGTTCAAACACTAATTCACCTTTCTAAGTTGTTATTAAAGGGCGTATATTACTAAATAATTTCTTTATTGCTCTTTAAATTTCAAATTTATTAGACAGCTCAAATCCAAGAGAGTTAAATTCTCTTGGGATCGGCGCTTTAAATTTATAGTTTAAAAGAGCGATAGAATAGGCATGCAAAAACATTCTATTTGCCCTATTTTTACCGTATTTCTCATCGCCAACGATAGGTAAATTTAAGCTGGCCAAATGCACTCTTATCTGGTGCGTCCTGCCTGTTTTAATAACTACTTTTACCAGCGTTTTTTTGCCTGCAACCATGAGCGGTGAAATTTCACTGATCGCATCTTTGCCATCTTTTGATATCTTTGAAAAGGCACCATTTTTATTCTTTATAGTTAAGATCGGCTCATTTACGACCACTTCTTCACTCATGATGCCTCTAACCGCGGCCACGTAAATTTTCTCAACCTTCATCTTTTTAAACTCATTTATAGCAAGGCTTACAAATTCGTCATTTTTTACAAGAAGTAGCACGCCGCTTGTATCCTTATCGAGTCTGTGAAGAAGCGGAAATTTATACATTTGACTGATTTTTTCGCTAGTTATGGCGGCTGGTTTATTAATGGCTATTAAATTTTCATCTTCAAAGATAACGCTTGGCTTTGGCATCTCTTCGACGTTAAATTTAGTATTTTCGCTCATCAGCGCACGAGCTATCATCACCTTTTGCCCCTTGGCATAGACTAGTCCGCTGTCGATTAGCTCCTTTGCCTCGTTGTTTGAGATATTTTTTTGTTTGGCTAAAATTTTATACGCTTTTTCTTCACTCATAAAGTGCTCCTTATATCTTCTATGATCGCATCAGCACTTGCTTGCACGGCGATCTTGCTCTTCTTGGCATTGCCATTTATTATGCCATCTATCTCGCTGGCCTTTGTGATGTAAATGTTTTCAACTAGGCTAAATAACGCCTTTTGGTTAAATATAAACTCTCCGCTAATTATCACTGGGTTAAATTGCGCGCACTCGATTGGATTATGCCCGCCGATATTTGGCACAAAGCTGCCTCCAAGTACGACTACATCGCTAATAGCATAGACATTTACAAGCTCTCCTAAAGTATCAAGCAAATTTACTTTAGCGTCAAATTTATGCGTTTGGCTAAATTTTGCAAAGCTAAAGTCATGTTTTTTAGAGTATTCTGCGGCAAGGTTTTCCACCTCTGCAAATCTCTCTGGGTGACGCGGTGCGATAATTAAAAGATCATTTTCTTTTAAATTTAAATTTTGCAAGATCATCTCTTCTTCGCCAGCATGCGTGCTTGCTAACACGATCACTCTAGCTTTTGGCTTTTCATAAACTTTACTCACGCTTGGTAAAAATGCCGCCTTTATATTGCCAACGACCTCTATTTTGCCCGCTCCAAGTGATCTTAATCTCTCTTTATCAAGCTCACTTTGGGCGTAAATTTTATCTATAAATTTAAAAAGATATCTATAAAAGAAGCTAAATTTCAAGTAGCTTTTGTAGCTTCTATCTGAAATTCTAGCGTTTATTAGTATCACACGGCTACATTTTAGCTTTGCCATGAAAACTAGCATAAGCCAAAGCTCTGCCTCGAAAATGACTAAAATTTTGCTCTTTTTTAACCAAAATGGCAAGAAAATTTCAAATGGCAAAAATCTTGTGTTAGAGCAAATTTTACTTGCCGCTTCAAAGCCCGTACTTGTCACCACGCTTATGGCTTTGCTGTTAAATTTTTGCATCAATGGTTTAAGCGCTTGCACCTCGCCAAACGAGCAAGCATGAAAATGCACATCTGCGTCTTGAAATTTGGGGTTACTAAAGAGAAAAAAACGTGCTGGGATTGATCTGCGATACTTTTTTTTAAAACTTAAGAAAAGTAGAAAAATAGCCCCAAAAAAGTAGAGTATTGAGGCTAAAAAATAATATATTATTATCACGAAACGTGTTATTGCTCTTGTTTATACAAAATTCTGCCACAATGCGGGCAAGTAACGATGTCTTCGCCTTTTACGACCGCGGAGAAAGTTTTATCATTTATCTGCATAAAGCAGCCATAACAAGCTTGTTTTTTAACTGGCACAACGGCTGTGTTGTGAGCCCATTTTCTGATCTTTTCGTAAAATGCTAGGATCTTTTGATTCATTGCAGCGACAAGTTTATCTTTTTTAGCATAAACCTCTTTGCGCTCTTTTTCGATCTTTTCAAGCTCAGATGAAACCTCGCTTTTTATCTTTTCTAAATTTCCTTCAAGCTCTGTTTTTTTAGCATTTAGCTCATCTTTTTGAGCATTTTTATTGTCTATTAGTTTTTCAAGTCTAGCGATCTCTTCGTTTGCTGCTTCAAGCTGCTCTTTTGCAATATCTTCTTCAAGACCTAGCGCTTTTATCTCTTTTTCGCTTTTTGCACTTGAACTTTTTTTAGCTACATCTTTGATCTTAGCGCTAAATTCTGCAATATGAGCGTTTGTGCCTGATTTTTGTGATTTTAGATCATTTACCTCTTCATCGAGTCTTTCTACATTAACCGATATAGTTTCACACTCTTCTTCTATGCTTTTATAGGCTTTTTCCACTTCTTGTATGCGCGGCGTGAAACCATCTATTTGTTTGTCAAGATCAGATAATTCAACTAATTGTTGCAAATATTTATTCATAATGTTTCCTTTTTTGTTAGCAATATGTAAATGGGTTTTTAGAATTGCTTATTATAACTTCAATTTTTAGATTTTGCAAATATTTTGCTAAAAAATCACTAAAATAACGCTCGCTTTCATAGTGGTTTATGTCGATCAAATTTAGTCCATTTTCCTTTGCATAAAGGGCTTGATGATACTTTAGATCACCCGTTAAAAAGGCGTCTGCTTTGACATCTTGGATAAGATCTGCACCACTTCCAGTGCAGATGCAAATTTTAGAAATTTCATCTTTTGCATGAACCGCTCTTAAATTTTCTAGCCCAAGCTTTTCTTTTACAAATTTGCAAAGCTCGCTAAATTTCATATTTACATCAGCGTAGATCAAAAAGCCCTCTTTGCATGAAATTTCAAGCCCTAAAACCTGTGTCACAAATTTTTCATTCAAAAATGCAAGATCAGCATTTGTATGAAGCGAGATGAGCGAGATATTTTTTATCATCATCTCTCTTATGAGCGAGCTTGGATAGAGGCTATAGTCTAGGCTCTTTAGCCCTTTAAAAATGAGCGGATGATGGGTGATGATGAGCGAGTTTGGCAAGACATTTTGCAAAAGCTCACTATCAAGGTCAAGGCTTAGATAAATTCGCTCAAATTCACTATCAAATGAGCCAACTTGCAGGCCACTATTATCCCAAGACTCTTGGCTTGAAAATGGGCAAATTTCATCTAAATTTTTATAAATTTCAGCTATTTTCATCAAATTTTACTTTTACTCTAAGCTCTCTTTATATGTTAGCGCGCACTCTTTTGCAAGCTCGCGGATCTTTAGGATGTAGTCTTGCCTTTGTGTCACGCTTATCGCTCCGCGTGCGTCAAGGACGTTAAATGTATGAGCAGCAAGCATGCAATAATCATATGCTGGCAGTGAAATTTTGGCCTCCAAACAGCGTTTGCACTCATTAAATGCGTTTTCAAACTGGTTAAAAAGCATATCAACATTTGCTACTTCAAAGTTATATTTACTCCACTCATACTCGCCTTGTTTATGCACGTCGGCGTAGGTTACGATGTTGCCATTAGAGTCGTCCCAAACGATGTCGTAGACGCTATTTACATCTTGTAGATACATAGCTAAGCGCTCAAGACCGTATGTTATCTCGCCAGAGATCAGCTCGCAAGCGATACCGCCAACTTGCTGAAAATATGTAAATTGCGTCACTTCCATGCCGTCTAACCAAACCTCCCAGCCAAGTCCCCAAGCACCAAGTGTTGGGCTCTCCCAGTTGTCTTCAACAAAGCGAATGTCGTGATTTTTCAAATTTAGTCCAAGTCTTTCAAGACTTTTTAGATAAAGCTCTTGGATATTTTCTGGACTTGGTTTTATAAGCACTTGAAACTGATAGTAGGCGCCAAGGCGATTTGGGTTTTCGCCGTATCTACCATCAGTCGGTCGGCGGCTTGGAGCTACGTATGCGGTCGCCCACGGCTTTGGTCCAAGGCTTCTTAAAAATGTCGCTTGGTGATATGTGCCCGCACCTGCTGGCATGTCGTATGGCTGAAGTATGACGCAGCCTTGCTCTTGCCAATAGTTTTGAAGCGTTAGTATTATTTGTGAAAATGTCATTTTTTGCCTTTTATTTTATTGATATATAAATTTCTATTTTGTCTTTTAAGTATTTTTCAAAGTCCGTTTTATAGGTTCTTTTTAGCTCGCTACTTTCAAAATATCTCCAAATTTCATCCCAAAATTTTGCAACATTTTGTGGCTCATTTGCAAAGCTAAAAAGAGCGTACTTTCCGCTTTGTATATTTAAATTTTCATCACCTTTTTGGAGTGATCTTGTGCCGATGAAGTTATCGTAATGTCCATTAAGATCACTTTCGTAGTTGCAGTAAACGCTATAAATTTCACTCTTGCCATCATAGTATTCACTCATAAATTTAGACCATAAAGCTGGAATTTTACCCTTGCCATCTATCTCATCTTCATTTTTAGTGCGAGTTTTTACTCCATAAATTTCAAAGCTATTTTCTAAATTTATAATATTCATAAACTATTTTTGCCCGTTAAAATTTTCAACCGCTTGGTTCCACATAAGCTTGTATTTTCGTTTTAGAAATTCAACTTCGTCTTGTGAAATTTTAAGCTGTTTTGTGAGCGTCTCGACCGTTTTTCTATCCTCGTCATAAAGCTCTTGCATCGAAATGAGCGCCTCTTTTAAAAATTTATTCTCATTTCTTAAAGTCTCAAGCGTCTCATCTTTTGCGTCAAGCACCTTTTCGTGTAAATTTAGTATCGTGCCAATCGTCTTTTCTACGAAGCTAAATCCATCTTGGCTTTGCGGCTGCAAAGATAAATTTTGCGAAACGCTAGGCACCACGCTCATCGTCCCCTCGCTCGCCTCTATCAAAATTTCACCATTTTCCTCTTTGGTTTTTAAAACGCCACGATTTATCATATCCTCGATAACTTCGCGCTCTAAATGCACAAGTTTGCAAAATTCATCAACTCCAAGATAGGTCTGCACCGCTTCTCCTTTTATAGTATCACTTCAATCTTTGAAGAATCATCCTCTAAAGCCTTTATCTTCGCCTCTCTGTCGGCTTTGAGCGCATTTGCTAGCGCCTCATCTTCAAGGGCTAGAATTTGCACCGCAAGATAGGCTGCGTTTATCGCACCAGCCTTGCCGATAGCTAGAGTCGCCACTGGCATGCCACTTGGCATTTGCACAGTTGAGTAAAGTGCGTCCACACCGCTAAGAGCTGAGCCTGCCATTGGTATGCCGATCACTGGTTTTGTTGTATTTGCAGCGATCGCTCCAGCTAGGTGAGCCGCCATGCCAGCAGCTGCGATGAATACTTTTGCACCCTTTTTCTCGGCGTTTGTCACGTATTCGCTCGTTCTTTTTGGGCTTCTGTGGGCTGAGCTGATGATCAGTTCATATTTTACGCCAAATTTTTCTAAGGTCTTTGCAGTCTCGCTAACGATCTCATAGTCACTTTTACTTCCCATTATAATAGAAACAAATTTCATATCTTCTCCCTTAAAAAGCTAAATTTTGGCAGCTTAACGCCAAGGTTTATCTCATTTTCATTGCCGCTGTGAATTTCGCTCATGACCTTACCTTTTTTGGTGATGAGCTGCTTAAATTTGATAAATTTCTTGCCATCTTGCGAATAGACCTGTGAAATTTCATTTTCACTATCTTCTATACGTGATCCAGTTGGAGCTACGATCTCATAGCTATTTCCTGGGAAAATTTTAAATTTACACTTAAAAAACTCGCCATCTTCGCTTATGGCATTTACCTGATGAGTGCCCTCTTCTAGGCTACTTGTGTGATTTTGCGTATCGATTCGCTCATAAGGTCTATGCACCAAGTAGCCGTCCGTAAAGCCACGATTTTTCAGCGTATTTATCTCATTTTCATAAATTTGTGCGTCAAATTTATCGTCCAGTGCATCATCTATTGCCATTTTATAGGCTCTTGCCGTGCAAGCTGCGTAGTACTCGCTCTTTGTGCGACCCTCTATCTTAAAGCTATCTATCACGCCGCTATCAACGATCTCTTTGATGTGCGAGATGAGGCAAAGATCCTTTGAGTTCATGATGTGAGTGCCGTTTTCGTCCTCTTCTAAGCGAAATAGCACGCCGCTCTCTTCGTTTTTAGCGTAGAGTTCATACTTAAATCTGCAGTCATTTGCACAGCTGCCGCGATTTGACATACGTCCGCTTTGCACTGAGCTTACCAAGCACCTGCCAGAGTAGGCAAAGCACATCGAGCCATGGACGAAAATTTCAATATCAAGGGTTGGGATTTCTTCTTTTATCTTTATAACATCTTTTAAATTCATCTCACGTGCCACGACAATGCGTTTTGCGCCCATGTCGTGATAAATTTTAGCGTCCAAAACGTTCATAACATTTGCCTGAGTTGAGAGGTGTATCTCGATATCTGGAGCGACCTCTTTTGCTAGGCTCATGACGCCTGGGGTTGCGATGATAAAGGCGTCTGGCTTCATCGCTGAGATAGTTTGCAAGTGTCTTTTTAGTGGCTCTATCTGAGAGTTAAAAGGAAAAGCATTTATGGTCGCATAAAATTTCTTTCCCTTTTCGTGTGTGTAGTCTATCGCCTCTTTGAATGTTTCAAGGTTAAACTCCCTTGCTGATCTAGTCCTTAGTGAAAAGCTAGCCACCGAGCCATAAACAGCGTCAGCTCCGTACTCAAGGGCGATTTTAAGTTTTGTTAAATTTCCAGCTGGAGATAAAAGCTCAGGCCTTTTTAGCACTATTTTTTACCTAGACTTTCTATCAAGGCTTCGATGTCGTCGTTACTGACAAGATTTTCAGTCGTTGTATCGCCTGCGATATGAACAGCTGAACCCACGCGTTTATCATCATCGATACGACCCTCAAACAATGTATTCATATATTTGCTTAACGCTCTCATAACGTTGATAACACGCTCGATCTTTTGCCTATGGATGTCTTGATACTGCATCATATCCATAGCCATCATGATCTCATCTTGTCCCATTTGTAAATTTGAGATGATATTATCGATCGTGCCAAGAAGCGAATTGTTTTTCTCTAAAGCTTCGCTAAATGCGGCGATATTTGGAAATTTTTCACTTAGCGTTGTAAATAGTTCAACGTTTGAATTTATCGCATCTTTTAGGCTATTTGAGTCGCTCTCAGCGTCCATAAAAAAGTTATTTATCGTCTCAAGCTTGTCAAACATCTGAGTAGCTTTCTCTTCGCTATCTCTTGTCACATCATCAAGCTGATGCACCATTTTATGGTCTTCAGTCGGTGGTGGTGGTGGCCAAACGCCATCTGCACTCACTCTGTAGCTTTCGCCATGTTTTAAGCTACTCTCTGACTTTGCTTGTGGCTCATCTGCTTTAGCACTCATTGCCTCTGCAACTTCTGCTACCTCGTCTATATCCTCTTTGACGTCCGCGACCTCTTGGCTGGCATCTTTAGTATCACCTAAATCATCCTCTAATCCGCCCGCCATAAGCGCGTCAAGTTCCTCTTGGGTCATAAAAGCTCCTAATAAAATTTGCCTTGATTATATAGGATTTAAATAAAAAGAAAGTTTAAAAAGTATGCGTTTATCTTTAAATTTATCAAATTTTAGGTAGCATTTTTGAAAAATAAACGACTTTAAAAGGCTAAAAATGACCGTCGATCTTCACAACCACACACCTCTTTGCAACCACGCAGTTGGCGAACCGCTAGAATTTGTCAAATGCGCCATAAAAGCTGGCACAAAATACTTTGGCTTTAGTGATCACGCACCGATGAACTACGATGAGGCTTATAGGATGAAATTTGAGGAGATGCAAAGCTACGAAAATGAAATTTTACGCCTAAGAGATGAATTTAGCGGTGAGATAGAAATTTTGCTTGGCTACGAGATGGACTTTTTAGATGGCTTTATGGACGAGCGAGTTTTTGCTAGAAAGGTTGATTATCTAATAGGCTCTGTGCATTTTTTTAATGGCTGGGCGTTTGACAACCCTGAATTTATCGGCGGTTACGAGGGCAAAGACTTGGATAAAATTTGGCAGGAGTATTTTGACCACATAGAAAGATCGGCCAAACTTGGCAAATTTGACATCATGGGACACATCGATCTTTTAAAACTATTTAAATTTTTACCCAAAAAAGATATCAGGATCCTAGCCAAAAACGCGATAAAAGCGATAAAAGAGGCAAATTTAGTAGTCGAGATAAACGCAGCTGGCTTTAGAAAGCCTATCGGCGAGCAATATCCAAGCGTAAATTTGCTAGAGCTTATCGCCGAAAATGATATCACCATCACGTTTGGCTCAGACGCTCACGCAAAAGAGGACATCGGCAAAAACGGCGAAATTTGCGAGCAGATAGCTAGAAATTTAGGGTATTCAAAGTGTGCTATATTTAAAAATAGAGATAGAGAATTAGTAAAATTTTAGTTTGGGGTCAAATAAAATATAAAAATAATCTTAAATATAATTTTTTGTGATACAATACGAAAATTAAAAACCAAAAGGAGATAAAAAATGGGAAAATTTGTCCAAAACATCGATCATTTTTTTGATTTTTGCAAAGAAAATGAAGTTAAATTTGTAGATTTTAGATTTACCGATCTAAACGGCGCTTGGCACAGCATAAGCTACAACATAAAAGCTGTTACAAAAGAGAATTTCACAAACGGCATCCCGATGGATGCTAGCTCGATGAACGGCTGGCAACCAATCGACAAGAGCGATATGATAATGAAGCCAGAAGCGACATCGGCGTTTTTAGACCCATTTACCTCAGATATCACTATCGTCGTTTTCTGCGACATTTTTGACATCTACAAAGGTCAAATTTATGAAAAATGCCCTCGCTCGATCGCAAAAAAAGCTATGCAATATGTAAAAGATAGCGGACTTGGCGACGAGGCATATTTTGGCCCTGAGAATGAATTTTTTGTATTTGACAATGTCAAGATCATCGACAGCCCAAACTGTGCGATGTATCAAGTAGATAGCGAAGAAGGTGAGTGGAACGACGCTGCAGACTTCAAAGATAGCTACAACACAGGTCACCGCCCACGCAGAAAAGGCGGCTACTTGATGACTCAGCCAATCGACAGCATGGTCGATCTAAGAGCTGAAATGATGCAGGTTTTAGAGCAAGTTGGTCTTGAAGTATTTTTAGGACACCACGAAGTCGCACAAGGTCAAGGCGAGATCGGCGTGAAATTTGGCAACTTAGTTGAGGCTGCTGATAACGTTCAAATTTACAAATATGTCGTTCGCATGGTCGCTCACCTAAACGGCAAGACAGTTACATTTATGCCAAAACCACTCTACGGCGACAACGGCAGCGGCATGCACGTGCATCAATCAGTCTGGAAAGATGGCAAAAATTTATTCTACAAAGAGGGCAACTA
Organism: uncultured Campylobacter sp.; assembly: GCA_963545295.1. Classification (GTDB taxonomy): domain Bacteria; phylum Campylobacterota; class Campylobacteria; order Campylobacterales; family Campylobacteraceae; genus Campylobacter_A. Next base: position 10,608 of record CAUUIN010000021.1, on the reverse strand, counting down.
CGCAAATTTAAGTGACTTTGCAAGACACTACATCGGCGGCGTTTTAAAACATGCAAGAAGCGTTGCAGCCTTTACAAACCCAAGCACAAATAGCTACAAACGCCTAATCCCAGGCTTTGAAGCGCCATCTATCCTTACCTACTCTAGCCAAAACCGCTCAGCGAGCATCCGCATACCTTACGGCGCTGGCGAGAAGTCAGTTAGGGCTGAGATGAGATTTCCAGATAGCACAGCAAACCCTTATCTAGCCTTCTCAGCGATGCTGATGGCAGGCCTTGACGGCGTTAAAAACAAATACGAGCCAGTTGGTCCGATGGATGAAAATTTATTTAAACTTCACCTTGATGAGATCAGAGAGCGTGGCATCGAGCAGCTACCACACACACTTCGTGGCAGCCTAGAGGCGCTTATCCGCGATAACGAATACCTAAAACCGATAATGAGCGATCTTTTTATCGACACTTATCAACACCTTAAATTTGAAACTCAGGTTTGGCCTTACGAAGCGCGCCCAACCGCTTATGAGTTTAAAACCTGCTTCTCTTGCTAAAACGCGATCTCCAAGCTCTTTTTGGGCTTGGAGACTTCTTTGAACAAATTTAAAGTATAAAATTCTACTACTATTAAATTTTGAACTAAATCCAATAAGCTCTATCGCCGTAGAAATTTCTTTTAACCATAACAGATAAATTTAAGACTTTAAATTTAAACTATATAGTTAAATTTTGGTCTAAATTTGGCTTTACACACAAGAATAAATTTTAAATTCAATAAGCCTAAACTCATGCAAATTTAGAAATTTAAGCTTATATCTAAAAATAGCGATAGCAGATAAATTTAAAAACCTTAAATTTAAAATACAAAATCCTGTGGCGATAAAAATTGAGCTAAAGTTGATTTTGCAGACAAGGGGTAAATTTACCAAAATATTAAATTTATTAGCCTCATTAAAAGGTCAAATTTAACATATCCTAGCGCATGTAAATTTACAATCTAAATAGCCATAGCAGACAAATTTAAAACCTTAAATTTAAAATGCAAAAACCTACAGCGGTAAAAATTTAAGCTAAGTTTGATTTTAAAGACAAGGGTAGAATTGCCATAGTTTTAAATTTATCCACCTCATTAAAAGGTCAAATTTAACTCTTAGCTCTTATAAATTTTAAGATTTTATTTGGTCCAAAAAAGCCACGTCGAATAGATTTGAAATCTCAAATTTAAAACACAAAAACCTATGGCGATAAAAATTTGAGCTAAATTTGATTTTCAGACAAGGGGCAAATTTAACTAGGATTTTAAATTTAGCTCTGAGATAAATTTTTGCCTTTTAAAAAGGTCAAATTTAACAAGCCCTAGTCCTTTAAATTTACAATATAAATTTGAGATTTTATTTACTCAGGATATGAGCAGCAGATAAATTTATTAAAAAAGCTAAATTGAGCACTTTTGTTTAGAAATTTAACAGTCAAATTCCTAGCTATTTTGCACTTCAGGCTGTCCAAAAAGCCTATTTGCCTCTTTTATCACGCCCTCTTCTCTTTGCTTTTTAAGCTCCTCTGGACTTTTGCTCTGACTTAGCGACATCAGCTCTTTTGCAAAGTCATTTTGTGGCCGAGAAAGCGCATTTGCCATAGTTTCAGACACTAGGTCTGGTTTACTTACTGGCTCATCATTTTGCTCGTCTTGCTGCCTAGCCTTTATCTTTGCTATCTCCTCGTCAAGGTAGCTATATTTGTCCTGTGGCTCTTGCGCAGGAGTTTGTGGCTCTGGCTTTGGGGCAGGAGCTTGATTTTTAGCATTTACGATCTTTATTTTTTTACCAAAAATTGTATGTAAAATTTCATGCATTACACCCCAGCTTTTTTTGAAAAACGCGAGCTCATCGCCAGTTGCATTGACGACTAAGCCAAGCTCATTTTCGTTTAAAAAGCTAAAAGTTATGTGATTTTTAAAAATTTCTCCAAGCTCAAAGCTTCTATCATAAATTTTTGCCACAAACTGCTCGTATGGCGACTTTGGCGCCTCTTTTATGACTAAAATTTGCTCACTCACGCCAGCTTTTGGTGCCGCAGCCACGCTAGGTTCGTTCTTAGCAAGCTTTATGGCTTCATCGATATCTTGTAAATTTAGCGCCTCTATCATCATAAAAAGCATAAGCATCAGCACAAAGCCATTATCGCTTGATACGCTTAGCATCGACTTTGCCTGTGCCAAGATCCTAAAAAATCTCTCATATATAAGAAGTGAAAATTTTGGATCATTATCTAAAAATCTCTGCTTTAAATTTGCCAAAATTTCATCTATGATCATCTCTGGCTCATAGGTCTCAAGCTCGGTTACTAGCACTCTTATGGCGTTTTTATCGGCATTTGCAACATGCTCGATGATCTGCTCGATCCTACTTGGATCAAGTAGCCCAAGCATCGCTGCCACGCTTGATTTTGTGATATTACCAGCGCCATAAATGATAGCTTGATCAAGGAGCGTTAGCGTATCTCTTAGCGAGCCGCCGCCACTTCTAGCTAGTATCTCAAGCGCCTCCCTCTCGTAGCTCACGCCCTCTTTGCTAAGGATAAATTCAAGGTGTTTTACGATCTCATATCTGCTTATTTGTTTAAATCTAAAATGCTGCGTCCTTGAAAGCACCGTCGTTGGTAGCTTTAAAGGGTCGGTGGTCGCTAAGATAAATTTAACGTAGCTTGGCGGCTCTTCAAGCGTTTTAAGAAGGGCGTTAAACGCCTCTTTTGTTAGCATATGCACTTCGTCGATGATGAAAATTTTATATCTAGCAGCCGTAGGAGCGTATTTTGTCTGCTCGATGAGCTCTCTTATATCATCGATCTTTCTGTGACTAGCTGCGTCCATCTCGATGATGTCCATGTGGCGCGACTCGTTTGCCATCACGCACTGTGCGCAGACTTCGCAAGGCCTAGAAGTTGGCCCTTTTTCACAAACTAGAGCCTTTGCAAATATCCTAGCACTTGAAGTCTTGCCACTTCCCCTAAGCCCTGAAAACAAATAGGCATGGCTCACTCTGTTTTCATCAAGTGCGTGGGTTAGGCTCTTGCTTACGGCTTCTTGTCCGATGAGCTCGTCAAAATTTTTTGGTCGATATTTTAGGGCTAGTGCTTGCAACTGCTTTCCTTTTTGCAATTTTAATTTGCTGATTTTATAAAAAAAGGCATAAATTTATGGTTATGATAAAGTTAAATTTTGCTAAATTTAAGCCAGTCTTTAGCTAAAAAGATAAATTATTGAGCATTTTTTATATGGATTTTTCACGAGTTTTTAAAGCTCTCTGTCAGCATGCAAAACGCCCCCAACCACAAGACATAGCTTTGTTTGTAAGCAGCACGCAAAATGCCACAACTGCTAGACACAGCCTTGATCTTTCTAACTAGCACGCAAAATGCCACAGCCAAAAGATGCGGCTTTGATCTTGCAAATGGCACCCCCAGCTGTTAGACACGGCTTTAAATTTTATAAGCGACACGCAAAACGCTCTCGTGCTAAAACGGAGCATTATATTTATCATCTGCCTTATTTGCGCTATTAGCGACGCTCTCTTGATCTTTGTAGGAGTTTTTGGGCTTGGTAGCCTCGTGCAAAACTTCCCCATCATCAAGCAAATCGCCCTAAATGGTGGCTTTTTATTTTTACTTTTTTACGCGCTAAAGAGCTTTCACACCTGCTTTTTTAAGGATCTTAGCATGGATACGAGTGGCGATTAGGTCAGATCAAATTTGCAAAAAATATCCTTTTAACGCTCGCTTTTACCTAGCTAAACCATCACGTCTATCTTGACACGATGATACTAATAGGCTCGGTTTCTACTAAATTTAAAGATGAAAATTTGATCTTTGGCGTAGGTGCTAGCCTTGCCTCATTTTGCTTTTTCTTTGCGCTTGGCTATCTGGCTAAGTTTTTAGCACCCATTTTTGCAAGGCCCATATCTTGGAAAATTTTAGAGTTTTTTGTCGGCCTCGTCATGCTCGCCCTTGCTTTCATGCTCCTTTTTGCCAGCTTCTAGCCTCTTTTTTAGCGCCTCTTTTTTTCGAAGTTCAAGCTGATAGGCTTCATTTAGCGCATCTTCGCCATCTAAATTTGCTCCGTCTAAAAATTTGCGGTAGTCCTCAAACTGTCTATTTTTTATCCCCCAAAGTACGCCAAAAAGCAAAGCCGCCCCCATTAAAACAGAGACCAAAACTAGCATCGCAAGAGTCGTTGTATCCACTATTTATCCTTAAATTTTCTAACTATAAAGAGCGAGTTTAGTATGACACTTAGCGAGCTAGCTGACATGAAAAGCGCGGCAAATAGCGGCATGACGTAGCCACACACGGCAAATGGCAGGCTAAGGGCGTTATAAAGCAGGCAAAAGAGTAAATTTTGCTTTATCGTTTTATAGGTAAATTTTGAAATTTTCACCGCCTTTGCAAGGCTTTGAAGGCTATCATCAAGCAGCACCACGTCGCTTTTCTCTAAGCTCACGGCCGCGCCACTTCCCATGCAAATGGCCACGTGAGCAAGGCTAAGTGCAGCTGCGTCGTTAAGCCCATCGCCCACCATCAGCACGTTTTTGCCCTGACGCTTAAGCTCACTTATAAATTTAGCCTTTGCTTCAGGCAGCATCTGTGCTCTAAACTCGCTCACGTCAAGCTCATCTGCCACGTTTTTTACAACATTTTGCACGTCGCCACTTAAGATAAAGGTCGCTAGCCCAGCTGCTTTTAGCTCATCTATAAGTGCCTTTGCTTCGGGCTTTACGCTATCTTTTAGGTAAAATTTAGCCACTAGCTCGCCCTGCTTGCCAACAAAAAAGCTCACATTTTCTTCGCTCTCATCAAATTTCACCCTATTTTCAGCCAAAAAGCGCTTGCTCCCAGCGACAAAGCTCTCGCCCAAGATATCAGCGCTAACGCCCTTTGCCACGCTTAAATTTGCATTTTCAAGCTCAACTTTTTTTGCACCCTTTTGCTTTAAAAACTCGGCCACCGCCACGCTTATTTGATGGTTTGAGATGAGGCAAAGCGAGTAAATTTTATCGATACTTACGCCCTCTTTTATAAAAAACTCACTCACTTCAAATTTAGCCTTTGTAAGCGTCCCAGTCTTGTCAAAGACCGCCACATCGCACTTTGCTAAGCTTTCAAAAAATTTAGCCTCCTTAAAAAGCACCCTATTTTTAAAGGCAACCCCAAGGGCGCAAACACTGCTAACTGGCGTGGCAAGGGCAAGCGCGCAAGGGCAAGCGATGACGATGACGCTCACAGCCGTGACGATCGCTTCTGAAAAGCTAAATTTAAAGTACCAAAACCAAAATGTAAAAAATGCTAGAGTTAGCACACTAAGAGAGAATTTCGAGGCTATTTTATTGACCGTAAGCTCGATATTTGGCTTTTTTAGCTCTGCGTTTTGGAGTAAATTTATAAGCTTATTAAGATATGAGTTTTTAAAAATTTGCCTTGCTTCATAGACGATCTGACCGTTTAGGCAGATGGCACCACTTTTTACTTCGCCGCCGCAGCTTAGCAAAACCGGCAAGCTCTCGCCTGTTAAGCTTGAGTTATCGATGCTCGCCTCACCGCTAAGCACCACCCCATCAAGTAGCGCTCTCTCGCCAGCTCTTAGCACGATCTTTTCGCCTAAATTTACATCCTTTGGCTCTTTTAAAATGTCCTTACCATCCTCTAAAACGCACACTTTTGCAAGCAACATATCGCTTAAGAAATTTGAGGTCTCAAGCGCCTTTTTCTTGCCTAAAATTTCTAAAAATTTACCGATAAAAACAAAGGTTATGATCATCGCAACCGAGTCAAAATAGCTCTCGCCGTTTCTTGAAAACATCGCATAAATCGAGTAGATATAGGTTATGCTAGCCCCAGTGATAACGAGCAAGTCCATATTTGGCGAGGCGTTTTTGATAGCGATCTTCGCTCCCTTAAAAAACTCACTCCCAGTGTAAAAAAGCACAGGCGTTGCCAGCACAAACTGCGCGAAGCTTAGCAGGTCCTTCACGTCACTTCTGATACCGCTAAAGTAGCCGCCATACTGCGCGATCGCCAGCCACATGATATTCATCGTGGCAAAGACGCCAACAAGCGCTTTTGCATAGAAATTTCGCCTTTTTTTGACTAGCTCGTCCTCTTTTTGGCTCGTCGCGTAGGCCTTTGGAGTGTAGCCAACGGCGTAAATTTTCTCGATTATTTGCTCCACCAAAAGCTCTTGCTCATCGTAAACGATGACCGCCTTTTGGCTAAGCGAGTTGATATTTACCTCCAAGATGCCAGGCAGGCTAAAAAGCGCCTTTTCAAGCAGCCAGATGCACGCCGAGCAAGTGATACCGTCAATCAGAAGCGAAATTTTAGAAAACTCGCCCTCTTTTGTCACCAGCTCGCTAAAATTTGCGGCCAAATTTTTGACATTTGCGCCGTTACTAGCAGGATTTAGCGTGTTTTTACCAAGCCGCTCATAAAACTCGCCAAGGCCGCTTTCATTTAAAATTTCATAGACACCCTTGCAACCAACGCAGCAAAATTTAAGCCCATTTTCAGCCTCTATCATCGCGCTTTCATCAAAGCTTTGCTTGCAGTGAGAGCATCTACACTTCACGGACGCTTCTTTTTGAGCTGGTCTAAATAGCCATATATCGTGATCTTTGAGACATTTAGCTTGGCTGCCACGACCTCGATAGCGCCCTTTATATTAAAAATGCCCTTTTCGTTCATAAAGCCAACAAGCTCGAGCTTTTGTTCTTTTTTAAGCTTCTTGCCCTCGTTTTTGGCGATGATCTTGTCGATCAAATTTAAAACGATCTTTGTCACATCATCGTTTTGCTCGTTTTCGGGCTCACTATCACTTTTTTTTAAGAAATTCTCAGCCACTTCAAAAAGGCTCTTTGCCATGCTTGCATCGACATTTACACATATTGCGCCAACGATCTCGCCTGTCTCGTCTCTTATAAACGCAGTTGAAGACTTCACTAGCTTTTCATCTTTAGTAAAAAAGTAGTTTGCCACGTAGTCGTCTTTGAAATTTTTACTATTTAAGACCTCGCTTACAAGGTGGTCAAAGCTTTGTCCGACCTTTCTGCCAGTGACGTCGCCAGCTACGTAGACGACTGAGTGCTGCGGGTTTGAGAGATCGTGCAGCACGACTTCGCAGGCAAATGGCGAGCTTTTTTGTATGAGATTTGCCGTTGGGATAAATGCCTTTAATATATGGTGCATAAGGCGCCTTTTGTTTTTGTTTAAGTTTAGCCAAAATATTTTTAAATTTTCAACAAGAAAAATATAATTTTTTATGAAAATTTATGAAATTTAAGTAGAAAAAATAATTTTTTATCTATAATCTTTTAAATTTTTAAGGAGAAAAGATGAAAATTTATGAGACCGAAATTTCAAAAAAGAAAAAGGCTCACTACTCTTTGGCGACCGAGCACAACGGCATCCTCTACATCTCAGGTCAGCTTAGCATGGACCCTGAGACTAGGCAAATTCCAGAAGGGCTAAAGGCGCAAACAAGGCAGGCTTTAAAAAACCTTGATAACGTGCTAAAGCTAGCAAATGCGACAAGAAACGACATTTTGATGTGCCGCATCTATACGCCAGATATCGACTTTTGGGACGAGATAGATGACGAGTATGCACTATTTTTTGGCGATCACAAGCCAGCTCGCGTCGTAGTGCCGACAAACAAACTCCACTTTGGCTGCCTGCTAGAGATCGAAGCCACAGCGATACTTGATAGAAAAATTTAAAGGAGCGAAAATGCCTAAATTTAAATGCTCAAAGTGCGGTAAGAGTGTTAGTTTTGAGACGCCTATATTTGCGTGTGAGTGTGGCGGGCTATATGATCTGGAGTTTGAGCCAGCCAAATTTGATCTAAATTTGATCGATCAGCGTGAGTTTAGCCTATTTAGATACCGCGAGTTTTTCCCTATCAAAAACGATCTTTGGCGCGACATCAGCCTTGGTGAAGGGCTAACAAAGAGCGTGAAATTTGATGACTCACTCTATCTTAAAATGGACTACGCGATGCCAACGCTCTCTTTTAAGGATAGAGGTGCGGTGATGCTTATTTGGTTTTGCAAAACTCGCGGCATCAAAAAAATCTTGCAAGATAGCAGCGGAAACGCTGGAAACTCGGTCGCCGCATACGCTGCTAGAGCTGGCATAGAGTGTGAAATTTACGTGCCAAAAGGCACAAGCGAGAAAAAGATAAAGATGCTTGAGTACTACGGCGCAAAGGCGGTCGTTTTTAACGGCACTCGCGACGAGACGGCGGATGCTTGCAGAAAAAGAGCAAAAGACGAGGGCATATTTTACGCAAACCACGTATTTAACCCGCTCTTTTACCAAGGGACCAAAACATATATATATGAAATTTACGAACAGCTTGGCTTTGTCCCTGAAAATTTATTTTTGCCAGTTGGCAACGGCACCTTGCTACTTGGCTGCGAGATCGCACTAAACGAGCTTTATGAGGCTGGAGTGATCAAAAAACTACCTAAAATTTTCATCGTTCAAAGTGAACATTGTGCGCCGTTTTTAGGGGCAAAAAGTGAGCCACTTGCTATAAAGGCTAAGCTAACTTTGGCTGAGGGCATAGCGATCGCAAAGCCAGCTCGTGGCGCTGAAATTTTAGCTAGCCATTACGCAGGCGAGCGTGAGGTGATCACGATAAAAGAAGATGATATTGAGCCAGCTAGAAATTTTCTAGCAAGCCGTGGCTTTTACGTTGAGCACACCACAGCGGCTATCTACGCAGCATATGCAAGCTACGCAAAATCGCACAAGCTTGAGGGCAAAAGCATCATCTCGATGTGTGGCGCTGGGCTAAAAAGCGAGCACTAATTTAAATTTGCAGGTCATTTTGCCTGCAAATTTGCCTATTTTAGCGACTTTGGCCGTGGCATTTCTTGACAAGAAAGTTTTATTTTTATAAAATGCCACAACTTTCAAAAAACTTTTGAAGCTTAGAATTCTGCAATCTTATCCCCGCATTTAAAGAGGAAAAATGGAAAACAACAATCAAACCGAGCAAAGTGCTGCTCAAAACACAAAAACTACAAAAAAACATCAAGCATCAAGAACTCACGTACCAGTCGACGGACACAAGATCGAAGAGCTAAGAACGCTTAGCTTAGACGAGCTAGTACAGATCGCAAATGGCGTTGGCGTCGAAAATCCACGCGAATTTCGCAGGCAGGATTTGATATTTGAGATACTAAAGACCCAGACAAAACAGGGCGGCTTTATACTTTTTACTGGAATTTTAGAGATCACAAACGAAGGATATGGCTTTTTAAGGGCTGTTGATGCAAATTTAAGCGACAGCTCAAACGACGCTTATGTTTCAAACTCTCAAATCCGCAAATTTGCACTTCGTGTGGGCGACATCATCACCGGCCAAGTAAGAGAGCCAAAAGATCAGGAGAAATACTACGCCCTTTTAAAGATCGAAGCGGTAAATTATATGCCTCTAGCAGACGCAAAAGAGAGGCCATTATTTGACAACCTAACCCCACTTTTCCCAACCGAAAAGCTAAATTTAGAGTACGATCCGATGAAACTAACGGGCCGTGTGCTTGACCTTTTCACGCCTATTGGCAAGGGTCAGCGTGGCCTCATCGTCGCACCTCCAAGAAGCGGTAAGACTGAGCTTATGAAAGAGCTAGCTCATGGCATCGCCAAAAACCACCCAGAAGCCCAGCTCATGGTGCTTCTAGTCGATGAGAGACCAGAAGAGGTTACCGATATGCAGCGCTGCGTAAAAGGCGAGGTATTTAGCTCGACATTTGACCTGCCAGCGCTTAATCACGTCCGCGTAGCAGAGCTAGTCATCGAAAAGGCAAAACGTCTAGTTGAGATGGGCAAAGATGTCATCATCTTGCTTGACAGCATAACACGTCTAGCGCGTGCCTACAACACAGTCACCCCGCCAAGCGGTAAGGTGCTAACAGGCGGCGTAGACGCAAACGCACTTCATAAGCCAAAACGCTTCTTTGGCGCAGCTAGAAACATCGAGCACGGCGGCTCTTTAACCATCATCGCAACCGCGCTAATCGACACTGGCTCGCGCATGGATGAAGTGATATTTGAAGAGTTTAAAGGCACTGGAAACAGCGAGATCGTGCTTGATCGCAACATCTCAGACCGCAGAATTTACCCAGCTATCAACGTGCTAAAATCAGGCACCAGAAAAGAAGAGCTACTTCAAAAGCCTGATGAGCTTCAAAAAATTTGGGCTATTCGCTCTGCGATCGCTACAATGGACGATGTCGAAGCGCTTAAATTCTTATACGCAAAAATGCTAAAAACAAAAGACAACAAAGAGCTTCTCTCTATACTAAACGAGTAAATTTAACTGAGCTTGAAGCAGTTGCTTTGAGCTCAAATTTTTTCACCTAAAATATCCAGCTAAAAATATCTTAGAAATTTTGAATTTTCTAACTATTGCTATTATAAAAGAGATTACGATTTTTAAACGATTATTTACTAAATTTTTCTATGTCTTGATTGATTAAATTTTCATACTCGCAAAGCTCGCTGCAAGTCTTTTTGCTCTGCTCGATAAGCTCATCAAATTTAAATCCAAGCATCACAA
>CAUUIN010000020.1:0-24915 GCA_963545295.1 uncultured Campylobacter sp. | reverse complement strand
AGTGCTTTTTGATAAACTGAAGCACAATGGCTGCGTGCACGATGTCCCCAAGAGCGGAGAGCTTGACGATGGCTATTTTTAGCTGATTTTTATCTTGCATTGGCTACTTTAAATATAAATTTTTGGTATGATTTTAAAAAAAAATGCTTAAAAAAGGGCTAAAATGGCGAAAAGTTACATCTGTGTCTTTGACTGCGAGACGATACCTGATGCAAATTTGATAAGAAAAATTTACGGCATTGACGGGAGCGACGAAGATGTGAGCGTGCAGGCGATGGCCTTGCAAAAAGAGGCTAGTGGCAGTGATTTTTTGCCCGTGATGTTTCATAGAGTCGTGGCGATCTCTGCGGTGATGGCTGATGAGTACGGCAAATTTTTAAAAGTTAGCACGATGGAGGGCAAGGACGAGCGCGAGATCATCGCTAAATTTTTAAAATTTATAAATGACTACAACCCAAGGCTTGTTAGCTTTAATGGCCGTGGCTTTGACCTACCGATGCTTATGGTGCGTGCGATGCGCTACAACCTAAACGCAGCGGCATATTACGAGAGCGAGAACAAAGAGCTAAATAAAAACAAATGGGAGAACTATAGAGCAAGATATTCGCCTAAATTTCACCTTGATCTGCTTGATTTTATAAGCGATTTTGGAAGCGTGAGAGGGCTAAAGCTTGATACGCTTTGCGCTAGCTTAAATTTGCCCGGCAAATACGACGTGCACGGCGATCAGGTGCTTGAGCTATACTACGCAGGCGAGCTTGATAAGATCAACGAATACTGCGAAAGCGACGTGCTTAACACTTACTGGCTATTTTTGAAATTTGAGCTTTTGCAGGCAAATATCTTGCAAGATGACTATATAAATCACCTAAGCGTAATGAGTGAATTTTTAGCCAAAAACTGCGCTCACAGGGGATATAGCGAGGTCTTTTGCGCTGCGATAAGCGACGAGCTAGCAAGGCTTGGCGGCAAGCTAGACTACGAGATCAAGGTAGATAAAGAGGCTTTGGAATTTAGTGAATTTGATGATGTAAAACCGATCAGCAAAGAGGAGCTAAACCGCGATATGCTAGGAGGCCTGCTTAAAAAAGCAAGCGATCTAAAGCCAAAAGAGCCAAAGAGCAAGACACTTTTTGAAGAGAAAGTGCCTGAGATAAATTTAGACGACGAATAAGTCAAATGAAAGGAAAAATATGAAAATTTTAGTAACTGGAACAGCTGGATTTATAGGATTTCACCTTGCAAATGCCCTTGTAGCGCGCGGGGATGAGGTCGTTGGATATGACGTGATAAATGACTATTACGACGTAAATTTAAAGCTTGCACGCCTAAAAACGGCTGGCTTTGATGTGAGCGAGATAGATTACGGCAAGCTAATCACCTCAAAAACTCATGCAAATTTAAAATTTATAAAAGCAGATCTTGCCGATGAAAAGACGATGAAGGAGCTTTTTGAGAAGGAGAAATTTGACGTAGTAGTAAATTTGGCCGCACAAGCTGGCGTTCGCTACTCGCTCATAAATCCAAAAGCCTACATCGATAGCAACATTACAGGCTTTATGAATATCCTAGAGTGCTGCCGCCACAACGAGATCAAAAACCTAGTCTATGCAAGCTCTAGCTCGGTTTACGGCCTAAATGAGAACATGCCATTTTCTACTCATGAGGGGGTCAATCACCCTATAAGCCTCTACGCCGCGACTAAAAAGAGCAACGAGATGATGGCGCACACTTATAGCCACCTATTTAACGTGCCAACGACTGGACTTCGCTTTTTTACCGTTTATGGACCGTGGGGACGCCCTGATATGGCGCTATTTTTATTTGTCGATGCCGCACTTAAAGATAAAACCATTGACGTCTTTAACTACGGCAAGATGAAGCGCGACTTTACCTACGTGGACGACATCGTAAAGGGTATCATAAAATGTATCGACAACCCAGCGAAGCCAAACCCAAATTGGGACGCAAAGCACCCAGACCCTGCCACTTCAAAAGCGCCATTTAAGGTCTATAACATCGGCAACAACAGCCCAGTCGAGCTCATGGACTACATCAAGGCTGTTGAGATAAAGATCGGCCGTGAGATCAAGAAAAATTTCCTCCCACTTCAAGCAGGCGACGTGCCAGCGACATTTGCAGACGTGAGCGACCTTGTGGCTGACTTTGACTACAAACCAAATACAAAAGTAAACGACGGCGTAGCTAAATTTGTCGAGTGGTATAGCGAGTTTTATGGGATCAAAATTTGAAATTTATATCTTTTATCTTAATATTTTGCCTTGGCTTTGCCTTTTGCGCCGAGCGGGGCAAATTTGAGCTTTTAAAGCTTAGCGAATACAAAGATCAAAACGTTAGTGGTTGGCTAGCTAGCGAGAAGCTTGATGGCGTGCGTGCCTACTGGGACGGAGAGAATTTACTATCAAGACAGGGCAAAAAGCTAAATGCACCGCTAAGTTTTACTAAAAATTTCCCAAAATTTGCACTTGATGGCGAGCTTTACGCAAAAGAACTTAAATTTGAAGAAATTCAAGCAAGCGTGATGGATAAGATGCCAGATGAAAAGGCGTGGAGTAGACTTAAATTTCACGTTTTTGACGTGCCAGAAGCAAGTGGCGGCTTGCTTGATAGGCTCGAAGTTTTGGCTAAATTTCTAAAAGATGAGCCAAATCAAAATTTAATCATCATAAAACAGATAAAAATGCGCGATAACGCTCAGTTTTTAAAATTTGCTGAAAGTATCATCTCAAATGGTGGCGAGGGGGCAGTCGTGCGTGAGCCAAATGCACCGTATGAGCGAAAACGAAGCAAAAATGCGCTTAAATTTAAGAAATTTAAAGACGCCGAGTGCGAAGTGACCGCTATAAATAAAGGCAGCGGTAAATACACAAATTTTGCTGGCTCGCTTACCTGCAAAGCACTTGGTGGCAAAGACGGCAAAGAAGGCGAGCCAAAAGAGGGCACTATCTTTAAAATAGGCTCAGGACTAAGCGACAAAAACCGTCAAGAGCCCCCAAAGATAGGCTCTATCATCACATATAAATTTCAAAATTTAACGGCTCAAGGCAAGCCAAGATTTCCTATATTTTTAAGAGTTAGAGAAGATTAAATTTCATCAGCGATCTCTTTTAACGCTTTAAAAGAGTCAAGCTGTGCATCCTCATCAAAAATGAAGCTTTGAGCCATGATCTCATCGACTGCTAGTGCGTTTTGAAACTCTAAAATTTGCTCTTTAACACTTTGCTTTGAGCCTATAAAAGAGCACGCCATCATCTCTTCTGTGACGCTTCTTTCTCTATTTTTTAGCTCTATTTGCCTAAAGTCGATCGGCCCAAAATGTGGAGCCTTGGTGCCTGTTTTGCAAGAGACAGCAAAGACCTCGTCGTTATCCTTTTTTGGTGGCTGCAAATACTCTTTTTCGCCAGTTACTACGTTTAAGAAAAACTGCGTTTGCGTAGTTGCTAAGCTCTTTGCAAGCTCGTCACTTTGGGCTATTATCACATTTGCTCCTGCGATGACATAAGGTGCTTTTAAAAAAGTCGATGGTTTGAAATTTTGGCGATAAATTTCTACTGCTTTTTCTAGCGCGCGTGGTGCAAAGTGCGATGCAAAGGCGTAAGGCAGGCCAAATTCAGCCGCCACGTATGCGCTATATATGCTTGAGCCAAGTATGTAAATGGGTGGAATTCTGTCTATTTTTGGATAGGCTTTCACGGCTCTTTTAGCGTTAAAATAGTCCATTAGTTCGTTTATCTGCATGTCAAATTCTATCTCTCTTGCGCCGCGTCTAAGCACCGCAGCTGTCTCTTGATCAGTCCCTGGAGCTCTTCCTAGTCCAAGATCGACTCGGTTTGCAAATAGCGTCTCAAGAGTGGCGTACTGCTCTGCGATAGAGTAGGGGCTGTGGTTTGGTAGCATCACGCCACCAGAGCCCACACGCAAGCTTTTTGTATGCTCTAAGATGTGTGCGATGATGAGCTGCGTGGCTGAGCTGGCTAAATTTTTCATATTGTGATGCTCTGCGACCCAGTAGCGCTTTATGCCGATATCTTCGGCAAATTTAGCCAGTATAAGGGCTGCATCTATGGCATCTTTTGCGTCACCGCCTTGTTTTATCGGTAGTAAATTTAGTATTGAGATATTCATTTTTATCCTTTTTTGTAGATGAAGGATTATAAAGATTAAATTTAAAATAAATTGTAAGTCTATTTTAAATTTATAAAGGCAAATATCTATCCACGTGGCCTTCAAGCAAAATTTAAAAACTAACCTTGCTTTACTTTTGCTTTACTCTATTTTTGATAAAATTAACCACTTTTTTATGAAAGGCTTAAACTTGAAAATTTTAGTAACAGGTGGAGCTGGATACATCGGCAGCCACGTAGTAAAAGCACTTTTAAAGCAAGGCAAAGATGAGATAACCATCATCGACAATCTCTGCAAGGGCTCACAAAAAGCACTTGAGGCACTACAAAAGATAGGAAATTTCAAATTTATAAACGCAAATTTAGAGGATGATTTGAGCCAAATTTTTGCAAATGGCAAATTTGATGCGATCATCCATTTTGCAGCGTTTATCGAGGTCTTTGAAAGTATGAGCGAGCCGCTAAAATACTATCTAAACAACACCGCAAACGTCGCAAGGGTGCTAAAATACGCAAAAACTTACAATGTAAATAAATTTATATTTAGCTCAACTGCTGCGGTTTATGGCGAGCTAGACGTGGCGGAGGTGAGCGAGACAACGCCTACAAACCCGATAAATCCATACGGCAGAAGCAAGCTAATGAGCGAGCAGATCATCAAAGACTACGCCGCTTCAAATGAAAATTTCAAATTTGCGATTTTGCGCTATTTTAACGTCGCAGGCGCGGACGAAGAGGGACTTATCGGTCAGAACTATCCAAACGCCACGCACCTTATCAAAGTGGCGGTGCAAACAGCACTTGGCAAGCGTGAGAGCATGGGTATCTTTGGCGATGACTACGCGACAAAAGATGGTACATGTGTTAGAGACTACATCCACGTTAGCGACCTAGCAGACGCCCATATAAGCGCGCTGGAGTATATCAGCCAAAATGGTAGCGAAACCTTTAACGTGGGATATGGTAGGGGATTTAGCGTAAAAGAGGTTATCGAGAGCGCAAAAAAAGTAAGCGGGGTAAATTTTAAGGTGCTAAATGCACCAAGAAGGGACGGCGACCCAGCTATCCTCATCTCAAACGCAAGCAAACTGCGCTCGCTAACAAGCTGGAAGCCAAAAAGAGACGATCTAGCGCTCATCATAAAAACCGCCCTTGAGTGGGAAAAGAAAATTTAGGGAAAAATATGAAAATAGCAGTAATTGGAACTGGATATGTTGGGCTAGTAAGTGGTGCATGCTTTGCTAAGATGGGCAATAGTGTGATCTGCGTCGATGTTGATAGCAAAAAGATCGAGGCACTAAAAAACGGCGTCGTGCCGATATATGAGCCAGGGCTTGCTGATATCGTGAGCGAGTGCTACAAAAATGGCTCGCTTAAATTTAGCACGCAGATAACCGAGGCGCTAGAGCATGCAGATGTGCTATTTATCGCAGTTGGCACACCTATGGGCGCTGATGGACAGGCGGATTTAAAATACGTCCTATCGGTTGCAAAATCGATCGGAGAAAATTTAAACAAACCACTAATCGTAGTCGATAAATCAACCGTTCCAGTGGGCACTGGAGCTAAAGTACATGAGGTGATCGAGGCTGAGCTTAAAAAGAGAAATGTTGATATCAAATTTGAAGTAGTCTCAAACCCAGAGTTTTTAAAAGAGGGCGCTGCGGTTGAGGACTTTTTAAAGCCAGATCGCGTAGTTATCGGAGCTAGCAGCGAGTGGGGCTTTAGCGTGATGAGAGAGCTTTATGAGCCATTTATGAAAAATCACGACAGACTCATCTGTATGGACGTAAAATCAGCCGAGATGACAAAATACGCTGCAAATTCTATGCTCGCAACAAAAATAAGCTTTATAAACGAGATAGCAAATATCTGTGAACGCGTGGGCGCTGATGTAAATTTAGTAAGAAAAGGTATCGGCAGCGACTCAAGGATCGGATATAGCTTCATCTATCCTGGCTGCGGATATGGCGGCAGCTGCTTTCCAAAAGATGTCGAGGCGCTCATCTACACAGCTAGACAAAATGGCTTTGAGCCAGAGCTTTTAAACGCAGTCGAGTCAAGAAATAAGGCTCAAAAAAGAGTGCTTTTTGAGAAAATTTATAACTTCTTTGGAGGCGACCTAAAGGGCAAAACGATCGCACTTTGGGGACTTGCGTTTAAGCCAAATACCGATGATATGAGAGAGGCTAGCTCGCTAACTTTGATAAAGCTTTTAGATGAAGCTGGCGCAAAAGTGGTGGCTTACGATCCAAAAGCAAGCGAAGAAGCTAAAAAATATATGCCAAATTTAGATGTGAAATATGCTAAAAATAAATATGACGCTCTTGATAACGCCGATGCTATGGTGCTTGTGACTGAGTGGAGCGAGTTTAGATCGCCTGATTTTATGGAGATCAAAGAGAGGCTAAAAAACGCCGTCATATTTGACGGACGTAACCAGTATAACGCTAAAACTTTAGCCGAGCATGGCTTTAAATACTTTCAAATAGGCGTCAAAGCGTGAGGCAAATTTTATCTATTATAGTTTTTTTGCTACCTGTTATGCTTTTAGCCAGTGAGGCTTCAGGCAAAAGCGAAGCAAAGACGCAAGAACAGCTCTTTGAGCTGCCTATCTCAAAGATGCCGCATGATTATTTTAAATATGAAGTTGCATTTTTTAAAGAGGTGCAAACGGATTGCGAATTTGCTATGCTAGAGGGCGGACGTTTAGATAAAAAAGAGGATAAAAGCGGGGTTTATTATGAATTTAGCGCAGATGATGAGCCACTTAAGCCTTGCAACGGCAAAAAGAAAAAGAGGCAAGTTTATTATGAATTTACTCAAATTTTGCCCAGCATTAGCCCCATAAGGATCATAACTTCGCAAGATGTGGGCGCAGAGATAAGAATTTATGAACGTGTAAAAATAATAAAACCAAAAATTTTAAAAAGGAAAGAGAAATGAAAATAGCAGTAGTAGGACTTGGATATGTGGGACTTCCACTAGCAGCAGCTTTTAGTGAAAAATACGAAGTCGTGGGCTTTGACGTAAATGCAAAACGTATAGAAGAGCTTAAAAGTGGCTATGATAGAACGCTTGAGCTTAGTAACGAGCAGATGAAAAAAGCGATCGATAATGGCATGAAATTTAGCCTAAATTTAGATGACATCAGAAGTTGCAACTTCTTCATCGTAACCGTCCCAACTCCGATAGATAAGAACAAACGCCCAGACCTAACGCCAGTGATAAAAGCGACCCAGAGCGTGGCAAAAGTGCTTAAAAAAGGCGATATCGTTGTCTATGAAAGCACCGTTTATCCAGGCGTTACAGAAGAAATTTGTGTGCCACTTCTTGAAGAGAGTGGGCTTAAATTTAACAAAGACTTCTTCTGCGGCTACTCTCCAGAGCGCATAAACCCAGGCGACAAAGAGCACACGGTAACTAAGATCAAAAAGATCACAAGTGGCTCAACTCCAGAGATCGCTGATAAGGTCGATGAAATTTATCGCTCGATCATCACAGCTGGCACTCACAAAGCTTCAAGCATCAAAGTGGCAGAGGCTGCAAAGGTCATCGAAAACACTCAGCGCGATATCAACATCGCCTTTATAAATGAGCTTGCGATGCTATTTGAAAAGCTTCACATCAACACTATCGACGTTTTAGAGGCGGCTGGTACGAAGTGGAATTTCTTAAATTTCCGCCCAGGTCTAGTCGGCGGACACTGCATCGGTGTAGATCCATACTATCTAACTCACAAAGCACAAGAGGTGGGCTACAACCCTGAAATGATCCTAGCAGGTCGCCGCATCAACGATGATATGGGTAGATACGCAGCCGATCAAGTGATCAAGCTCATGATAAGAAAGGGCGTGCTTATCAACAAAGCGCGCGTGCTTGTTCTTGGTATGACATTTAAAGAAAACTGCCCAGATATAAGAAACTCTCGTGTTATAGATGTGGTTGATGAGCTAAAAGACTTTGGTTGCAAGGTCGATGTGACTGATCCTTGGGCTGATAGCGCTGAGGTAAAACATGAGTATGGCTTTGATCTAGTAAAAGAGTATAACCTAGACGACTACGACTGCATCGTGATCGCCGTAGCTCACAATGAATTTAAAAAGCTCAACCTAAAAGGCCACTTGGTTTATGATATAAAAAATATCTACCCAGAGGCTGACGCTAGGCTGTAAGGAATTTGGTGCATAAAGTAAGCGAAAATTCTAAAATTTTACTTATTTTTCTAGCTGCTTATCTGTTTGGATTTGCAGTTAGGATGCTTTGGGTATTGTGGGCAAAGGATATGCCAGAGTTTTACTTTAACGACGAATTTATGCTTACAACAAATGACGCATACTATTACGCAGAGGGCGCTAGAGATATGCTTGCTGGCTTTCATCAGCAAAGTGACTTTAGCCCCTTTAATCACCCAATCTCAACAATAGTTTTTTATATTTGCAAAATTTTACCTTTGAAAATCGAAAGTGTAATGTTTTATATGAGTGCGCTTTTAGCACCTCTTATCGCGCTTCCTGTTATCTTGGTGTCAAATGAGTTTAAGTCCCTAAAAGCCGGAGCTGTAGCGGCATTTGTGAGCGTTATCTTGCCAGGCTATCTTGTAAGAACGTCGCTTGGTTATTTTGATAGCGATATGCTAAATGTCACGTTTGCGCTTTTTATCATCTATCTTTTGATCAGGCTTTTAAATACAAATGAACAAAAATTTATCGTTTTGCCTGGCCTTTTTGTATCGCTTTATCTTTGGTGGTATCAAAGCTCTTATGCCCTTATTTTAAGCATTATCTTTATCTTTTTTCTCTACACGCTTGCTTTTATGCGAAACAAGATAGAAAACTACCAAACGATATTTTTTATGTTTATAGCCATCGTTAGCTTCAATATTTTTTCAAAAGATCCACTCATCGCAAATAAAATTTTGATTTTAAATTTAGCGGTCATTGCTTCATTTTACGCCATTTTTTGCAAATATAAAAAACTACTTTCGCCTAGAAATTTAAGCATTTTTCTAGCTATTATGCTAGCTGTTTTTATCTATTTTGGTGGTTTTGATTTTATCATCTCAAAGATTGGCAGTTATCTTTTAAAAAGCAGCACAGAGAGTGCTAGTAAATTTCACTTTATAAGCGAATACACATTAATCGATGAGGTAAAAAGCGCTAGCCCTTTATACTTTGTCTATTTTATGGCTGGAAATATCCTTATTTTATTA
This sequence comes from uncultured Campylobacter sp., assembly GCA_963545295.1. Lineage (GTDB taxonomy): Bacteria > Campylobacterota > Campylobacteria > Campylobacterales > Campylobacteraceae > Campylobacter_A. The sequence goes on along the minus strand of CAUUIN010000020.1, from coordinate 15,558 downwards.
GCAGCAGCGATTGGTTACTTGACGCTTTGTTTTAAATTTCGCCCATTTTTACTTAGCTTGCCACTGCTTGGACTTGGCGCTTTATCGCTATTTGGCGGAGTTAGATTTGCTATGTATATAACGCCGCTTGTCGCACTTGGTTTTGGATATTTCTTGCACTTTTTTTTAAATTTATTTGATCTTAGAAATTCTCTTAAAAATTTATCATTTTTTATCTTTGCAGCTGCCGCGCTTGCTCCAAATTTAGAGATCGCTTACTCTTATAGACCTCATACTTTAATCACACACAATGAGGCAGCAGCACTTGATCAGTTAAAAAAAGTTGCAAAACGTGATGACTACGTGCTTTCATGGTGGGATTATGGATATGCGATAAGGTATTTTGCTGATGTTAAGACACTAAATGACCCTGGCAGGCAAGGTGGTGAGAACGGCTATTTTGTCAGTCTTGCTTTAAGAAAAGATGAGGCGATCTCAGCTAAGCTAGCTAGAGTAATGAGCGAGTATAACGACATCTCGTTTGAGAAAAAGAGTAGAGTGCTAGAGGAGATTTTAAAAGATCACAATACAAGCGATCTAAACGCCTTTTTAAGCCAGCTTAAAAGCGCAAATTTCACTCTGCCAGCAGCAAAAAAAGATGTTTTTTACTATCTTGTGCCAGATATGATAGATATCGCTCCAAATATCTTTAGATATAGCTACATTGACGTTATGAGTGGCGAGAGGCCAAAAGAGGAGTTTTTTTACTACATTAGCCCTATAAATAGCGTTAGTGAGGCAGGTATAGATCTTGGAAATGGCTATATCTTACCGCTAAAAGAGCCAAAATTTATCACACAAAACGGCGAAAAAGTTGCCGTAAAGTCCTTTTATAAGATAAAAGGCTCTGGCAAAGAGCTGCAAATAGATGAGAAAACTATCGATGAAAAGGCGAAAATTTCTGTTTTGTTTTTAGAGGACTATGCGCGTGTGATTTTGGTTGATGAAAATGCCTTAAATTCGGCTCTTGTGCAGCTTTTTATATTTGAGCGAGCCGATGAGCGATACTTTGAGCCATTTATCATCTCAAGTGGCGTAAAAATTTACAGGTTAAAAGTCTAATGCTAATCAATCTAATAAGCTCGATCGTCGTTTTTGTCGTATCAATGGGCATAAATTTCTTTCTTACGCCATTTATTTTAAAGAGCCTTGGCAACGAAGCTTTTGGCTTTGTGGGGCTTAGCAACGCCATCGTTAGCTACGCCGCAGTCGTGAGCGTGGCGATAAACTCGGTAAGCGGCCGCTTTGTCGCTCATGCCTGGCACAAAAAGGATCTAAGCCTTGCAAACACCTACTACTCATCAGTGCTTGTTGTAAATATCTTCTTTTGCGCCGTTGTCGTGGTGCTTAGCTCTATTTTTATACTAAATTTGCAAAGCTTTTTAAACGTCCCTGAAAATTTACTCTTTGATGTGAGAATGACCCTTGTTTTTTACTTTATAAATTTTTGCGTCGGCCTATTTAACGGCGTTTTGACGGTCTGCGCCTTTGTGACAAACAAGCTTTATCTACTCTCCATCAGAAATGCCATCTCAAGCGCGATCTTAGCGGCTCTTATCGTCGCACTCTTTTTCTTTTTTAAGCCATTTATCTCATATATCGCGATCTCAGCGCTAGTTGCTAGCCTTTTTGTCTTTTTTAGCACCATTTTTATGTCAGCTCGCATCACGCCAGAGCTAAAATTTAGCCTTAGTAAATTTGACTTTTCTAAGATAAAAGAGCTTTTAAACTCTGGTATTTGGAACAGCTTTAATGCGCTAAATCGCATACTTTTAACAGGCATGGACCTTTTTATCTGCAACATTTTTGTAAATGCAAACGCCACTGGCCTTCTCTCAGTTGCTAAAGCAGCTCCCATCATACTTGAGAGCTTTGTAGCGCAGCTTAGCGGCATCTTTGCGCCAAAATTTGTCGAGCTTTACTCAAAAGATATGATAAGTGATCTCATAAAAGAGGCTAAATTTTCTATGAAAGTGATCGCTTTTGTGATGAGCGCTCCGGCTGCATTTTTCGTCGTTTTTGGGCTGGATTTCTACACGCTTTGGCTACCGTTTAAAAGTGCGGACGAGATCAAATTTATCTACAACGTCTCGATGATCACGCTTGTGCCGATCGTCTTTATCAGCTTTGTTTTTTCGCTTTTTAACCTTGATAGCGCGACAAACAAGCTTCGCCGACCAGCCATTGCTAACACTATCCTTGGCGTTAGCACGATCACAGCACAAATAGCCCTGCTTAAATTTAGTGGCTACGGCGTTTATGGTATCGTCATCGTCGCAGCCATTTTTTACAGCATTAGGATTTTGGGTTTTGACCTCATAAATGCTGCTTTAAATTTAGAGGTAAAACTCACCACGTTTTATGGGGTTTATTTTAAAAATTTAGCCGTTTTTGCGCTCTGCGTGCTTGCGATGTTTGCTTGCAAGGACTTTGTGAGCTTAGATAACTGGCTAAAATTTGCAATTTTTGCTGCGATCTACGCTGGCGCAGCTTATGTTTTGGGATATTTTTTGTTTTTTAATGCTTACGAGCAGGGCATACTTTGGCGTAAAATTTTAAAAAAATTTAAAAGGTCTTAAATGAATGAAATTTATCTGATATCTTTGGCAAAAGACACCAAAAGGCGCGAGCTTTTACAGCAGAAATTTAGCACTTATGATAGCTTTAAGCTAATAGACGCAGTAGATGGCAGGGAGCTAAACGCGAGGGAGTACTACAAGATCATTTCGCCCTCATTTAAAGCCTACGGCAAGGTCTTAAGCCCTGCTGAGGTTGGCTGTTCGCTCTCGCACGTCAAAGCTTATGAGGCTTTTTTGGCAAGCGATGCTAAATTTGCACTCATCTTTGAAGATGATGTGATAGGCGATGATCAGGCTATAAATGAGGCCTTTTTAGCAGCTAGCAAGATGCCTGAAAGTAGCGTGCTGATATGTGGCATGCAAGATGGGCTAGATGGCAGGTTTAGCGCCTTTGGCAAAAAGGTGGATACTAGCCTAAGTAAGCCGCTTTGGCAGGTTTCAAAGCACTCATTTTCAAGCATTTATAGAGCAGGGGCTTATGTGCTAACTAAAAAAAGCGCTAAAAATTTGCTTGAAATCCATAAAAATGCGCTTTGCACGACTGATGTTTGGGACTATTTGCTTGGCGTTAATGATATGCGGATGTATTTCTGTGATCTCTTTTCGCACCCAACTGATCTAAGTGGCTCAAATATCGAAGGTGAGCGCCTTGAGAGAGGATACAAGGCAAATTTAAAGGCATACATCAAGACAATTAAATTTATACTTTTCTCACGACTTGAAAAGCTTCAAGGCTATGAGAGAATTTTTAAAAGGGGCTAAATGAGCGAGCCATTAATCAGCATAGTAACCGCGACTTACAAGCGTCCAGAGCTTTTACAAAAGGCCATAAAAAGCGCTCTAGCTCAAAGCTATAAAAACTTAGAGATAGTTGTAACTGATGATGGAGATGATGAGAGTGCGAGTGAAATTTGCAAGAGTTTTAACGACGCAAGGATCAAATTTGTAAAAAACAGCGCTCATAAAAAGAGCCCAAATGGCAACAAAAATAACGGCTTTGACAACGCAACAGGCGAGTTTGTCTGCTTGCTTGACGATGACGATGAGCTTTTACCAGAGGCGATCAAAGAGTGCTATGAAATTTTAAAAAGTGGCGAGTACTCGTGTGTTTTTGCAGACGCGATCTGCGAAAAAGATGGCGTGATGACTGATGTGATGGCTGGCAGGAGCCCTTATAAGCAAAGTGGGGCGATGAGCAAGGTTGATTATCACTGCGGACGGATAAATGGCGAGTATTTTAAGCTTTTTTCGCGTGAGTTTATAGATGATTTTAGGTTTGATGAGAGTAGTTTTGGCGGCGAAAACGAGCTTTACATCCGCTTTTTTGAAAAAAATGTCTTCTATCTTAAAAAGCCACTTTACATCTACCGCATCGCAAGAAGCGATAGTGCGACGTTAAATGCTAGTAAGCATGCGTTAAACGTCGCAAACGCCTACATCAAAACGGCAAAAATGCACTACGATATCGCTATAAAAAATGAGCCAAAATTTCTAGCTATGCAGTATAAAAATGCGGCCTACTACGCCAAAATAGCGGGCGAATATGGCTTAATGCTAAGCTGCATTTTTAAAAGCTTGAGCATTAAATTTAGTAAAGAGGCGTTTATATTTTTGCTGCTTAGTCCGCTACCAAGTGGCATTTTGCCAGCACTTTCAAAGCTACGTGTAAAGATCAAGCAAAGGTTTGGCATATGAAGATATTATTTGTCACATCAACGCTTAGAAGTGGCGGTGCGGAGCGAGTTTGCGCTGTTGTAGCATCAAGATTTAGCGTAGATCATGAAGTAAGTCTTGTTAAATTTGACAAGGACGAGCCATTTTACGAGCTAGCAAGTGGCGTAAAGCTCATAAATTTAGGCGTTGGGGCTGATGAGTTTGGCTTGGTTGGAAATTTAAAAAAGAGAGTTTTAAAGGTGCTTGCTCTAAGAGCGCTCATAAGAGAGGGCAAATTTGACGCTGTGATATCCTTTTTAGATGCCGTAAATACCTTGGTACTCTTTAGCTCAGCAGGGCTAAAAACGCCTATTATCATAAGCGAGCACACAAACTACCTTGCGCCAAAAAGGGCGATTTTTAAGGTGCTAAGACGCCTTAGTTACCCATTTGCAAACGCGCTTAGTGTCTTAAGCGACGAGGATAAAAACTACTACTCTAAATTTTGCAAAAATGTGATGAAAATTTATAATCCTCTCTTTGAAAAAACCTGCGACGAGAGCTTTGATAAAGAAAATTTGATCATATTTGTTGGCAGGCTAAATAAGATAAAAAACTGCGAAATGTTTGTAAGAGTGGCTGCAAACTTAAAGCAAAGTGGCTATAAATTTGCTGTCGCTGGAGATGGTGGCGAGAGGGCAAATTTAGAAAATTTATCTAAAAATTTAAGCGCTCGTGTCGAGTTTTTAGGCAATGTAAGTGACATCGCCTCTCTTTATAAAAGGGCAAAAGTTCTGCTTTCTTGCTCAAATTTTGAGGGTCTTGGTAATACCTTGATCGAGGCGATAAACTATGATTGCGTGCGGGTTGCGACAAAGACAAGCGGGGCAAGAGAGCTTATAAAAGATGGTTTTGATGGCTTGCTTTGCGAGATAAATGATGCTGATGATATGAGTAAAAAGCTTGCAAATTTAATCCAAGATGAGGCAAAAATGGGCGAATTTGCCAAAAATGCAAGGGCTAGACTTGATGAGTTTAGTGTGGAGCAAATTTATAAAAAATGGCTGGAGCTTTTAAGGCTTGGAGGTGTGAAGTGAAAATTCTTTTTGTCATCGCTGCGCTTAGAAACGGTGGAGCCGAGCGCGTGCTAAACGTGCTTGCAAATGAGCTTAGCAGGGACAATGAGATCACTATCGCCCTGCTTGAAGAGGACCTTGGACTTTATAAATTTAGTGAAAAGATAAAGATCATAAACCTTAACGTCACTGGCTCAGGCGTGGCTTTAAAATTTAAAAAAATTTTAGCCCTTAGAGCGCTTTTTAAAGAGCAAAAAGCTGATCTTATAATTAGCTTTATCGACTGGACAAACGTCGCTTGCGTGATCGCAAATTTTGGGCTAAATAGCAAACTAATAGCAACCGAGCACCACGAGCATAGCTACTTAAAAAGCAAAATCGCAAGCGCTATGCGTGATCTTAGCTACCGCTTTGTAGATGGTTTAAGCGTGCTAAGTAAAAGTGACTACGACTACTATAAATTTGCTAAAAATCGCGAGGTCATCCACAATCCACTTTTTATCGATGTGCCTGAAATTTGCGAGAAAAAAAACGTTATCTTAAGCGTGGCAAGGCTTGAAGCAGTAAAGGGTTATGATCTCTATTTTAAGGCGCTTAGCAAGGTGGATAAGAGCTTGCTTGAAGGCTGGGAGATAAAGATAGCTGGCAGTGGCAGGCAGGAGGCACAGCTAAAAAAAATGGCGTCAAATTTAGGGCTTAATGTCAAATTCTTAGGTCATATGAGTGATGTTAGCAAGCTTTATAGCGAGGCTAAAATTTTTACTCTTTGCTCACGAAGCGAGGGGCTTTCAAATGTGCTAATAGAATCAGGCGCTTTTGGCTGCGCTAGGCTAAGTAGCGACACCGTGGGTGCTAGAGAGCTCATAAGTGACGGCAGGGACGGACTTATCTTTAAAAATGGCGACAGCGATGATCTTAAAGATAAGCTTGAAATGCTTTTAAACGATGAAAATTTAAGGCAAAAACTAGCAAAAAATGCCAGCGAGAGTGCAAATTTATTTAGCAAAGAAAATATCATCAAGCAGTGGCGAGAATTTATAAAAAAGGTTGTTAGCAAGTGAAAAAATTAGCCGTTTTTTTATACTCGATGGGGCCTGGTGGGGCTGAGCGAAATGTGGCAAATTTACTGCCATTTTTGGTTAAACGCTACGAAGTTCATCTCATCTTAATGAGCAAGGTCATCGCTTACGAGATCCCAAGCGAGGTGAAGATCCACTTTATAGAAAATAGCGATCCTTATGAGAGTGGAGTAAAGAAGCTTGCAAGGCTCTTTTTGGCGATGCCAATGCTTGCTTTTAAATATAAAAAATTATGCGAAAATTTAGCCATTGATCTGCAGTTTGTGCTGATGAACCGCCCTTGCTATATCGCTGGGGTTGCTAGGATTTTAGGGCTAAGAGCTAGGCTAGTTATCAGCGAGCGAAGCTGTCCGTCTATCTTATATAAAGACGATCTAAGCGGCAAGGTTAATAAATTTTTACTCACTCATCTTTATAAAAAGGCTGATCTAATCCTTGCAAATGCAGCAGGCAATAAAGAGGATCTGGTGCGAAATTTTGCCATGAGCGAGGCAAAAACAAAGGTGCTTTATAACGCCCTTGATCTAAAAACTATAAATTTGCTAAAAGATGAGCCACTTGAGAGCGATTTTAAGCCATTTTTTATAAACATCGGCCGCCTTGATAGCGGTAAAAATCAAGCCATGCTAATAAAAATAATCTCTTTGATTAACGATCCTCGCGCCACGCTTGGCATCCTTGGCAAAGGTCCTTTAAAGGACGAGCTGCAAAATTTGATAGACAAGCTTAATGTAGGCGATCGAGTAAAACTTCTTGGCACTGATAAAAACCCTTTTAGGCATATAAAAAACGCCTCTTGCTTGCTTTGTGCCTCGCGTTTTGAGGGCTTTTCAAATGTCTTGCTTGAAGCACTAGCCTGCGAAAAAACCATCATCTCAACCGAGCACAAAAGTGGCGCAAAGGAGCTTTTGGGCGAGAGTGAGTTTGGTATTTTGGTGCCAGTTGATGACGAAAATGCGATGAAAAGGGCGATGATAAAAGTACTTAACACACCTGAAATAAGGCAAAATTTTGAAAATGTTGCGTATAATCGGGCTAAATTTTTTGATAGTGAAAATATAGCGAGCAAGCTTATAAATTTTTTGGAAAATCCTAATGAATAGAAATTTGTTTTTTAAAAATTACTCTTTATATCTTATGATATTTGTCGCAGTCCTCTTTGGCATGGTTTGTAGGCTCTACTGGGTCTTTTGGGCGAGCGAGTATCCGATCTTTTTTTGGAACAACGAGCTGATGATCAGCACAAATGACGGCTACGCATTTGCCGAGGGTGCAAGGGACATGCTAGCTGGCTTTCACCAAGAAAATGACCTTAGCTACTACGGCTATCCGCTCTCCACACTTACATATTGGATCGTGAAATTTCTAGGCGTCAAGCTCGAGACGGCGATGATTTATATGAGTGTATTTTTCTCGTCACTTGTGGCTGTGCCGATTATCTTGATCGCAAATGAGTATAGACTAAAATTTGCTGGCTTCATCGCCGCACTTCTTGCTGTTGTTGCAAATAGCTACTACAACCGCACTATGGCAGGATATTACGACACTGATATGCTCATCATTCCACTTAGCGTCTTTGTCGTTTGGGGGCTTGTTAGAGTGCTTGAGAAAAAGGACGCAAAGAGCCTGATAATCGCGCCTTTAAGCGTGCTTATTTATATGTGGTGGTATATGAGCGCCTTTTCGCTTATTAGCATTTTAACTGGGCTATTTTTACTTTACACGCTCATTTTTGATAGGAAAAATCCACTTTTTTACCTTGAAATTTCTTTGCTTTTGCTTGCTATCTCAAACCTTGATCTAACCCTTAAATTTATCGCTGTAATTGCTATTTACGCACTTTGCCTGCTTAAAAAAGAGATGATAAATTTAAAAATTGCTCTTGGCATTTTGGCAATTATCTTTGTTGTTTTTGTCGTTCGAGGCGGGCTAAATCCGATCATTTTTCAGCTTAAATTTTACGTCTTTAGAGATGCGCCTGAAGTTGGTGGCATGAGTTTTCACTTTTTTAATGTCAATCAAACTATCCAAGAGTCAAGCGTCGTTGATTTTACGCTATTTTGCGAGAGGATCAGCGCAAATGTCATAACATTTTTGATCTCGCTTGCAGGTGTCGCTCTTTTTTGCTATAAACACCGCTCATTTGCCGTCTCGCTTGGCATGCTCGCACTTGGCTTTTTAGCCTTTAAAAGCGGCCTTAGATTTACCATTTATGCCGTGCCTATCATGGCGCTTGGCTTTGGCTATTTAGTAGAGTTTGTGCTTGCAAATTTAAAGCTAAAAGGAGCCATTTTAAATCTCACAAGAGCGTTCATAGCGGCTTTAGTGCTTGCTCCAGCGCTCATTCATATCTATGGCTACAAGGCTGAGCCAGTCTTTGTAAATAAAGAGGTTGAAATTTTAAACAAGCTAAAAGGCATCGCAAACCACGAAGACTACGTGCTTGCGTGGTGGGACTATGGATATCCGATTAGATATTACAGCGATGTTAAGACGCTAATTGACGGCGGAAAGCACCTTGGGCGTGAAAATTTTGCCGTAAGCTTTGCGCTTGGTAGCGACGAGATGAGCTCTGCGAATATGGCAAGGCTCGATGTTGAGTATACGGAGCGAAATTTCAAAGAGCACTTTAATGGCAACTTGGCACAAATTTTAAAAGATAGAAATTTAAGTGTTGATCAGTTTTTTAGCGATATAAAAGAGGCAAATTTTAGCCTGCCAGCAAAGACAAGGGATATTTACTACTACTTGCCAGATAGGATGCTTAGCATCTTTCCGACCATTTTGCAGTTTAGCAAGATCGATCTAAAAAGCGGTAAAAACCTAAACAACGGGCTTTTTGTCACCACAAGAGCGATCTCACAAAGCGAAAAGGGCATTAGGCTAAGTGGCGGCTTTACGCTAACAAGCGATGTCACAAGTTTGATCTACGATGGCAACGTCTTGCCGCTAAGATATTTCATAGAAACCGACTACGACGAGGCTGGCAAGCTAAATGTCAAAGAGTATAAAAATAATGAACTTTCGAATATCTCTGTCATTTTTATGAGGGACTATGGCAGGTTTATCATCCTTGATGAGAGCATTTTAAATAGCACCTACATACAGCTTTTCGTGCTTGAAAGATACGATCCAAAGGTTTTTGAGCCAGTCATACTTGACGGGGCGGCAAAAGTTTATAAGCTAAAGAGGTAGATATGGCAAGGATAGGATTTTTAAGCCATGCTGACATGAGCATACACTTTTTTAGACGCCCTATAATGCAGGCTTTAAAAGATATGGGGCATGAGGTCTTTGCTATCGCTCCAAAAGGTAATTTTACTGATGAGCTTGCTAAAAGCTTTCACGCCGTTACTTATGAGCTTGATAAGGCTAGCTTAAATCCGCTAACTGTGATAAATAACTCAAAAAAACTATCTCAAATTTTAGGTGAGTTAAATTTAGACCTGCTGCAAACTGGCGCTCACAAGTCAAATGTCTTTGGAACATTTGCCGCTAAAAACGCTGGCATAAAGCACGTTATAAATTTAGTTGAAGGCCTTGGCAGCTTTTATATCGATGATGATCTTAAGACAAAAGTCGTGCGTTTTGTCATGGAGAGCCTTTACAAGCTCTCTTTTGCAAAAGCTGATGCTTGTATCTTCGTAAATGACGCAGATCCAGACTATCTGATCTCTAGAAATTTGATAGATAAAAGCAAAGTGTACCGCATAAAAAGTGTCGGCGTGGATACTGCTAAATTTGACCCAGCCATCACGCAGGCAGCTGAGCTTGGCGATAAAAAGGTCATTTTAATGATCGCAAGAGCTATGTGGCACAAGGGCGTTCGTGAATTTTACGAGGCAGCTGAAATTTTAAATGGCTATAAAAACTGCGAATTTGTCTTTGTTGGCGAGGGTTTTAGCGGCAATAAATCAACTGCAGACGAGAGCTTTTTAAAAGGAGGCAAAGTGCGCTACTTAGGAGCAAGAAACGACATACCACAGCTTTTAAAGGCTTCTTACCTACTAGCACTTCCTAGCTACAAAGAGGGCTTTCCAAGAACGGTTTTAGAGGCGATGAGTATGGCAAAAGCAGTCGTCGCAAGTGACGTGACAGGTTGCAATGAAGCTGTAAAAGATGGCTACAACGGGCTTTTATGCAAGGTAAAAGACGCAAACGACCTTGCTAGTAAGATAAGAGTTTTGCTTGATGACGAAGCGCTTTGCGCTAAGCTTGGGCAAAATGGTAGAGAGTGGGCGGTGAGTGAGTTTGACGAGAAGCAAATCGCAAAAAGATATATAGAAATTTATAGGAAATTTATAGATGTATAGAAATTTTTTAAAGAGGGTGATTGACATTTTGGGAGCTTTGTTTTTGCTCATTTTAGCATCACCTATCATAATAGCAACGGCGATATTTATCTATTTTAAGGTAAGCCGCGATGTCATTTTTACACAGGCAAGACCGGGTCTTAATGAGAAAATTTTTAAGATTTATAAATTTAAGACGATGAGTGATGAGCGTGACGCAAATGGTGAGCTCTTGCCAGATGAGCAGCGTCTTGGTAAATTTGGCAAACTGATCCGCTCACTTAGCCTAGATGAGCTGCCACAGCTTTTTAATGTGCTAAAGGGCGATATGAGCTTCATTGGGCCAAGGCCGCTTTTGGTTGAATATCTACCCATCTATAACGAAACGCAAAAGCACCGCCACGACGTGCGCCCTGGTATCACAGGACTAGCGCAGGTAAATGGCAGAAACGCCATAAGCTGGGAGAAAAAATTTGAGTACGACGTCTATTACGCTAAAAATTTAAGCTTTATACTCGATGTAAAGATCGCTTTGCAGACTATCCAAAAGGTGCTAAAACGAAGTGGTGTCAGCAAAGAGGGGCAGGCGACGACGGAGAAATTTAATGGCAAAAACTAAGAAAATTTACATCTACGGAGCTAGTGGGCATGGCCTTGTGATCGCTGATATCGCTAGAAATAATGGCTATGATGAGATAGTTTTTTTAGATGATGCTAGTGAGCGTAAATTTAGCCCAGAGCTTGAAAAATTTGACATCATAATAGCCATAGGCGATAACAAAACAAGGCAAAAGATCAGCCAAAAGGTAGAGGCTGCTGGCTTTGAGATAGTAAATTTGATCCATAAAAGCGCGGTTGTGAGTGAAAGTGCTGTGATAGAAAAAGGCGTTGTAGTCATGCCAAATGCCGTGATAAACGCAAAAGCTCGCATAAAAGAGGGTGCTATCATAAACTCTGGTGCAGTGATAGAGCATGAGTGCGACATAGGCAAATTTGCTCACATCAGCCCAAATGCAGCCCTTGCAGGAAATGTAAGAGTGGGCGAATTCACGCACGTTGGTATCGGCTCAAGTGTCATTCAGGGCATAAGCATCGGCAAAAACTGCATCATCGGTGCTGGAAGCGTGGTTGTTAGAGATATAAAAGATGGCATAAAGGCGTATGGCGTGCCTGCATGCGAGCGTGCTAAGGTATAAATTTAAAAATAAGTGCTAAAATCGCCAAAAAATCACGAAAGGTATGAAAATGGATAGGGTTTTTTTATCTCCACCAAATATGAGTGGAAAAGAGCAAGAATATATAAAAAAAGTTTTTGAAAGCAACTACATAGCGCCACTTGGCGAATATGTCAATAAATTTGAAGATAGCATAAAAGCTTACACTGGTGCTAAAGATGCGCTTGCACTATGCGCTGGAACTGCGGCACTTCACCTAGCACTTCGCGTCCTTGGAGTAAAAGAGGGCGATTTTGTGCTAGCTTCTAGCTTTACTTTCATGGCTTCAGTCTCGCCGATACTTTATGAAAAGGCAACTCCAGTCTTTATAGATAGCGACGAGAGCTGGAATTTAAGCCCAGAGCTACTTAAAAAAGCGATCTCAAATTTACCTAAAAAGCCAAAAGCGCTAGTCGTCACTCATCTTTACGGACAAGCTTCAAAGATGAAAGAAATTTGTGAAATTTGCCAAAATGAAGGCATCGCTTTGGTCGAAGATGCAGCTGAAGCGCTAGGTGGATTTTACGCTGGCAAGGCACTTGGCACATTTGGCGTGATGGGCGGATATAGCTTTAATGGCAACAAGATCATCACTACTTCAGGTGGTGGTATGCTAGTTGGAGATAGTGAATTTGTGGAAAAAGCTAGATTTTATAGCACGCAAGCAAGAGAGCCGCTACTTCACTACGAGCATAAAGACTACGGCTACAACTACCGCTTAAGCAACGTCCTAGGCGCTATTGGTGTGGCTCAGATGGAAGTTTTAGAAAAAAGAGTTGAGCAAAAGAGAAAAGTTTTTGAAATTTATGAAAAAGAGCTTGCGGGTGTTTTAGAATTTATGCCAGAGTTGCCAAATTCTCGTGGCAACAGATGGCTTACAACTGGCATTTTTGCTAAAAAAGATGCACATTTAAAAGTTATAAAAGCACTAGCTGATGCAAATATCGAGAGCCGCCCACTTTGGAAGCCTATGCACTTGCAGCCTGTCTTTAAAGGTGCGTTAAGCTTTGTCGATGGATATAGCGAAGATCTATTTTCAAGAGGAATTTGCTTGCCAAGTGGCAGTGATATGAGCGAGCAGACACAAGAAAGAGTGATAAAAATAGTCAAGGAAAATGCGTAAATGTTTCATGCAACGAAGTTAAAAAGGCTCGTATTTTTTCTTCTTGGCGATGTTTTTATATTTGTTTTTTCGATATATGCGGCATATCTTTTAAGATTTAACGCCGACATCCCAGATATCTACGTGCAAGGACTTTTTGTAACGGCTGGATTTTTGATCGTATTTAAACTCTTTTTCATGTGGATGTTTAAAATTTACAAGGTGCCGTGGAGATTTTTTGGCTTAAATGAAGCTCGTAAAATTTTCCTAGCTCACGTTTGCGCGGCGATCTTATTTACAATCGTATTTTTCATCATACAAGATTTTTTAAATCCTTATCCAAGAAGTGTCATCTTTATCGACCTTCTCATCTCGTGCTTGCTTATCGGGCTTTTGAGAATTTCAAAGCGTATGGTGCTTGACTTTTCAAACAGACCTCACAAAGGTGAGCCTTGTATCGTTATAGGCGCAACTTCAAAAGCGCTTCACGTCTTACGTGGCTTAAAGCAGGGTTATCTTGACTACTACGCAGTTGGTGTGGTAGATGGCAGAAGCGACCTTGTTGGCACATATTGTGATGGATTTTTAGTTCAAGATAAAAAAGATATACCAAGCCTTATAAAAGACTACGACGCAAAGACTGCTATCATCGCGCTTGCACTCGATCAAGACGAGCTTCAAGCTTTAGTTGATGAGCTAACGGGATACGGCATAAGGGATATGAAGCTATTTTCGCTTATCGAAAATGAGCCGATCAAGGATATCTCGATCGAAGATCTGCTCGCCAGAAAGCCAAAAGACCTAAACCCAGAGGCTATTTCAAATTTCTTAAAAGATAAAAGAGTGCTTGTTACTGGAGCTGGTGGTAGTATCGGAAGTGAAATTTGCAAGCAGTGTTTGAAATTTGGTGTAAGCGAGCTTATAATGGTTGAGCATAGCGAATTTAACCTTTATAAAATAGGCGAAGATACAAGAGATAAAAGAACTGTTAGCAAGCTTGTAAATATCACAAATTTAAAAGACTTTGAAGAGGTTTTTGAAGAATTTAGACCAGAGATCGTCATCCATGCTGCAGCTTACAAACATGTGCCACTTTGCGAGCTAAACCCTCGCTCAGCAGTTGAAAACAACATCCTTGGCACAAAAAACGCAGTCGATCTTTCTAAAAAATATGGCGCTAAGAAATTTGTCATGATCTCATCAGATAAAGCTGTGCGCCCAACAAACATAATGGGCACAACAAAGCGTGTTTGCGAGCTTTATGCGCTAAATTCAAACGAAGCAGGAGTATGTGAGATAGTTTGTGTGCGATTTGGTAACGTCCTTGGCTCAAGCGGATCTGTCATACCTAAATTTAAAGCGCAGATCGCTGCAAACAAGCCTTTAAGCGTCACTCACCCAGAGATCACAAGGTACTTTATGCTTACATCTGAAGCGTGTCAGCTAGTCCTTCAAGCAGCCTCTATCGCAAAAGGCGGAGAGCTTTTCGTGCTTGACATGGGCGAGCCAGTTAAGATCGTCGATCTCGCTAAAAAGATGCTACTTCTTTCAAACAAAGAGCATCTTGGTATCGAGTTTGTGGGACTTAGGCCTGGCGAGAAGCTTTATGAAGAGCTGCTTATCAACAAAGATGACGTCCAAACTAAGTATGAGTCGATCTTTGTAACACACTCACAGCCGTATGATCTAACTCTTTTAAATTCGCAGATAAATGGGCTTTTACAGCTTGAAGATGACGAGGTGGCGCCTGCTCTTAAGGTGATCGTGCCAGAGTTTAACCATGCATTAAATTTAAAAGGCTAGTTTTGGTTATAAAAGATATTAAGAGATTTAGCGACACGAGATATAAGGCAAGGGCGTATATCTGCTATTTGTTTAGTAGAAATTTGCCAAACAGACTGCCTGGAGTGTGCTTAGAAAACATAAAAGCTGGCTTTGATAAGATCAGTCACGAGATAGAAAATTTTGACGCACTATACATTTTAGATGAAAATGGCATACAGATCGAAGACTCGATCAGCCTAAACGAAAAGTATAAAATTCCAAAGGGAGAAAACCGCGCAAATAAGGCATACTACTACACCGCAGTGCGTGAGAAAAGGTGCGTTTTAAGCGACCCATATCCATCAAGTCTAAATGGAGGTTTATGCGTCACAGCAAGCGTACCTATCTATAATGAAAAAAATGAGCTTAAATTTATCGCTTGCATCGATATAAGCTTAGAAAATATCCTAAATATGGTCGATAGCGGCTTTGTCGAGGAGCATTTTGGCAGATTTTTAAAGACAGTCTATGCACTCTTTTGTGCATCGCTTTTTATGATATGTGCGTTTTTATTTTGGCACGGCGTAAAGAGCTTTATCTCAAAGAGTATCGAGCATATAAATGTAGAAGAAATTTTTGAATCAACCATTATTTTAACGCTCGCGCTTGCCATTTTTGACCTTGTAAAGACGATATTTGAAGAAGAGGTTTTAGGTAAAAATCACGAAGAAAATAGCGTTATTTATAAGACGATGGTTAG
>CAUUIN010000019.1:0-26167 GCA_963545295.1 uncultured Campylobacter sp. | reverse complement strand
CTAAATGTATTTTATATGATATTTATCGGTGAAATTTTCAAAATTTTCCCAAAACAAGATGATCCATCAAATTCTTGGTATTCGCCTGCTAGTGCGATGATGTATTTCTCGCCAAAAGAGGCTGAGCTAGTCGTTGGCATGATGAGAGAGTATTTTTCAGCTGTTGATGCAGCCACAAAGGATAATGATTGGAGTAAGGCTGATGTGGCGCTTGAGAAAATTTCAGCCTATCAGCACAAATACGGCGCTGCCGTCATGCCAAGTGATAAAAAGATAGACATAGAAATTCTATTTAATAAATTTCAAGTATTTGACCGCTTGACGCCGATATATCTTCTGGCTGGACTTGCACTTTTACTATTTGTTTTTGTCAAGATGCTAGTGCCAAAAGTGCAGATAAATGGTATAGTTAAAGCTGTATATATTATAAATTTACTAGCTTTTCTTGCGCACACAGTAGGTCTTGGCCTTCGTTGGTACATCGCTGAGCACGCCCCTTGGAGTAACGCCTACGAGTCGATGGTCTATATCGCTTGGGCACTTGGTCTATCTGGCATCATCTTTGCAAAACGCAGTCCGATCGCACTTGCACTTACATCTATATTAGCTGGTGTTACGCTATTTGTTGCGCACCTTAGCTGGATGGATCCGCAGATCACGACACTTGTGCCTGTGCTTCAGAGCTACTGGCTAACTATCCACGTCTCTATCATAACTGCAAGTTATGGATTTTTGGGTCTTTGCTCACTGCTTGGTGGCTTTACTTTGCTACTTATCATCTTACAAAATAAGAAAAAGCCAAATGCAGAGATCACGCGTAATATCACAGAAGCGACACGCATAAACGAGATGGCGATGATACTTGGTCTTAGCTTGCTCACACTTGGAAACTTTTTGGGCGGCGTATGGGCGAATGAGAGCTGGGGCAGATACTGGGGCTGGGATAGCAAGGAGACTTGGGCGCTAGTTTCGATCCTTGTCTATGCGGCAGTGCTTCACATGAGATTTATACCAAAGCTTAATAATCAATACGCATTTGCTGTTGCATCATTTTTTGCCTATTGGTCGATTATAATGACCTATTTTGGGGTAAATTTCTATCTAGCTGGCATGCACTCATACGCAGCTGGAGATCCGCTTCCAGTGCCTGATTTTGTCTGGATAAGCATCGTTATAATGATAGCGATGAGCGTTTTTGCATTTACAAAACGCTCTCTTTGCACAAGGCTATAAATGCTTCTTAAAGGCTTGATAGTCTTTTTTGTTTTTTTACTTATAGTAGCAATTTGTGCGCTAGTCTATATCTTGCTAAAAGACAAAGATCATCAAGCTTTGGCAAGAGGACTAGAGCCTCAAAACGAAGAAGAGATCACGATCGAAAAGCTTGAAGAACTTGCTAGTGATAAAACCCTAAGCAAAAACGAGCTTTTCGAGCTTATACAAATTTTTGGAGAAAAATTTACAATACCGCCGAAAAAAAATCAGGTCGCTCCAAAAGAAGCTAGCAACTACATAAATTTTATAATACTCATCTGCTCTCATCAAAATGCCGACGCAAAGCTCATTAGCTTTTTAGATAAAGAGGCTAAAAAGAAAAATCCAAGCTATGTTGCAGAGATCGAAGATAGCGAGAGGATAGGCATAGAAAATCGCAAAAATCGTAGGTAAATTAAAAATTAACATACAAAGTATTATCAATAAAATTCAAATTTACAAAGCAAAAAGAGGAGTGCAACCTGGATATAAATGATCTATATGCTAGTTTGGTCTTTTTGCCGGTAGTGCTAGCTATTTTGTTGATGATCTTGGCTGGCAGGCGAAATATAAAAGTTTATCTGAGTAAATTTGACTTGATTGTCCTATATCTTATCTTTCCGCTCGTCATATTTCCCGTTTTTGTAGCTATCTTTTGTGCAGTATGCGAGTATTTAGACGTTTCAAATGATGATGGGCTAACTTATATTTTTTACTCTATACTTTTTATGATAGCTCTTTACGCTGTTTTTGGCTTTTATGTTTGCATTAAATACAATCACGGATTTTTAAACTGTTTTTGGGCACTTCTTTTGAGATTTAACTTCATGACCCCATTTTTTTATCTGCTATTTTTTGGTGGCAAAGGACGTGACAAAAATGGCAATGAGATAACCCCTGAAAATGTGAAAAATTTAAGCCTTTTTGGATAGCTTAGATTTTCACTTTATAATGTGATCGTCTTTAGAAAAAGTTATGATAAAGACAAATTTGTAGGTGGCGATGAGAAAAATTCTAATGATAAAGTTCTCATCTCAAAAGAGGAGATGGAAGAATTTCTAAAATGGAAAAATAGTAAGTATAGTTAAATTTAAAAAGAGCCAGCAAGATAGATAGCTTGGCTCACGGCAAAACTATGCCAAATTTCATAGCCACACCATATATCATAGCGCTAATAATGCCAGCGAAAAATCCAGCAACCATATCATCACCCATAACGCCAAGTCCGCCCTTTACGTTGCGGTCTATCCTGCCAATGATCGATGGTTTTTTGATGTCAAGCACTCTAAAAAGTACGAGTGAGAGAACTAGCTGAGAGATCGTCGATCCGCTAATGGCAATAGCTAGCCAAACGCCTGCAACCTCGTCGATCACGATAAAGCTCTCGTCGTGTGAATTTACCTTTTTTTCAAAATCATCAATGACGCTGATGCTCACCAAAAATAGCAAAATGCTAGCTAGTAAAAGCGTGGTCGCCGAGAAAAAATATAGCACAAAAAAAGCCGCCACAGCTCCAGCCACCGAGCCCCAAGTACCAGGCGCCTTTGGTAAAAGTCCAAATCCAAAAAATGTCAAAAATAGCTTTTGCATAAATGTCCTTAAGTGAGTGATGATGTCTGATAGAGCTTCATTAGCTCCTCGTAAAAGTCGCGGTCAGTCTTATTTTCAAGCAGTCCAGAATTTACAAAGAGATCGTCGCAGAGCTTTTGTATGTCTTTGAAGCGATTTACATAGAGCTTGCTTAGCACGAGTGCCGAAATTTCAGGCCGCACTAGTATGGCTGGTGGCATGATGCCGTTAAATAGCAGCTCTTTGATCACGTCTGGGTGATATTTGATCTGGTGGTGCTGTCCGTGCGGGCAGCTTTTGGTGCTAACTAGCGTCTTGCACTTGTTGCAATAAACAAGCTCTGGCAGGACGATCACGTCTAAATTTAGATCATTTTTGTAGATATCAAGGATCGTGTGAGCTTCGTTGTGATCAAAAAACATGCCGATGCCAGAGTGGTTTTGTCCGATGACTAGCTTGTTTGCGCCAAGCCTTGAAGCTGCGATGCACTCAAGCGTTGGGTTGGCGTGCGAACTAAAAAGGGTCGTGTTTTTTAGTGCAAAGACAAAGACCTTTTTTGTCGGCAGGTAGTTTTGGTTGAAATAATCAAGCACCTGCTTTCTGATCTCATAGTCGATATGCCTCTCTTCTCTTGTTCTTATTAGAAAAACGACCACGAGATCGGCCTTATCGATAGTCATCCTAACTAGGCGTTCATGCGCGCGGTTAAATGGATCGGCTGTTAAAAAGACAGCCGTTATCTTTTTTGCGCCACTCTCTGATATTAGCTCATTTAGCGCATCTTTGCTTATTTGCAAGCTCTCATCATATAGCTCAAACTCTCCGCTTATGCCGTATTTGCCTAAATTTAGCAACATTTCGCTGTTTGACTCGTTCGCTAAAAATATATTTTTAGCTCGCATGCTCTCATCAAATTTAAAGACCTTTGCCACGTCTATGTGCCCAACGATCTTGCCGTCCATATTTAAGTTTACTCTTTGCCCAGCATGTAGCTTACTAGCGATATTTTGATTGACCTCACCAAATGGGGCAAAGCCAAAAGAGTAGGGCATCGGCTCGCCGTTAAAGTAGCCCTTTTTTGCCACCTCTTTGATCTGCTCATCATCCATTAGGGCGCTAAAATTTGAGAGAATTTTGTTTTTGATAAGTTCTAAGGCGCCGTAAACTTCTGTGTTTATAAAAATTTCACTATTTTTTCTTGCTGACGTCATATTTCTTTCTCTTTTCCCAAAGTGATTTTCTAGAAATTCCAAGCTTTTTGCTTAGCTCCGTGTCGGGGAATTTATCTTGATAATTAACGATGATATATTTTATATATTCATCGATCGTGACGATCTCGCCGATGTCAAAGTTTTTATCTTTGATGGATAGTTCAAGCTCGTCAAATGGCGCGCTTTGCGAAAAATCACTAGTTTGTATAGCTACTTTTTTCTTTTTGCAAAGCTCTAAAATTTTCTCTTTTTCATCCTCTTTTAGGCTCTCTAAATTTGTGATGTAGATGAGCTCGTCGCCACTTTGAGCTAGTGCCTTTTCTAGCTCAGCCAAACAGGCCTGACCCAAAAACAAAAACGGAGTTTTGTTTGATTTTACGTAGCTAAAGACAAATTTATCGCTGTAGCCATTTTTGCTTGATTTTAAAAGAAGTGGAAATTTGATC
The DNA here is from genome assembly GCA_963545295.1 of uncultured Campylobacter sp. GTDB lineage: Bacteria > Campylobacterota > Campylobacteria > Campylobacterales > Campylobacteraceae > Campylobacter_A. The sequence goes on along the minus strand of CAUUIN010000019.1, from coordinate 21,687 downwards.
TTTTTAGCTTCAAAAGAAGGTATCTCGTAGTCTTTCAGGGCAAAATTTATGTAGTTTTCGTAGTTTTTGATCTCGTTTTTAAAGCCTCTAAACTCTTCAAAATGCCTTATCTTTCTAACAAGCTCTTCTATCATAAATGGCTTTTGTATGTAGTCCACTGCACCCGCTTGTATCGGCTTTATCACGGTGTCGCTGTTGATGTAGGCGATGAGTAAGATGATGATAGAGCTTTTAAATTTCTCTATGACAGGGTAGAAGTCCTGTCCAGGGAGTGTGGTAGAAAGTAACACTACGTCAAAATTTTCAAATTTTAGCGCCTCTTTGACGCTCTTTGCGATCTCGCAGTCGTAGCCAAAATCGGCCAGCTTGCTAGCCATCGAGCCAGCTAGGTAAATTTCGTTTTCTACTATTAAAATTTTCATATTTGTGTCCAGTTGTAAAATTTAAGGCTAGCACTTGCCATGACAGCGATCCCTTCGCATCTGCCGACAAAGCCAAGCCCCTCAGTCGTCGTCGCCTTTACATTTATGCGGCTTTGGCTTAAATTTAGAGCCTGCGCGATGTTTGCCTCCATTTTTGCCTTTAGCTTTGAAAGTTTTGGCTTTTGCGCCATTATCGTGATATCAGCGTTTGTTAGCACAAAGCCCATGCTTTGCACCCTTTTATAGGCTTCTTGTAGTAAATAAATGGAGCTAATATCTTTAAATTTAGCGTCCGTATCAGGAAAAAGCTCACCTATGTCGCCAAGCCCAGCAGCTCCTAAAATGGCGTCTGTTAGCGCATGAAGTGCCACGTCGCCGTCGCTGTGAGCCTTTAGCCCAAACTCGTAGTCGATCTTTTCGCCACAAAGCACAAGCGGGCGTCCCTTTTCAAACTCATGCACATCAAAGCCGTTACCAACAAAGACCTCGTTTTCAGGCGGCACTAGGGCTGAAATTTTGGCAAGATCCTCTTTAAAAGTGATCTTTCTAGCCATCTCATCGCCCAAAATGTGCCAAACGCTCGCACCAATGGCTCTCATAGCCGAGCTATCATCTGTGTAAATTTCACCGCTACTAAGAGCCTTTTTAAGAAGCGCTGTGCGCGAGAGCTGCGGTGTTTGGATCAGTTTTACCTTCTCTCTATCGATAGCATTTTCGCCAAGATAAGCTGTATCTGCGATCTTTAGCGCAGGGACTACGCAGTCAGCCTGAGCGGCTGCCTCGATGATCTTGTGAAATAGCTCGCTTGATATGCAAGGGCGCGCGATGTCGCTAACTAGGACAAATTCGCTACTTACTAGCTCAAGAGCGTTTTTTAGGCTATCTTGTCTTGTCTCGCCGCCATCAACAAATTTAAAATTTGGAGCAAATTTAGACATATATTTGCACTCTTTGCTCACTACGATGATCTCTTTAAATGTGTAAAAGTTACTCAAATTTTTAGTGGCAAAAAGCCAAAGTGGATCGCTGCCGATGCGAAGCCATTGCTTCTTTACAGGTAGCTCAAAACGACTAGAATTTCCAGCTCCAAGCATTATAAGTGAGATGTCAAGCAAGGTAGCTCCTTTTAAAAATTGTTACGGAATTATACATTTTCAAGCTTGAAAAAATCTTTTTAGTAAAAGTGTGAATTAAATTTATTTAGTTAGTTCAAATGTAAAAAGGACTAGAATTGTTTTTTTAAATTTAAAAAAAGGCTAGCTATGAGAGAAAAGACGCAGATGTACTATGCTAGGCGTGGCAAGCTCACACAGGAGATGAGCTATGTGGCTAAGCGTGAGGGCATCAGTGAAAATTTGCTGATAGATGAGGTGGCAAATGGCAGGATCATCATCCCAGCAAATGTAAATCACGTAAATTTAAAGCCAATGGGCATAGGCAGAAAGCTAAAGACAAAGGTAAATGCAAATATCGGCAACTCAAGCCTAAGTAGCGACATTTGCGCTGAGCTTAGAAAGCTTGAAATTTGCTTAGAATTTGGCGCCGATACGGTTATGGATCTAAGCACAGACGGCGATTTAGACGCCATTAGAAGTGCGATCATCGAGCATTCAAGTGTGCCAATAGGCACGGTGCCGATGTATGAAATTTTAAAAGAGGCAAAAGAGGTTACAAATATCACAAATGAACTCATTTTGCAAATTTTAGAGAAGCAAGCAAGGCAAGGGGTTAGTTACTTTACGATACACGCTGGCTTTTTGCGTGAGTTTTTGCCACTTGTTAAAAAGCGTAAAATGGGCATAGTAAGCCGAGGTGGCAGTCTAAGCGCTAGCTATATGTCAAAGCTAAATAGGCAAAATCCTTTTTATGAAATTTTTGATCAAATTTTAGAAATTTGCGCAAGATACGACGTCTCGCTCTCGCTTGGCGACGGACTTCGTCCAGGATGTCTGTACGACGCGACGGACGAGGCACAGCTTAGTGAGCTAGAGGTACTTGGAGAGCTTACACTTCGTGCGTGGCAAAAAGATGTGCAAGTGATGATAGAAGGCCCTGGTCATGTGCCATTAAGTCAAATTGAGTATAATATGAAAATCGAACAAGAGCTATGCCATGACGCCCCATTTTACGTGCTTGGACCGCTTGTTAGCGATATCGGCGCGGGGTATGATCACATCACTTCAGCGATAGGTGGTACGATGGCGGCATATCACGGCGCTAGCATGCTTTGCTACGTGACGCAAAAAGAGCACCTTGGCCTGCCAAACGAAAATGACGTAAGAGAGGGCATCGTAGCTCACAAGATAGCAGCTCATGCCGCAGACGTTGCACTTGGTAAGGCTGGAGCGATCGAGAAAGATCACGCGATGAGTGATGCTAGATACGCATTTGACTGGAACAAGCAGTTTGAGCTTAGCTTTGATCCAAAAAAGGCTAGAGAGCTTCACGATGAGAGCTTGCCAGAAGAGGCGTTTAAGAGCGCTCATTTTTGTTCGATGTGCGGACCAAAATTTTGTGCATATAAAATTTCAAAAGATCTAACAAAAGGAGAAAAATGTTAAATAAAGAAGAGGTCTTAAATAGACTAAAAGGTGTCATATATCCTGGCTTTGAGAAGGATATCGTTAGTTTTGGCTTTGTAAAAAACGTTGAGATCAAGGATAAAATTTTAATCGAGATCGAGATCGTTAGCTCAAGTGCTGATGTGGCAAATGAGCTAAAAACGGATATCAAACGTGTCATGGGCTCAAACGAGTACGTGCTAAATTTGATCCAGCCAAAGATACCTGAGGAGAAAAGTAACACTCAAAGTGGCAAAAATATCGCGCCACAAGTTAAAAATTTCGTAATGGTAAGCTCAGGAAAAGGCGGCGTTGGTAAATCAACTACAACTCTAAATTTAGCCATCTCAATGGCAAAACTTGGCAAAAAAGTGGGAATTTTAGACGCTGATATATATGGACCAAATATCCCAAGAATGCTAGGTGAGGTAAGTACTCAGCCACAAGTTGTGGGTAACAAGCTAAAACCTATCCTTAGCCATGGCGTCGAGATGATGAGTATGGGCGTTTTGATGGAGGAGGGTATGAGCCTTATCTGGCGTGGCTCGATGATAATGAAAGCGATCGAGCAACTGCTAAGAGATGTGCTTTGGAGTGAGCTTGATGTCTTATTTCTCGATATGCCTCCAGGAACAGGCGATGCGCAGCTAACTCTTGCTCAAAGCGTGCCAGTAACAGCAGGTGTCTGCGTCACAACGCCACAAGTGGTCGCACTTGATGATAGCAAGCGTGCGCTTGATATGTTTGAGAAGCTTCACATCCCAATCGCTGGCGTCATCGAAAATATGAGCGGCTTTATCTGCCCTGATAATGGCAAAGAGTACGACATCTTTGGCAAAGGCACGACTGAAGAGGTGGCAAAGGCTTATAACACTCAAATTTTAGCTGAGATCCCTATCGAGCCAGCGGTTCGTGTGGGCGGCGATAATGGCAAGCCAGTTAGCTTTTATGAGCCAAACTCAGTCACTGCAAAACGCTACGAGAGCGCAGCTGCAAGACTTTGGGAGATAATAGAAAATATAAATAACGGTGGCGGGGCTGATAACTCAGCGATCCAGCCAGTAAATGACGGCAAGAGTGCTTGCTCGAAGTAAATTTACAAAAGATAAAATTTAGAGCAAATTTTAATTAAATTTGGCTACCAAAATTTGACTTGCTTGATGCAGGGCTTAAATTTTGGAGCCAAAATGCACTTTAAATAATAAATTTAAAATTTAAGAGGAGAAAAGATGAAAGCGATCGTAACCGTAGTCGGAAAAGATAGAGTCGGCATCGTTGCTGGCGTCTCAGCAAAGCTTAGCGAGCTAGGGCTAAACATAGATGATATCAGCCAGACAATTTTAAGCGACTTTTTTACTATGATGGCGGTGGTTTCAAGCGATGAAAATAAGGACTTTACAGCCTTAAGAGCGGAGCTAGATAAGCTTGGGGAGAGCCTAAAAGTAAAGATAAACATCCAAAGCTCAGCCATCTTTGATGCTATGCATAAAATTTAAGGACAAAAGATGGATATCAAAAATGTAACTGAAACGATCTCGATGATCGAAGAGCAAAATTTTGACATCAGAACGATCACGATGGGCATTAGTTTGCTTGATTGTATCGACTCTGACATCAACAAAGCCTGCGACAAAATTTACGCAAAAATCACCACTAAAGCCAAAGACCTAGTTCGCGTGGGCAACGAAATTTCCGCTGAGCTAGGCATACCAATCGTCAATAAAAGAGTGAGTGTGACGCCTATCTCGATAATCGGCGCCGCAACGGACGCAAAAGACTACGTGATGATCGCAAAGACGCTTGATAGGGCGGCTATTGAAGTTGGTATTGATTTTATAGGTGGTTTTTCGGCTTTGGTTCAAAAGGGCTATCAAAAGGGCGATGAAATTTTGATAAATTCTATCCCACAAGCACTTGCAGGGACTGCAAAAGTGTGCTCAAGCGTCAATGTCGGCTCAACAAAAAGTGGCATAAATATGAGCGCAGTGCGTGACATGGGACGCATCATAAAAGAGACGGCAGCAGCTTCAGAGATGGGCTGTGCAAAGCTCGTGGTTTTTGCTAACGCAGTCGAGGACAATCCTTTTATGGCTGGTGCATTTCACGGCGTGGGCGAGGCTGATGTGGTGATAAATGTCGGTGTTTCAGGCCCAGGCGTCGTCAAAAGAGCGCTTGAAAAGGTGCGTGGCGAGAGTTTTGATGTGGTGGCCGAGACTGTGAAAAAGACGGCATTTAAGATCACTCGTATCGGTCAGCTAGTCGGTCAAATGGCTAGCGAGCGTCTTGGGGTTAAATTTGGTATCGTCGATCTCTCTCTTGCCCCAACGCCAGCTGTGGGCGACTCGGTGGCTCGTGTGCTTGAGGAGATGGGGCTTGAAGCTGTTGGTACGCACGGCACGACTGCGGCACTTGCCTTGCTAAATGACGCAGTCAAAAAAGGCGGCGTCATGGCGTGCAATCAAGTTGGCGGCTTAAGTGGTGCGTTTATCCCAGTCTCAGAAGATGAGGGCATGATAGCTGCGGTGCGTGCAGGATCACTAAATTTAGAAAAGCTTGAAGCGATGACGGCGATATGCTCGGTGGGGCTTGATATGATCGCCATACCTGCTGATACGCCAAGTGAGAGCATAGCTGCGATGATCGCTGATGAGGCGGCTATCGGCGTTATAAATCAAAAAACAACTGCCGTTCGTATCATACCACTTGGCCGTGAGGGCGATATGATCGAGTTTGGCGGCCTTTTGGGCAGAGCGCCTGTGATGAAGATAAATAAAGCTTCAAGTGCAGACTTCATAGCTCGTGGCGGCCAGATCCCTGCACCTATACATAGCTTTAAAAACTAATTCAAAGTCCGCTTTAAATTTGCGGACTTTTTTAAATTTATCCCAAACTTTTCAACTGCTTTTAGTTAAAATAATAAAAATTTTAAACCAAGGAGTTAAAATGAAAATTTTATCACTGCTTACGGCGCTACTTTTTGGAGCGGTATGTGGCTTTGCAAACGACGGCAAGGTAAGAAGTATCGACATCTACGTCACACCTTACTACTCAGCAAATGCTGGCAAGGCCGAGTTTGTCAAGGTCTATGACAAGATAGATGAGCTTTTAAAAAGTGGCAAAGAAGAGGACTTTAAAAAGGCGGAAAAGATCGTCCAAGATGCCCCACAAATGGTCACTCCGATAACTCTTTTTGTTCTCTCAGCTCGCGCTTATGACCTCGGACTTCGCGATGATGCGGTATTTTGGTTTTACGTGGCAAAAAACCGCGCGATATTGCTAAGAGGCGTCGTGGATTTGGAGGGCGAGAAATTTACTGACATGGTGGCCGCGATAGGAGCGTTTATGAAGCTTGTTGGCGACGTGGTCAATCCTTACGCATTTTGTGATATCAAAAAGCAACAAGACCTCGCTGATAAAGCACTTGAATGGACTAAGAAAAATGCCTATGAAGCGATGTTTTCTCTAGAATTTAGCTCACCTCACGAAGATAGAAAAGCAGCCCTTGCAAAAGGCATAGAGAAGCTTGAAGCCCACAATAAAAAAGAGAAAGATTATTTTTTAGACAAAGACAATCTTGCTAACTTTAAAGCTATGCGCAAGCAAAATGGCACTGATGAGAAATTTTGCTTTTAAGTGGTGGGGTAAATTTAGTTGCTGTTTTAGTTTTTGCGCCTAAGACAGCAAATTTAAAGGTGGTATTTAGCTCCAAAATACAAAAATGAAAATAAAAAATGACTTTGAAATTTGGCGAGTTTGAAAAAGTAGAAACTAATGATGGCTTTATCTGGTACGCCCAGACGGAGCTTGAAAGTAAAAAATTTGGTCAAGTGCCATTTTGCCTTGTGAGTACTGATAAGGCGGATACGGACGATGAGAGCATTTTGCTGGCAGGGCATATCGCAGATGACATTGATCGTCATATAAAAGACGCTCTTATCTTTTTTGCGAGATGAGCTTAGGCGAGAGCATTGTTTGAGTGATGATGAGCTTAGCTTGCTTGACGTGCCAGCTTGCGAACTGCCCTTTAGCTCGCCGCAATGCACCTTTTATGCGCACGATAAGCAGTGGCTGATGAGATTTGCCGAAGGTGAGCTTGATATTTGCGAGCCTTACGGTATAGGGGTGATTTTTGAGCGTGAAAAGCCTCTTTGTTTAGAAAATTTAGAGCTTAGTAGTGAGTGCTAAGTGCTTAAATTTTTAAATTTACGCAGCTTTCAAATGGATAGATTGCAAATGATGTAAATTTGGAAGCTTTCAAAGCTTTGTTTAAAGCAAAAATCTATGGAAATTTTGGTTTTAGGTATATAAATTTTATCAATCTTTTATCAAAACTAAAGCATTGTGGCTGCGATTTGGTAAGCGCTAGAGTTTTAAATTTGCTCTTTTAGGTTTTGTGCAAGCATACAAATGTATGGATTGAGAGTAAGAGAAAAATTGAAGTTATCAAAGCTTTATGCAAAGCAAAAATCTGTGGAAATTTTGGTTTTAGGTATATAAATTTTATCAATCTTTTATCAAAACTAAAGCATTGTGGCTATGATTTGGCAGGTGCTAGAGTTTTAAATTTGCTGTCTTAGGCTTTGCACCCAAAACAGCAAATTTCAAGCTATGCGTTGCAGCAGTCGCTTGGATCTTTTTCTTTTGTGATCCTAGCTCTTAGGTCGTGGCGGATGATCTCTATGGACCAAAACCAGATCATATGACCTACAAATTCGGATACATACTCATACCAAGGCAGTGTCCAAAGTGGCGGAGTAAGACCAAGAAGTGGCAGTGAGATGCCATGAACTGCGATAGTTACTAAAATGCCTGCCATTACACCTTGCCACATCGTAATCTTTGGAAATTTCTCAGCCACGAGGCAGTAACCAACGGCAAAGACGACCGAAAATATGATGTGCGTTAGCATAACGTAGTTAAAGGCATGCCCTGCAAATTCGTAAATAGCAGCGTTTGGATCGGCGATACCGACATAATCTCTTAAAAATACATAAGGGGGATTTAGAAAATTCCTTGAGCAGTCGATCGCATCAGCCGCCCTGATGGCGCTTTCTGGTCCGCAAGCTGCGTTAAACATATCCATAGGGCTTCTTGGTGGAAGTGGCACTTCTGCGCCCCATTTAACAAAAGCTGAAACTATGCCAGCGATTAAACCGATCAGCGCAGCTAAAGCATATCTTGGCTTTGTAGCTAAATTTGACATTTTGTCTCCTTGTAAAATTTGCGACATTTTATTTCTATTTTCTTTATGATAAGTTTAATCATTATTAAAATCTATAAATTTATCAAAACTCAAATGCTTTAAAATCATAAAATTTTTAGCCATTTTTGGCTAGACTAAGAAAAAATTTAAAGGAGAATATATGTCTAAAGAATTCAAAGACGCAAACGAATTTAAGGAATTTTTTGAAGAATTTAGAAAGAAAGATGGCTACAAAGACCCGCTCGCTTTTGGCATCGCAAGAGTCGATCGCGGACAAAAAAATGCAGATAAAATTTTGCAAGCAAGCTTTGCTGTTGTAAATTACAAAGAGAGTTTTTTAAGCGCAGCTGCCTTTATCTATGCTTTGCAAAAGTGCGATGTTGAGGTTGATTTTGGTGCAACTGAATTCGTGGCTGATCTCACGCCAAAGGTGGCAAAGAAGGCTAGCAAGCTCTTTAGCGTCTTTGAAAAAGATATAAAATCGCACAAAAACGTGGAGAATTTACACGCTGTGAAGATGGCTTTTGAAGACGATCTGGAGCTAAATGAGAATAAATTTAAACTTGTATTTTTGTTTGAGGACGCAAAGCCACTTAGTGTGGAGGCCGTCTATCTCAAGCTTTACTTGATCTCACTTGGCAAGGTCGCACCTAGATCGATCGTGCTTGATGGAGCATTTGGTGTGTTGCCAAATGTCGCATGGACTAGCCAAAACATCCCGATCGAGCTTGAGTGGCTAAGAGAAAATGAAATTTCGCTAAAGATGTTTGGCGAGTATCCAGCGATCGTAAGCGTGGATAAATTCCCAAGATTTTTAAGTCACATCATCCCAGCTGATAACACGAGAATTTTAGACGCTGCAAAAGTTCGCATGGGTGCTGCCGTACATCCTGGCACTGTCGTCATGCCAGGGGCTGCCTATATCAACTTTAACGCAGGCACAACTGGTGGCGTGATGGTTGAGGGCAGGGTCAGCAGCTCTGTCGTAGTGGGCGAGGGTAGCGACGTTGGCGGAGGGGCAAGCATACTTGGCGTGCTAAGCGGAACGAATGGCAACCCTGTAAGCATCGGCAAACACTGCTTGCTTGGCGCAAACTCAGTCACTGGCGTGCCACTTGGCGATAACTGCATCGTGGACGCTGGCATAGCAGTGCTTGAGGGCACAAAGGTCTATATCTCGGCCAGCGAGCGTGAAAAGCTAGCTAAGCTAAATCCTAGCTTTAAATTTGAGGCTGAAATTTACAAGGCGCTTGAGCTTGGCGGGCTAAATGGACTTCATTTTAGACAAAATAGCCAAACAGGTCAGATCACTGCAAGTGCGAGCAAAAGGGCGATCAAGCTAAATGAGACACTTCATTAAAAGGAGCTAGCATGAAAGTTGGCATTTTGATGTTTGACAAGATAAATTTGTTAAGCTTTGCCAAAATTTATGATTTTTTGCATAAATTTGAAGGTTTTAATATCAAAACCTATGCTCTAAAGCCTGAGATAGTCGATGAATTTGGTGTCAGGCTTCATCCTGAAATTTACGCTGAGAGCCTTTATGGCGTGGATATCTTGGTCGTGCCAGATGGCGTTGGGGCGCTTGGACTGAGGTATGATGAGATATTTTTAAGCTGGATAAAAAGCTCAGTGAGCGCGAAATTTAAGATAGGCTTTGACCTTGGCGTGCTCATCCTTGGCGGGGCTGGATTTTTAGAAGATAGGGAGGCTTGCATAAGGGGCGGATACAAAAATGCGCTAAGTGGTTACTGCGAGGTAAATGACGCTAAGATGTGCGAGAGTAGGAGCGTTATAAGCGTGAGTGAATTTGATGAGGATATCAAAGAGCAACTAGCAAAAATCATAAATAAAGATAAAATTTAAGGGCTTTTGCTCTTAAATTTGCTTTTACTCATTTATTAAATTTATAGCCTCCTTTATGGAGCTATTTGCCGCTTCTAAATACCACACTATCCACAGCGTAAAATCAAAATTTGAGTTATTTTCAAGCTTTGTTGTCTGCTTTAAAATTTAATAATAATCTTTTTTATTTGCATAAATAATGCTAGAGATAGAAAATGGTTTAATGTTTTAACCAGTCAAGCAGCAGTGCGCCAAAGCCCTTGCCATGCGTCCATTGCCGTCATCATAAGGATGGACGATCACAAACCAAAGGTGCGCTAAGACACTTTTTACATAGGCGTTTTCGTGACTTTTATTGAGAAAATTTAAAAAATTTGCCATCTCGTACTCTATGTGCTCTGCTGGCAAGGCTTCATAGTGAATTTGCAAGCGTTGTGGCGAGCCTGAGACTATCTGCATCTCATCATCTCTAAATTTGGCTATTTTTGTCTTGTAAGCGCCGTAGTAGCCGCCCTCAAACAAGGCGTTATGCCACCCATTTACTCTCTCAAAGATCATTGGCGTTTGTTTAAATTTAGATCAAGCAGTAGCAAGACGAGATTGTCGCTTTGCCTAGTGGCAAAGGTATCAGCTAGACCGTCAAAATTTCTATCCAGCTTCTTTTTTATAGATGAGCGAATGCTTGATCCACTAAGCCTCTCACCCTCTATGAGAGATGAGCAGATAATACCTTCTTCAAGTGTGCTAGTTTGCGCCTTTAAAAGATCGTTTCTGCCGATCTTGCTCGTTATCTCTTTTAAAATTTCGTGATCTTGCTCTAGTTTTTTTACAAGGGTGTCTATCTCTCTTTTATATAAAGAGAAATTTGGGTAGTTAGGATGTTGCCATATCAACAGATTTTGTAATTTTTACTCAATGCACTAAACTTATTTATAGCAGTAGAATTTGATATATGTGTTGCTTTTGATTTGTTATTTGTAAAAATCGTTTTTTGTTAGAAAAGAGAGCTAAGAAAAGTTAAGGCTAGATAAGATTATCTACCTAGCCTATAATCTCTTCTAGCATCCTTATAACCACGTCTATATCCGCGCTCAAAATCATCATCATAGTCGTCATTATTATAGTAGCCTCCACGGTAACCACGCTGAAATCTATCAAATCTTTCGTACTCATTTTGATAGTATGGGCGGTAGTTAGGCGGATATGGCGCATAGTTTGGATCAACAGGATAGTAGCCATTTGCACGACAACTATCCTCATCAAAATCTTTCAAGCCAAAACGGAATTTATATCCGTCTATCTTTTTACTAAGGGCGTCATAGTTTCTCGTGTCGCCGTAAAATTTAGCCATTTCTCTTTCGTTTATAAGTTTGCAAAGCCCCATCTCTATCTTTTTAGTATAGTTTGTAGCCAGCAACATCGTAAATGTACAAAATAAAATAGCTATAAATTTCATCTTAGTCTCCTATTTTGATGTTTCCACCTTTGCCAAGGCCGCCTTTTACATTTTGGACTTTATAATCTTTTAGCGCGACTATAAGTTGGTTCATCGCGTCCATAAAGGCATTTACGATCATCCTACCCTCTGGTGTCTTTGTGTAGCCACCAAGTCCAACACTCACACGTGAAAATGAATTTGAGCCCATGCCAAAGAAGTCAAAGTTGCTATCACTGCCGACTGCACCAGCGATCTGCACGCCTGAGCGGTTGTCTATGAGAAGTAAGGTCGTTTGTGTTTCGCTCTTTGAAAAGCCTCCGCTTACCTTGCCAGCAACGTTACCAAAGACAGCGCCTACAAGCCCGCTGATACCGCCAGTGTCCTCTTTACTAAATGTGATCTCTGGCTGCATGGTATAATCAGCTGCTACAACTTGACCTTTGTGAAATTTAGAGCCTTTTCTTAGCTCACCACTAGCTTCAAGTGCGCGCTCTTGCATCATATTGTCCATGCTTCTGCCACGCTCTACGATGACGAAGCAACCAGTTTGTTGGGCTAAAATCCTTAGCACTGGCACGGTTGAGCCAAGCTGATAATCTCTAGTTAAATACGAATACCACGTGCTACTTTGATCCTCGTAAAAAGATAATGTTCCTAGTGTTTGGCTGCAACGCTCGATTTTCGTGTTGGCATTTTTGGCTGTATCTCCTGCCGCGGCACCAGTTACACCGCTATTGCTGCTAGCACATCCTGCAAATAAACAAAGAGCGGTAACGCTGCTAAAGACCTTAGATACTAAAAATCTCTTTTTCATGAAGATCCTTTTTAATGTAATTAGAAGTGCAAATATTATAAGAAAATAATATTTTGTGAAAACTTAAATTTTAAAAGAAAAATATAAAAGTAAAATTTAAGCGGCCAGCAAGATGCTAGCCACATAAATTATTCGACGGTTACGCTTTTTGCGAGGTTTCTTGGCATATCGACGTTGTTGCCAAGTCTGACAGAAATTTCAAGTGCAAGTAGCTGAAGCACTAGCATCATCTCGAAAAATTCGCTCATGTAGTGATCTTGAACGCTTGTTTTTACGTAGTCGTCGCTTAGCTCAAACTCAAGCGGACTTATCGCTAGGATATAAGCATCTCTTGCAGCAAGCTCTTCGACATTGCTCTTTGTTTTTTCGTATAGTAAGTTTTGAGGCATTAAAGCGATCGTAAATAGCTTTTCATCTGCAAGTGCGATAGGGCCATGCTTCATCTCACCTGACGGATAACCCTCGGCGTGAAGATATGAAATCTCTTTAAGTTTTAACGCACCCTCAAGTGCTAGCGGATAGAAGATGTCTCTACCGATGAAGAAGAAGCCATGACCGTGCAAATAGTGCTTGCTTAGGCGATGAAGCTTCTCTTGCAAAGAGTTATCTATATTTAAAATTTGTGGTATGTGAAGAAGCGTTTTGATCTCGTGATCAAGCTCTTTTTTGCTGATAGATCCCTTTGCAGATGCCATTTGAAGCACAAGCATCCAAAGCACGATGATCTGCGTTGCAAATGCCTTTGTGCTTGCCACGCCTTTTTCGATGCCAGCGCGAGTTAGAAGCGTATTATCAGCTAGTCTAACGATAGATGAGTTATCGACGTTGCAAATAGCAAGTGTCTTTAGCCCAGCCTCTTTTGCGATCCTAAGCGCCTCAAGAGTATCAGCTGTCTCGCCACTTTGTGAGATGACGATGAATAGTGAGTTTTTGTTTAGATAAGGCTTTCTATATCTAAATTCGCTTGCTACTTCGACTTTTGTTCTAACTTTAGCAAGCCTTTCAAAGAGATAACTTGCAGTTAGTGCTGCATGGTAGCTCGTGCCGCACGCACAAAGTACGACATCGTCGATGCCTTTTAGGCATTCATCATCTAAATTTTCAAGGGTGACTTTGTGATTTTTAACCCTACCCATGATGGTTTCAGATACGACTGCGCCTTGCTCGTAAATTTCTTTCTCCATGAAAAATGTATAGCCCTCTTTTTGGGCATAGCTCTTATCTTTTGGTAAAGCATTAAATGTTATGCTAGCTTTTTTGCCGTGTTTAAAAACAGCGATCTCATCTAAGCTAACATAGCCGTAGTCGTTATCATCTAGATATGCAACTTCTGTTGCGTTGCCGATAAGTGGGGCATCTGATGAGGCAAAATATAGCTCTTTTTTATCGCTTTTGCCTATCGCCATAGGAGCGGCGTCTTTTGCGAAAAATATCTTTCCAGGGGCAGTTTTAGTTATAAGTAGCGTCGCATAAGCGCCTCTTAGCTTTGCGATAGTCGCCTCATAAGCTTTAAATGGGTCTTTTTTCTCTTTTAAAATTTCTTCAAAAAGATGCACGATCACTTCGGTGTCGGTTTGGCTGACAAATTTCACGCCCTTTGCTTCAAGCTCATCTTTAAGCTCTTTGTAGTTTTCGATGATGCCGTTATGAACGACAAATGAGTGCTCGCCAAGGTGTGGGTGAGCATTTATCTCAGTTGGTTTGCCGTGAGTTGCCCAGCGTGTGTGACCTATCGCCACGCCAAAGCCCTCAGATGTGAAGTCCTTCGTCTTTAGGGCTAAATTTTCAAGCTTGCCAACAGCCTTAAAAAAGTCGATCTTACCATCACTCATCACAGCCATACCAGCGCTGTCGTATCCGCGGTATTCAAGCTCTTTTAGACCGCTTAAAATGACCTCTTTTTTCTCTTTATCTCCGATGTATCCTACGATTCCACACATGTTTTACTCGCTTATTAATAAATTTAATATCTCTTCGCCTTTACTCTCAAGTCGCTCGTTTTTCTCGATCAAAAAGAGATTTCTAGTTCTATTTTTAACCGTCTGAATTCTAGCACTCGTCACTTGAAAATGAAGCCTGTCAAAAACACTCATCACATAAGCCATTAGCCCGCGCTGATCTTTTGCGTTTATGCTAAGTTTGGCGTAATCTTTTGAGTGATTTAGCTCGAAGTTTATCTCATCTTTGTTAATATTTGGTTTTAAAGGCTCTCTTAAAACCTCGCTATTTAGGGATTTTAGGGCTAAAATTTTAGTATTTTCAAGCTCATGATTTTTTACATTTTGGTTAAAGTCAAGCCTGATATAAAATTTCTTCTCAAATAGCTCAAATATCTCCATATACGCAAGGTCAAATTTAGCAAATTCATAGAGCAGGGCGCTTAAATTTAGGCTCTTGTTTGTATAAATTTGAATGCTTAAATTTTTACTATTGTTTATGAAAATTTCGGTTTTGTTTAAGCTATCAGCTACTTTACTTAAATTTATGATCTCGCTCGCGCTATATTTAGTAAAGACTAAATTTGATGTGATCTTAAAAATTTTCTCTTGCAACTTTGGCTCAAGCGCCAAAAACTCGCTATTTCGTTTTATAGACTGCTCTTTTTTTACTCGCCTTGTCGCTTCATCTAGCAAATTTTCATCGCTAAATGCACTAAGAGAAATTTCATAAAGCTCTCTTAAAAGCTTTGCTGTGTAGGCGTTGTAAAGCCTCTCGTTTGTGGCGTTTATCACGCAGTAGCTAAGGATGTAAAGTAGCTTTAAAATTTGCTTGTCGCCTAGCTTTGAGATGAAGGCAAAGATGACGCGCTGCGAGTAGATATCCTCTCTGTTTGAGACGTTGCTCATTAGGGTGTGATATTTTATCAAGATGACACCGATGTTGATAGCTTTTTGGCTTAAATTTAGCTTGTTTGCATAGGCTCTAAAGATGTTTGCGCCGATGTTTGCATGATCTTTGCCACCAAGCCCTTTGCCAACGTCATGCATAAGCGTTACGATCTTTAGCATCGTTTTGCCCTCCAAGCAAAGCTCGGTGTAGAGATTTTTTATAAATTTATCTTTTATATTTTCAAGAAATTTGACACTTAAAATGCTATGCTCATCAACCGTAAATTCGTGATAGCCGTCATATTCTGCTAGCTGAGAGATATGCTCCATCGGTTTTATCAAAATTTGTATCATCTGTGCATCGAGCAAAGATTTTAAGATAGCGTAGGAATTTTCTCTTAAAAATATCTTCTTAAAATCGCTGATAGCACGCTCTAGGCCATCTTTTGTGATGATGGCTCGCTTGATATAAAAGATCGCACTTATATCAAATTTATAATCCACATCTTTTAGCTCTAAAAGCTCATTTATGAGATCCTCGATAAGGGCTGGCTTTTTGTGAAGTGGCACGTAGATGACGCCATTTATCTCGTAAAAGCCATTTTTTAGCCTAGCAAATTTTCTCTGCTCAAAGCTTAGCTCACTTTTGAAAAATGGCCTACAAAGCGAAGCGGCGATAAATCTTGAATAAATGGCTATGTTATTCATTGAGCTTAGCATCTTTTGGCTGATGACGCTCTCGTTATCTTGAAGCTTTTTGGACTTTGTCTGCATAAAATTTGTCGTGATCTCGACGCTTGAAGCGCTGAAAGTATCGGTGTTTTGAGTTAAATTTAAAGCACTTAGCAAGCTTAGTAAAAAATCCACATTTAGATTAAAACTAGCGATCTCTTTTTCATTCATCACTTTAAGGGCTTGTGATCTAACCGAAACGTCGCTATCTAGGCAGTTTAGTATGCAGTTTAGGTGGTAAATTTCATCGATCCCACCAAAGCCACTTTTTAAATTTGGCTCTTGTGCCAAGTAGCTTATGCTAGAAAATGGTAAAAATGCCTTTAAATGGTAGTTTAAAAAGGCTTTTTTATCAAATTCTTTTATCTTTATGATCTCGCTTTTTACTAAGCGATATAGGCTTTTTGAGCCACAGATGTAGCGGAGTTGCGAGGTTTCACTTTTAAATTTAAGGTCATCTTTGAAATTTATAAAAATTTCATCTACTTCGGCGCTTTTTATAACAAATTTCATGCCAGAGCTATCTAAGATTTCAGAAAATTCTTTTAAGAAATTCTTTATATTATAGCCCTTTAAATTTTTATAAACTAGTAAAATTTCAAGCTCGCTATTTGCGCTAAGTAGCGTTTGAGCGTATTTGCCAGTGGCTAGAACGCTAAAAGCGAAGCTGTCATTTTGTGGCACAAACTCATCAAAAAATTCTCGCATAGTTTCATTTAAATAAGATTTTATAAGATCATCATACTCTTTGGCTAAGAAATTTGTGAAATTTCTGCCTTGATTTTTTTGAAAATGTTTTGGCAAATTTGCCTTAAAATCAAGAAATTTCTCTTTAATTTTTAAATAATTATTGCTATTTTTGGCAATTTTATCGGCTAGCATTTAGTGTTTCCATTGTTAAAAATATCTTGGCAAATGTTACATAATTTTTGCAAAAACAAAGCTTTATTTGCTTATAATAAAGCCTTAAGTTCAGCTTTAGGACGATAAAAATAATGAATCTATTACAAAAACTAGAAAGTGGCGAGAGATTAAGCAAGCAAGAGGTCTTTTTGCTTTATGATCTTGATCTTTTTACTTTGGCTAAATTTGCCGACGCAAAGCGCAAAAAGCTGCACGGCAAAAAGGTCTTTTTTAACGTAAATCGCCATATCAATCCAACAAATATCTGTGCTGACATCTGTAAATTTTGTGCATTTTCAGCCCACAGAAAAAATCCAAATCCATATTTGATGAGCCACGAAGAAATTTTAAAGATCGTAGATGAGAGCGTGCGTCACGGCGCAAAAGAGATACACATAGTCTCAGCGCACAACGCAACTAGCGGCTGGCAGTGGTATTTAGAAATTTTTAAAAAGATAAAGGCAGCCCATCCAGACCTTCACATAAAGGCGATGACAGCAGCTGAGATCGACTTTTTATCAAGGCATTATGGCTTAAGCTACGATGAGGTGATAGAAAAAATGCTCGAGTATGGCGTCGATAGCATGCCAGGAGGCGGGGCTGAGATCTTTGACGAAGAGGTGAGAGCGAAAATTTGCAAAGGCAAAGTAAGTAGCGAAAACTGGCTAAAGATCCACAAAATGTGGCACGATAAGGGCAGACAAAGCAACGCAACAATGCTTTTTGGTCACATAGAAAGCCGCGACAATAGAATAGATCACATGCTAAGGATCAGGGATTTGCAAGATGAAACTGGCGGATTTAACGCATTTATCCCACTTGTCTATCAAAGAGAAAACAACTACTTAAAAGATGTCAAATTTCTAGGATCTGCTGAAATTTTAAAGACGATCGCGATATCTCGCTTGGTGCTTGACAATGTCCCACACATCAAGGCGTATTGGGCGACTTCTACGTTAAATTTAGCGATGATAGCGCAGGAATTTGGCGCTGATGATCTTGACGGAACGATAGAAAAAGAGAGCATACAAAGTGCAGCTGGCGCAAATAGCGCAAACGGCACAACTCTAAAAACATTTTGCGATATCATAAAAACATCTGGTTTTACGCCAGTTGAGCGTGATAGCTTATATAACGAACTTAAAATTTACTAAAGGAGCTTGGGGTGAAATTTTTTGACTTAGCACAAAACAAAACGAGTGTGAAGCAGGAATTTGGCGCAGGACTTACGACATTTTTGTCGATGATGTATATCGTGCCGGTAAATGCGATCATTATGAGCAAGACTGGCATGCCATATGAGGCATTGATCACGGCTACTGCTCTTATCACCATTTTCTCGACCATACTAAATGGCCTTTGGGCGAACACGCCAGTTGCGATGAGTGTTGGCATGGGCCTTAACGCCTACTTTACATTTGGCCTTTGCATCGGTATGAAAGTGCCTTGGCAAACGGCTCTTGGCGTTGTTTTTCTAAGTGGCGTGATATTTGTCGCGCTTTCGTTTACAAATTTTAGGATGTGGATCATTAGGTCGATCCCGCTTGACCTAAGAAGAGCGATAAGCGCTGGCATTGGCACATTTATAAGCTTTGTCGCATTTCAGCAAATGGGCTTTATAGTAAATAGTGACGCAGTTTTGGTTGGCATAGGAAATTTCAAAGATCCAAACGTGCTTCTTGGCGTTTTGGGGCTATTTTTGGTCATCTGCTTTTGGGCGTGGAAGATAAAGGGCGCGTTTATCCTAGCTGTGCTTGTCACTTCAGTGATCGCTTGGGTGCTTGGAGTCGCTCCTCATCCAACTGAAATTTTCTCAACTCCAGCCTCTATCTCGCCGATATTTTTAGAGCTTGACATCAAAGGGGCGCTTAGCCTTGCCTTGCTCCCTGTTGTTATCACATTTTTTGTGACTGATCTTTTTGACTCGATAGGTACGCTAGCTGGCGTTGGCACGAGGGCTGGGATATTTGACGAAAACAAAAAAGATGGCGTTGTAAAACTTGAAAAAACCCTAGAAGCCGATGCGGTCGCAACTGTGGCAGGCTCGCTAGTTGGAGTTAGTACCACGACATCATTTGTAGAAAGCGCTAGCGGCGTAGAAGAGGGCGGCAGGACTGGTTTAACAGCTGTATTTTGCGGACTTTTGTTTATACTTACACTATTTATGTTGCCACTTTTTAAAGCGATCCCTGGTAACGCCATCTATCCGATCCTTGTAATGGTTGGCGTGCTAATGTTTGCTGAGCTTGGTAGTATAAATTTCAAAGATCCAGCCATCGCCGTTGCGACATTTTTCATAGTTGTGCTCATCCCGCTTACCTACTCGATCACAAACGGCCTTGCATTTGGCTTTATGTCATACGTCATAGTTAAGCTCATAAAGAGAGAATTTAGCGATATAAATTTAGGCGTAGTTGTGCTAGCACTCATTAGTTTTATCGTATTTTTAGTGCACTAATAAGGACGAAAGATGATATTTTATAGCTACGATGAATTTGCCGTTGATGCTAAAAAGATGGCAAAACAGATAAAAGATGAGTTTGATCCAGAAGTGATACTAGCTGTGGCAAGAGGCGGTCTAACGCTTGGCCACTCGCTAGCTGTTGCGCTTAACAATAGAAATTTATTTACATTAAATTCTATCCACTACGAGGATACAAACAAGCTTGATACGATACAAATTTTCAACGTGCCAGATCTTAGCAGATACACTAAAATTTTGCTTGTTGATGACATTATCGATAGCGGTGAGAGCATGGTCGAGATAAAAAGAGAGCTGCTTAAACGCTATCCAAATTTAGATATAAAAATAGCGACTGTATTTTATAAAGAAAAGGCTCTACTTTTGCCTGAATTTAAGGTAAAAGAGGCTCATGACTGGGTTGAGTTTTTCTGGGATATACATATTTAAGGGTTAAATTTGTTAGAAAGAGTTAGAGAATTTGCCAGTAGACACATCGCTTTTAGCGTATTTTTGATATGTTTGATTGATTTTGTTTTTCTACTTTATGCGGCAAATTCTCTAAGCATTAGCTACAATGAGGCTGAAATTTTCTTTCAAAAGCACAGCCTTCTTAGCTATATCCTAAAGCTAAGCGCTCATTTTTTTGGTCAAAATGACTTTGCCGTGCGAGGCGTGATGATCTTTTTTCACATAGCAAGCGTGGTTTTGATGTATAAGGTGAGTAAATTTTACATTAAGCTTGAGTTTGACAGGATCATAGCGGTCCTACTTTTTGTGCTGCTTCCTGGCACGGTAGCTTCAGCCCTTGTCATAAATAACGCTGGAATTTGTATCACTCTAGCGCTTTTATGCATATACCTTTTTCATATTAAAAAGAAAATTTTATTTAGCCTTTTTTTCTGCCTAGCCTTTTTTATAGATGGCGATTTTTTGATATTTTATGCAGGATTTTTTATATTTGCACTTTATAAAAGAAAGCCGCCTCTTGCTTGGCTAAGTGCCATTTTATTTTTGCTGACACTTTGCTTTTTTGGCTTTGAAACAAATGGCAGACCAAGTGGGCATTTTATCGATACTTTTGGCATATTTGCTGCCGTCTTTTCGCCATTTGTCTTTATCTTTTTTATCTATACGATTTATAGAATTTGGGTTAAGGAGAAGAAGGATCTTTTATGGTTTATCTCCATTTGCTCATTTTGCTTTTGCATGATAGTCTCTGTGCGCCAAAGGCTAGAGCTTGAGCAGTTCTTGCCATTTTGCGTGATCGCAACGCCACTTATGGTAAGAGTTTTTTTCAACTCATATCGCGTGAGGCTGCCAAAATTTAGAAAAGGCTATAAAATTTGCACTAGCTTAGTGATGCTTTTTTTGATATTTAACTGGTCAGCGATCATCTTTAATCAAATTTTTTATCTATTTTTAGATGATCCAACTAAACATTTTGTCTATAAATTTGACGTGGCAAAGGAGTTAGCAGATAAGCTAAAAGAAGCTGGAATACAGGATGTGGCGACCGAAGATACAAGGCTTGCGCTAAGGCTTAAATTTTATGGGATAAAAACAAAAAGCTACTCTAAAAATTTATTAGTAAGTGCCGATTTAGATAAGAAGTCAAAATTTAGTATAGAAAAAATGGGGAAAGTAGTTGCAAATTTTAATATCTTGGAACGATAAACTATGAAAAAAAGAGCTTTTACGATGATAGAGCTTATTTTTGTTATTGTTGTTGTTGGCATTTTAGCTGCCATTATGATCCCAAAACTAAATAGAAATGCTTCAAGAGAAGCCGCAAATCAGATCCTAACTCATATAAGATATACTCAACACCTCGCTATGCAGGATGATAAATATTCTATCACTGAAAAAGGATGGGCAAAACAGCGCTGGACGATAGCTTTTGCTAAAAATAAAATAGATAACTGTTCGGTTGATAAAAATAATGAACAAACTTGGAAATATAGTGTTTATTCTGATAAAAGTATGACCGGAAATCCAAATTCAAAAGATGAGTTTGCAAGTGATATTTATAAGACTGGAAAGTTACTAACAGCTGGCTGGAGTGGCATGTCAAGTAGTGACTGCAAAAAGATAAACAAAGAGCTAAATATAGAAAAAAGATTTGGCATAATAGATGTAACTCTATCTGGCGGATGTGTGAAAGGAAATGCTAAGAAAAAAATTGCTTTTGATGAAATGGGACGACCAATGTGGACAATAAGCACTGTTGGTGGTGGTATAAAACGACCATACGATAGACTTGTTAAAAAAGATTGCAGTATAATAATAACTGATAAACACGGCAATCAAACAACTATTATTATAGAAAAAGAGAGTGGCTTTGCATCTATAAAAGAAAATAGTTAAATTTGATTAAATTCGTAGTTCTTAATTTTTTCAAAAAGCTGCTATTTTTTAATCTGCATTTAAGCATCCCTCATATATAATTCCAGCTCACGAAACGAGAAACCACCTTTAAC
>CAUUIN010000018.1:0-26205 GCA_963545295.1 uncultured Campylobacter sp. | reverse complement strand
TTTCACAACTCTTTTACAAATTTTCAAATATAATAAAGCCAAAATTTAAAAGGAAATTTTAGTGCTAACGATAGAAAATTTATACATTTTAGTGGCAGCTCTTGCGCTTATTTGCGTGGTATTGGCAGCCTTTTTGATAAATGCAAATTTGCAAAAGACAAAACAAAAAGAAGCTTTAGAAAATTTACAAGATGAGCTAAAAGATAGCGAGCGGCTAAATATCGAGCAAAGAGCAAAGCTTGAAGCAAACAGCGACAAGATAAATGAGCTATCTAAAAATTTAGACGAGTTTAAAATTTCACTCAAGCAAAAAGATGAAAAAGAGGACGAGCTAGAGCGCGAGCTAAGGCGCCTAAACGAGGAGCTTGGTAGCCAAACAAAGATGGCTGAGATGGCAAAGACGCTATCTTTAAATTTGCAAAACGAGCTTGGCACAAAAGAGGATGAGCTAAAAAGATCAAACGAGAGTGAAAACGAGCTAAAACGCGCTATAGTCGCATTAAAAAGCGATATCGAGGCAAAAGAAAATATCTTAAGATCGCAAGAAGAGAATTTAAACAAGGTGAAAAATGAGCTAAATTTAGAGTTTGCAAACCTTGCAAATAAAATTTTTGAAGAAAAAAGCGCAAATTTCTCAAAAAACAGCAAAGAGTCGCTTGAACTCTTACTAACGCCACTTGGGGAGAAGATAACAAGCTTTGAAAAGAGGGTAAATGACGCCCACAGCGACTCGCAAAAGAGCGCAGGCGAGCTTAGTGCGCAGCTAAAAGAGGTGGTCGAGCTTGGCAAAAATATGTCAAAAGAGGCAAACTCACTAAGTACAGCGCTAAAAGGCAGCAACAAGGTCCTTGGTAACTGGGGCGAAATGCAACTTGAGCGAACTTTAGAGGCTGCAGGGCTAGAAAAGGGCACGCACTACGTAACCCAAGAGAGTTTTGACGTGAGCGGCAAAAAGCTCATACCTGACTTTGTCATAAATTTCCCAGACGACAAACAGATGATAATAGACAGCAAAGTCTCACTCCATGCCTATGAAAAGGCGGTTGGGGCGGCTGATCTAGCGCAGAGCAAACTAGCTCTTGGCGAGCACATCGCCTCAATAAAAAAGCACATCGACGAGCTAGCTAAAAAAGACTACTCATCGCTTGTGAAAAGCCCTGATTTTGTCCTGATGTTTGTGCCAGTTGAGCCGGCGTTTTTGGAGGCTTTGAAATTTGATCCAAATTTATTTAACTACGGCTATGAGAAAAAAGTGGTGCTAGTCTCGCACACGACGCTCATGCCGCTACTTCGCGTGGTGGCAAATTTGTGGCGCATGGAGCATGGCAACAAAGAGGCAAAGGAAATTTTAAAAAGTGCAAATGAAATTTATGAGAAATTTTGCACCGTCGCTGAGAAGCTAAATAGGCTTGGTAACTCGGTGAGATCGGTAAATGATAACTTCAATGAGGTCGTTAAAAGCGTGAGCGGTCAAGGCGGGCTTGATAGCAGGCTGGAGAAATTTAAAAAGATCGCTATAAATCCCAAAGATACGCAGATAAAAGAGCTTGAAGCAAGACCTAGAGAGATCTTGCTAGCTAGCTCTAAAGAGTAAATTTAAAAAGTTAGAGCCTTTAAATTTAGTGATGCATATGCATATTAGTTGAGTTATCATCACTCATATTTTGCATCATCATGTGGTGATCGTGCATCGGCATATCTGCTGGCATGTCCATTGGCATATTCATTGGCATATTCATCACGCCCTCATTAGCCTTGTAGCCTGTTATGGCAGGATCAACCATGCCAAATATCATCGCGACGTGGCCGACAACTAAGAAGAAGATGAGCAGGCAAAAGTGAAGCTTTAGCTTTGCCTTTTCGCTTGCATTTTTGTAGATCAAATTTAGCTCTAAAAGTGCGATGCCAAGAAGTGGGATGACGCCGATGAGATATGAGTAAATAGCGATAACATCGGCATAGCCACGCCATTTTATGCTCGGATAAATTTTTGCTAAAAAGTAGATCACAAGAGCTGTAAAATAGACCCCAAGCACTATGCCAACAAATTTACTAACAGTTTTAAAACCAGCATTTTTGCCGCTATCCATGTGATACATCGTGAAAAACTCCATCGCCACTAAAAGCTCAGCAAG
This sequence comes from uncultured Campylobacter sp., assembly GCA_963545295.1. Lineage (GTDB taxonomy): Bacteria > Campylobacterota > Campylobacteria > Campylobacterales > Campylobacteraceae > Campylobacter_A. The sequence goes on along the minus strand of CAUUIN010000018.1, from coordinate 24,070 downwards.
CCCCATAGGTATCACCATATAGAGGATTAGATTGTAAGGTTGATTGAGCGATAAAAGCTCCATGTAGTGTGTCATTACCATTGTAAATCCTTTGTAAAATTTTTAAAGATTGTATAACTAAAATAGTAAGATAGATAATAAATATAAAGAGTAGTTGGTAAATTTAAAGGCTATTTTAATAAAAAGCCAAATTTCTAGCCTTAGCTAGAAATTTAGTCCTTAAACTCATGTGAGATAACAGGAGAGAATTCCTCCCAGTGAAGTTTGGTTTTAATTGTTGGCATTTTGCTTTGAAATGGCTCTTTTTTAAGCGCTGCCATAGCGACACTATCGCCTTGTGGCTTGGCTGGCGCTTCTACACTTAAAAGCGATCTTTCAAGCTCGATGAAGTCTTGCAAGATGAGTGCATAGGAGCGAAATAAATCTGCATTTTTATGAGCCAAAACGAGCGAGATAAACTCATCTATAAATAAATTTAAGGTTTCATTAAAGAGCTTGTCGCTGATATTTTTTGCGTCGTTAAATTCTTCATTTAAAAATGTTGCCATCGCCAAAAATATAAATCCAACATAGTCCTCGCTATCCTTGCAAAGCTCCTTATCACGCCTATATGGGCTAAGGTTTAGGCAGTGTATAACCCTAAGTCTAGCCGCTCCGTTATCTCTGCCCTCTTCATAAAATGAGGCGCTTAAAGGGATATTTGTAAAGCCAAAAAGAACGTCATTTTGCTCATTTACAAGCTCTTGAAAGCTAAATTTCTCTAAATTTGCAAAGGCCTCTGCGCTTTGCTCGCTCAAAGGATTTTGCGCTAGATAGCTAAGCTGCTCCTTCCACCTTGCAAATTTCTCATCGCTCGTATGAAAAAATAGCGGATATGCTAAAAATTCGTAAAAATATGACCTTGCTTTTATGATGTTCTTATCCATTTAATAAATCCTCTTTCATCGCGTTTAGTTGGGCTTGCACCATGATCTTTGCCTTGCAGTCAGCGCAGCAGTAAAGTGACTTGATCTTAGCTCTGTCGTTGCCAAAACGTGGCTGCATGATCGCTGCGATCTTCTCGACCGCCTTTTTAGTCGCAAACTCTTTTCCGCACTCCACGCAGGCAAATAGCTCATCGTGCGCAAGCTCGCTATAAACGAAGGTCTCAGGCTTAAGAGCTAGTTTGCCAACTTCAAGCGAGATGGTGTTTTTCTCAGCGCAGCTTAGCTCGCAGTAGCCACAGGCGGTGCAAACGCTTGGGTTAAATAAAATTGAATTTGTCTTTTTATCAGCTACCAAAGCACTTACGTTACAAGCTCCAACACAGCTTAGGCAAAGCGTACAGGTATCAGCGTTTATCTTTACTTCGCCATATCTTATCATCTCGCCGCTTTTTACCACGCCAAGGTCGTCGCTACCTACGATAAATTCAAGTCTTTTGGCAAAAATTTCTCTCTTTGGCAGAGCGTATTCGTTGATTGAGTGCTGAGAGCCCTCTATAAATTTTGCTTTTTTAAGCGCGCCCTCTAGCTCGGCCCTATCTTTTGCGTGATATATCGCGCTCTCTTTAAATTTAAGCTCATAAATTTGATTTAAGATGCTAATGGCGTCTTTTTCACCCTTACCAAGGCTCTTGCTATATAAAATCACACTCGAGCCACTCTCTTGAAGAAGCGTTAAAAAGTGCGTTTGGCTTAGCAGATGTGGGGCTAGGATGACAAAGGGCAGGACATTTTGCGGTAGGCTCACGCTAAGCTCTTCTAAATTTATCTCTTCAGATACGATAAGAGGGGTCTTGCCTTTGTAAAGCTTAGCGATAGTGGCAAACGAGTTTTGTGGCATCAAAGTAGAGTCTAGCGAGCCACTAGGGCATACGCTGATGCAGTTTCCGCAGTTTGTGCAGTCGATCGCTGAAAAGACAAGGTGCTTTGTCTCGTCCTCTTTTAGGATGGCAACCGTTGGGCAAACCTCGACGCAACGCCCGCAAATTTCACTTCTGCGCTCGTGATACTGACAGATTGATGAGTCATATTGAGTAAAGCTTTTGTATCTAAATTTTGGGCTTTTTGCATTTAAAATTTCAAGCACTTTTTCATCTTTTAGCCCTGAAATTTCGTAGCAGCCGCTTTGTTTTAGCATATACTCCCTTGCGTTTTCAACCAAGAAAAAGTCGCAATCAACCTCAAACTCATCATTTGCTCTAAGCACCAAAACGCTTAGCTCACCAGCAGCGCCATATATAAATTTAACCTCAAAGTGCGTAAGCTCGATCACTTTGTAGCCATTTTCTTTTAGTAAAATTGTTAGCTCCGCTCGGCCAGAGTTGCTAACTATCACGACGTTTTTGCCGACCTCTTTTTCGTAATCCACATCCTTTGCCATATCAAAGGCGCTCGCTCTTGCCTCGTAGAGCAAAAGGGTATTTTTGGCTTTTTCTAAGATGCTTGCGGTGGTATTTTTAAGGTAGAAATTTATCTCAGGTGCGATGATGTTTGCCTTTAGCTTTGGAGAGTTTGAGACTAGATAGTCGCCATTTTCGTTGTTGATCTCTATTTGCTCGTTTAGCATCAAAGCATCGTCAAAATCGTTATAAAAGCCAAATTCTTTCATTGTTTCTCCTATTATCAAAAACGAGCTTATTCTAATATTAATGGGATTAATAGACTCTGAAATTTATATCCTCTTTTTTTGCTCTAAGTTTTAATTTATAATATTTTTATGTTAAAATCACGGCTTGGTAAAACTAACTTACTAGGAGCATAAATTGAACGATTTAAGAAATATCCCACAAGTTGATAAGATCATAAAAAATGAAGCATTTTCGGGGCTTGATACGAGTTTAGTCACTATGCTTGCAAGGCAAATTTTAGATGAAGTTAGGGCTAAAATTTTAAATGAAAATGCAAGCTTTGAGAGCGAAGAGATAATAAATTTGATCCTAGATGAGTATCATAAATTTAACGAAGCAAGCCTTCAAAGAGTGCTAAATTTAACTGGCGTTGCCATACATACAAACCTCGCTAGAAGCGTTATAGATAAAGAAATTTTAAGCCGAGCGACGCCTATTATCACAGGGTATTCAAACCTCGAATACAACCTAAAAACAGGCAGTCGTGGCAACAGATATGACTACGTTGGCTCGCTAATAGCAAGGGCCTTTGGCTTTGAAGACGCCATCGTTGTAAATAACAACGCAAGCGCCGTATTTTTGGTACTAAATACCTTTGCAAAGGGTAGGGAGGTGATCGTTAGCAGAGGCGAGTTAGTCGAGATCGGCGGTAGTTTTAGAGTGCCTGAGGTTATGGCAAATGCAGGCTGTGTGCTAAAAGAGGTCGGCACTACAAACAAAACTAGGCTAAAAGACTACGAAGAGGCGATTGGCGAAGATACGGCGATGCTTGTAAAGGTTCATAGATCAAATTTTGACATCGTGGGCTTTAGCGAAGAGAGCTCGGCAAACGAGCTTGGCGAGCTAGCAAGCAGGCGAAATTTGATAGATTATTTTGATCTTGGCAGTGGATTTTATGGAAATTTGCCCTTTAACTTAGACAAAAACGAGCCAGATCTAAAAAATTTAAAAGATGTTTCGCTAGTTAGCTTTAGCGGTGATAAGCTGCTTGGCGCGGTGCAGTGTGGCATAATAGTTGGCAAAAAAGAGCTCATCGCAAAGCTTAGAAAAAACCAGCTTTTAAGAATGCTTCGCGTCGATAAAGTGATCATCTCGCTTTTGGCTGAGAGCATAAAAGCCTATCTAAACAAAGAATTTGAGCTAATCACAACGCAAAAACTGCTTCACAAAAGCGTAAAAGAGCTTGAAAGCTTGGCAAATTTTATAAATAAAAATTTAAAAACGCCACTTGAGATCGTGCGCACACAAACCTTTGTAGGAGGCGGTGCTATGCCAAACAAAAAGCTGCCTAGCATCGCACTTGCATTTAGTGGCGATGCAAATTTAAACGAGCTAAAATTTAGGCAAAAAAAGGTGATCGGCCGCATAGAAAATGACAAATTTATACTCGATCTTAGATCACTTTTAGATGAAGACGTAGAAGTGCTAATAAAAATAATAAATGAAACGGAAGAAAAATGAGTTTAATAATAGGAACAGCAGGGCATATCGACCACGGAAAAACCGCGCTTATCAAGGAGCTAAACGGCTTTGAGGGGGATAATCTTGAGGAGGAGAAAAAGCGTGGTATAACGATTGATCTAAGCTTTTCAAATTTAAGCAAAAACAGCGAAAATATCGCGTTTATCGACGTGCCAGGGCATGAAAATCTCATAAAAACGATGATAAGTGGCGCGTATGGCTTTGACGCGTGCTTGTTTGTGGTGGCGGCAAATGACGGGCTTATGCCTCAAAGCTTGGAACACCTTGAAATTTTAAATCTTCTTGGCGTGAAATCTGTGATCGTGGCGCTTACAAAGTGCGATCTGGTTGATGAAGCCACCATAAATTTAAGAAAAAAAGAGATAAGAGATGAAATTTCTAAATTTAAAAATCTGCAAATTTTAGAAATTTTCGCCGTTAGCATAAAAGATAAGGCAAGCATCGATGAGCTTAGAAACTATCTTTTTACGTTAAGAGCCAAAAAGCGCGATGAAGACGGCGTTTTTAGATACTACATCGATAGGGTTTTTAGCCTAAAAGGTATCGGAAATGTCGTAACTGGCACCGTCATAGAGGGCAGTGTTAGCAAAAATGAGAAGCTTTTTAACTATGACGCTGGCAAAGAGGTGCTAGTAAGAAGCGTGCAAAGCCACGATAAATTCGTAGAGCGTGCAGGAGTTAGCAGCCGTGTGGCGCTTAATCTAACTGGAATTGAGCTTAGCGAGCTAAAAAAGGGTCAGCTGCTTAGCAAAAAGGGCTTTTTTAGGGGATTTAGAGAGGTTGATGCGGTCGTAACTGCTAAAAACTTGATCCACTCTCAAAGCGTTACATTTTGTGTGGGTGCTAAAAACGTCCCTGCAAAGGTGCTAATCCTTAGCCAAAAAGATGATAGCTACTTTGTGAGTTTTAAATTTCAAAGCGATATGTTTTTGAAATTTGATGAGCCCTTTGTCCTCATCTCAGATGCGCGTGTGATAGGTGGCGGCAGAGTGCTAAATCCTGTGCTTGAGCCACTAAAAAAGGCTGGCAAAATTCTCTTTTTAGCTGCACTTTTAAAGCATGATTTTGTAGAGGCTTTTTCTATCTTAAAAGAGGCTCACAAAAATGGCTTTGGCATCATCTCTTCTTATCAAAGATTTGGTCTAAATCACGAAGAGGCCGTAAATGTAGCTAAAAAAGTATCAAATGTTTTTGTCGATGAGAAGGCTTTAAATATCTACGATCTAAGTGCGGTTGAGCGGATAAAATCAGCCATTAAATTTATGATAGAAAAGAATGAATTTGCTGTATTTTCGGCTCAAAGCATCAGCCTAAAACTTACTTGGGCTAGTCTAAATTTAGCCCAAAAAGCGCTTGATGAGCTTGAAAGTGTAAATTTAATCTCAAAAGATAGCGGTGTCTATACCAAAAAAGGCGTTGATCTAAGCAAGCTAAAAGTAAGGCTAGAAGAGAAAATTTATGAAATTTTAGAAAGTGGAAAGCTAGCACCAACTGCTCCATATAATATATATGATGATCTAGAGATCGATAGGGTTAGTGGTGATAATGCCCTTAAAAAACTAACCGCAATGGGCAGGGTCATAAGGCTAGAGCATAACCTTTTTATCACTAGAAATTCTCTAAAAATGGCACTTGATAAGCTAAAAGAGATCATAAAAAATCAAGGCTTTGTAAATGTCACAAATGCTAAGGATGCGCTAAATTTAAGTAGAAAGTACGTGATCGCTTACCTTGAGCAGCTTGATCTTGAGAGTGACATAATGAAGCAGGGAAATGATAGAGTTTTTCGCAGTTAGTATTCATTTACAAAAAGCAAATATAATCCGCCAAATTTTTAAAAAGGATAAAAATGAAAAAAGTGATCTTAGCCTCAATCATCGCGGCAACTAGCCTAATGGCAGCAAGCGATAAACAAATAGAGGACTTCTACTCTCAAATGGTTGATAGCAGCGTAAAAGTAAAGGTAGCCGACCGTCACAAAGTTGCAGGCGACATCGAAGCTGTCGTTGTGAAATTAAGCAAAGATGGCAACTCACAAGATGAGATAGTATTTACAAAAGGCGACTTCATCTTCCCAGACGTGATCGATCTAAAAGAGCAAAAATCATACCTAGCTGAAGTGAAAAAAGAGGTCATCGCAAAGGGAATTTCTAAAATTTATAAAGATGAAGACAAGGCAAACATCATCGTTCTTGGCAGCGACCCTAAAAAGCCAACTATTATCATGTTTTCAGACCCTGAGTGCCCATACTGCAGAGCTGAGCTAGCAAAAATCGAGACAACACTAAAAGATAGCAACGTTGAGATCGTCCTAACTCCAGTGCATGACATCTCATCACTTCAAAAAAGCGCGCTTATCTACAAAGATGCAAAAGATGCTAAGAGTGACAGCGATAAGGTTAAAATTTTAAGAAAATACTACGCTGAAGACTACAACGTAGATGATAAGAGTGTTAGCAAAGAAGATGTCGCAAAGATCGATAATCTCCGCAAAAAATACTTTGCAGCTGGTGTTAGATCAGTGCCATTTATCGTAAATAAAAGCGATCTAAAATAACGTTTTCTAGGGAGCTTTCCCTAGAATTTCTACTACAAATAAATTTCATAAATTTAAAGTATATTTAACTATATTTTTAATAAATACTTAACATTCTTAATTAAACTTTTATATTTACTTTGCTTAACTTAGAAATATGCTAAATTTACACAGTTTAACCTTAGGGCGCTAAAATGCCCTAAAATAGGCTATTTGTGATATTTTAGAAATTCTAAATATTCAAATTTTACATATCAGCGAACCAAATTTCTCAAAAATTTTTGAGGTATAAGGAGAAAAAATGCAAGGATCAAGACGAGATTTTCTCAAAAAATCTCTAAAAGTCGGTGCTGCCGGCGGAGTACTAGCAGTCTCAGCCGTAGCAAAAGTGACTAGTGATGACTTGGCTCCTGATGACAACGGCGTTGTCGTAGGCAAGTCTAGCAAAAAAGAGGTGCTTTATAAAAAAAGCAAAAACTGGGAAACCTACTATAAAATCGCATACTAAGGGAGATAACCATGAGTGATGCACGTATAGGAAGACGTTCATTTTTAAAGCTAGCCGCACTAGGTGCTGGCACTACAATGGCTTTTGGACAAAATGATACGATAAGACATGCTAGCGCAGAGGAGATAAAAGATCCTTTCCCTGGCTCAAAAAAGGTTAGAACTATTTGTTCTATATGCTCAGCAGGCTGTGGTATCGAGGCTGAGGTAAAAGATGGTGTTTGGGTTCGCCAAGATATGGCGATGTTTCACCCGATATCTCAAGGCTCACACTGCTCAAAAGGTATCGATCAGATCGACCTTACACACAGCAAACAACGCATCAAATATCCTATGAAAAAAGTTGATGGAAAATGGCAAAGAATTTCATGGGATCAAGCTGTAAATGAGATCGGCGATAAGATGCTTCAGATCCGTAAAGAAGATGGTCCTGATAGTGTTATATTCTTAGGATCTGCAAAATTTAACAACGAGCAAGCATATTACTTTAGAAAATTTGCTGCGTTTTGGGGCACAAACAGCAACGACCACGTAGCAAGAATTTGACATAGCGCAACAGTCGCCGGTGTGGCGAATACTTGGGGTTATGGCGCGATGACAAACCACTTTGGAGATATGGCTGCAAATTCAAAATGTATATTTATAATAGGTGCAAATCCAGCTGTGGCAAATCCAGTTGGCGGTATGAAGCACACTTTGCAAGCAAAAGATAGAAACAACGCAAAGGTGATCGTAGCTGATCCAAACTTTACAAAATCAGCCGCTCATGCTGATCTATACCTAAGGCAAAGATCAGGTACCGATATAGCGCTTGTTTATGGACTTATCCACATCATCTTAAAAAATGGCTGGGAAGATAAAGAATTTATAAAAAATAGAACTTACGGTATCGACGAGATAGCAAAAGAGGCTGAGCATTGGACACCAGAGGTCACATCTGACGTTACAGGCGTGCCAGTTGATAAGTTAATAGAAGCTGCAAATATCCTAGCTCATACAAAGCCGGGCACTGTGATCTGGGCGCTTGGTATCACACAACACTCAGTTGGTAGCTCAAATACTAGAATTTTACCTATACTTCAACTAATCCTAGGCAACATGGGCAAACCAGGCGGAGGCTGTAATATCATCCGTGGTCACGACAACGTTCAAGGTTCAACCGACATGTGTAACCTCTCAGATAGCTTGCCGATGTATTATGGACTAACTGATGCGGCTTGGAAGTACTACTGCCAAGGCTGGGGCGTTGATTATGATGAGTTTATAAAACGCTTTGCAGTCTCAACCAAAGAGCCAAAACAAGGCGGCACACCAGTTAAAAACACTGTTTTTGAAGAGTATTATTATCACGATCCTAAAAATCCAGAGGATAGAAACTGGAGAAATGAAAAAGGCTGGTCGCTTTCAGAATGGTGGCAAGGCGTCTTAAAAGAGGAAAATACCTTTAGTAGTGGTGCATTAAGAGTTCTTTGGGTTCAAGGAACTGGTCTTACATCTATGGCGCACCTAACTAAAATTCAAGAAGCAGCTTCAAAACTAGATATGATCGTCGTAGCCGAGCCATTTGTAAATGAAATTTCTATCCTTTCAGATAGAAAAGATGGCGTTTATATCTTGCCAGTGGCAACTGCCTTTGAAAATGAAGGTCACTTAAACGCTACAAACCGCTCAGGTCAGTGGAGAACAAAAGTCGTTGATCCACTTTATGAAAGCAAGGGCGATCACGAAGTAATGTTCGCATTTGCTAAGAAATTTGGCTTTTACGATGAGTACGTAAAAGGCATGAAGATGGCTGTAGTAAATAGAGAGCTAAAACAAGTAAAAGATGACTTTGTATGGCCAGATGATGCGACAAACGAGATCGCAAGGGTTGGAAATTCTATCGGTTATGGCGGCAGAACTGCTGAGATGTTTAGACGTCATCAAGCAAACTGGGATAAATTTGACCCAGATACACTAATAGGTCTTGGCGGCGAGGTAAAAGGTGAGTACTACGGCAAGCCATGGCCAGCATGGGATGAAAAACACCCTGGCACACCGATACTTTACGATATGAGCAAGCCTTACGCAGAGGGTGGCTCTGGCTTTAGAAACCGCTTTGGACTAGAGCACAACGGCGTTAGTCAGCTAGCTAGCGAAGAGACTACGCTTGTTGGTTCAGCTATAAAAGGTGGCTACCCACAAATAACTAGAGATAACATCGAAAAAGTCCTAGGTATCACTCTAACTGAAGAAGAAAAAGCTAAGATCGGACCTAGCTGGAGCATGGACTATAGTGGTATCATCTTAGAAAAATGCCGCGAAAAAGGCGTAGTGCCGTATGGTAACGCAAGGGCTAGAGCTATCGTTTGGGAGTTCCTTGATCCTATCCCAAAACATAGAGAGCCTATCCACTCACCACGCTGGGATCTTGTCCAAAAGTATCCGACATTTGATGATCAGGCTAGAAATTTCCGTGTTTCTACAAGATTTAAGTCAGAGCAACAAGCTAAAGACTGGTCAAAAGAGTTCCCTATCGTATTTAGTACGCAACGCGTCGTAAATTTAAGTGGTGCGGGAATGATAGAAAGAACAAGCAAATACCTCTCAGCTATCACACCTGAGATGTTTGCTAACGTTCACCCTGAGCTTGCTTTAAAATACGGCATAAAAGATCGCGATATGATGTGGATCCACAGCCCACAAGGCACGAAGATCAAAGTAAGGTGCTACCACAGCTACATGGTAACTCCAGATAGAATTTGTATGCCTTATAACTTCGCTGGTGTTATGCAAGGTGTCGATCTCTCAGCTCGCTACCCAGAGGGCACTAAGCCTTATGTTATCGGCGAGAGCTTTAACACAATTACTAACTACGGATTTGACCCTGTTACTCAAATTTCAGAATTTAACGCAGGTCTTTGCCGCATAGAAAAAGCTGAAGAGAACACCTTTAAAACATCGTTTTATCACGAGTATGGCGAGAGAGACGCCTTAGGTAAAGAGTAAGGAGAGATAAGATGGCAAGAATGAAATTTTTTGTAGATACTAATAGATGTATCAGCTGCTTTGGATGTCAAGTCGCTTGCTCTTCTGCTCACGAGCTTCCAGTGGGAATTTATAGAAGAAAAGTTATCACACTTCACGATGGTATCGAGGGCAAAGAGGTTTCAACTACTATCGCATGCCAGCACTGCACTGACGCACCTTGCGAGCAAGTCTGCCCAGTGGATTGTTTTTACATCAGAGCCGATGGTATCGTGCTTCATGATAAACACAAGTGTATAGGCTGTGGATACTGCTTATATGCTTGTCCATTTGGTGCGCCGCAGTTCCCAAGAGACGGGGCATTTGGCGTAAAAGGTGTAATGGATAAATGTACTATGTGTGCAGGCGGCCCAGAGCCTACAAACTCACACGAGGAGAGAGAGCTTTACGGTCAAAATAGAATGGCTGAGGGCAAAGTACCTATGTGTGCGGCTATTTGCGCTACAAATGCGCTTTTAGTTGGCGACGCTGCTGAGGTTTCAAACGTATATCGCAAACGCGTTATGCTAAGAAATACAGGACTAAACGTATAACACTAAGGAGGGCACTTGCTCTCCTTTTAAATTTATAAAATTTAAATTATCTTTATGATTTTTATAATCTAAAATTTCATCAATAATTTTTCTTATCTATTAAAATTATTAAAAATATATAACTATTTTATCTCTAATTGAAATTTTAGCGCAATCTTCTAAAGCCCTAAATTTTCGTAAATTTAATTATTTATTTGTAAAAAATATTATTTACACTTTCATTTTATATTATTTTATGATAATCGTTTTTATTTTAATCAAAGTAAAACCTTGATAATATTGCGCTTTAAAATAATCTCACAGGTGGTTTAATTAATGAATAAATTTTTTAAATTTATGCTTATCATGCTACTGCCTATCTGGCTTGTGGCAAAAAATGATGACTACGCACAAGTCGCAGCTCAGATAAAAGAGTCATTACAAAAAGTAATAACAGAATACAGAGCTGGCAACGTCGAGCAAGCAGTTAGCGATACTCAAAACGCTTATTTTGGTTTATTTGAAGATGTCGAAGCTGGCATCAGAATAAATTTAGGTCAGAAAAAAGCTTACTCTATGGAGAAGCAGTTTGGCGAGATCAGAAAGGCGATAAAAGCTGGCGAAGCACCAGATGACGTGCAAAAAAGAATAGATCAGATAAATAGCGAAATCGCTGAAGTTTTGCCAGTTATTTTAAATGGACATAAGCTTGTTGGTGAGTATTCAGACACTCCAGCACAAGCTGCTGCAACTAGCTATGACACTTCTAAATTTATCCCTGAGTGGAAGGTGGCATTTGAAAATTTATCAGCTACTCTAGATAAAGCCATAGCAAGCTACGAGAGCGATAAACAAGATGATGCTAAAAATTCTATCCAAGATGCTAAATTTAATGATTATAGAAACACTCAACTTGAAATCGCCGTTCGCCAATATATAGAAAATGGCAAAAGCATAGATGCTGATATCCAAAGAAAGATGGGCGAAGCGATCAGTGGCATCACAAATGGCATAAGCAAAGATGACTTTAAAGTAAAGCTAGAAGAGATCAAAAAACTAGCATATGATGCTGTGTCAAAACTCCCAGCTGAAACAGTAAAACTAGCAAAAGTTGATATGAGTAGTGCAGCATCTAGTGATAGCAGCGAAGATAGCGGCACAGACTACACTCAAACTGTTAAAAACATAAATGACAAAATTCAAGCAGCCATCGCACTTTACAAAGGTGGCAATAGTGCTAAAGCTATGGGCGATATCCAAGACATCTACTTTGATGAGTTTGAAGGTAGCGGTATGGAGAACAAAGTAGGTGCGATAGATGTAAATTTAAAAACAGCTATCGAAGCTACATTTGGTAACATCGTAGCTCTTATGAAATCAGGCGCAGATGAAAAAACACTTGAGGAAAGTGCAAGCAAGATGTCATCTCAGCTAGCAGCCGCACTTGAGAAAACTAGCGGTTCAAGCTCACCTTGGACGCTATTTATCTGGGCGCTAACTATCATCTTAAGAGAGGGCTTTGAAGCTCTTATCATCGTTGCAGCTGTTGTTGCATACCTTGTAAAAACTGGCAATGCAAAAGCCATGGGCAAGGTCGTATATAGCTCAGTTGGCGTGGCTGTCATCTTAAGCTTTGTCATGGCTTGGATAATGAATATCATCTTTGGCGAGGCAGCAGGTCAAAAAAGAGAGCTTATGGAAGGCATCACGATGCTTGTTGCTGTGGGACTTCTATTCTATGTTGGCTTTTGGCTTCTTTCAAATGCTGGCGCTAAAAAATGGAATGACTACATCAAATCACATGTATCTGAGTCTATCTCAAGTGGCTCAAGCACAGCGCTTTGGTGGACTGTATTTTTAGCAGTATTTAGAGAGGGCGCTGAGACAGTGCTATTTTATCAAGCGCTTATCTTTGACGCAAAAGACTCAGCTGGCTACTCAATGATCGCAGCGGGCTTTGTCGTAGGTCTTGTCGTTCTTTTGATAGTCTATTTCTTATTTAAAATTTTCGCTGTTAAAATTCCTATTAAACCATTTTTTATATTTACATCAGCGATCATTTTTTACATGTCGATCGTCTTTGTTGGCAAAGGCGTTGGTGAGCTAGTTGAGGGCAAAATTTTCATCCCAACTATCATAAAAGGACTAAATTTTCCTGACTGGATGAGAGACTGGCTAGGACTTATGCCATATTATGAGAGCCTAGTGCCTCAAATCATTATGGTGCTTGCCCTAGTTATAGGCATCGTTATCATGAAATCAAAACAAAATAAAAACTAATCTTATTTAAAGGAGAGGATATGAATAAAATTCTTAGTTCGGCTCTAGCACTTAGCCTAGCAGCTGGTTTCGCACTTGCTGGAGAGCACCCAATCGGCGAGCCTGTAGAGGCTAATGGAATGGAGATAGCTGCTGTTTATCTAGAACCAATCGACATGGAGCCAAAAGGGGTTGATCTAGCTCCAAGCTTGGCTGATCTTCACTTAGAAGCTGATATCCACGCTGTAAAAGGCAATAAAAACGGCTTTGGAGAAGGCGAGTGGATCCCATATCTAAAAATCAACTATGAGCTAAAAAACCTTGATAATGGTAAAACTAAAAAAGGTACATTTATGCCTATGGTTGCAAGCGATGGCCCACACTACGGTGCTAACGTAAAAATGGATACAGGTGTTGGTAACTATGAGCTTAAATTCCACATCGACAATCCAGAAAAACAAGGCTTTGGTCGTCATGCTGACAAAGAGACTGGTGTTGGTAAATGGTTTGAGCCTTTCACAACAACTTATAAATTTCAATGGACAGGTGGTCCTGTTAAATAATCACCAGGGGCGTAATTCGCCCCTTTTTAAAAATTCTCATAGGGTTTAGTTATGTCAATTTACTTCTATCAGGTCTTTTTAGCCCTCCTTGGATTTACGCTTTTTGCTGCCTTAAATAACAATGGCAAAAGTTTAAAAACGATATTTTTACCATCATTCATTGGCGTTGTTGCTGGCGTGCTTATCTTTAAAGCCGCTCGTCATGCGCTTGTTGATGACCAGTTTAAAATTTTCATAGATTCAGTGACACTGATTTTTCTATTGATTAGCGTTTTATGGATATTTTTCGAGCTTAAGATAGCAAAAATCGTAACATTTTTTATTTTAGGCATCGGTTTTGGCTTTGGCTATAGCTCAAGTAGTGCTTTGTTCCCATTATTTGGCGGAGAGCTGCTTGATACGCTTTCAGTCATTAGCTTCTTTTTGATGATCTTTGCGATGATCTTGATACTATTTTTATTTTTCTTTATTTCAAATTTAAAAGCTAGCATCCCATCATTAGTAGCTAAAATTTTAGCTCTTATCACATTGATCTTTTTGCTAGTTGATAGAAGCTCACAAACTGCACTTGAGCTTTTACGTGCAGGCGCTTTAAAGATAAGTAGTGAGTTAAATTCTCAAATTTTATCTATCAGCGCAAAAGGCATCTACGTCACAGAATTTAGTGCTTATTTTTACATAGCAATTATCTTGCTTTTATGCATCATCGCGCTTTGCTTTATGCCAAAGAGTATCGATAAGAGCACGTTTGGCTCTATCAAATACCGCTTTACAAAAGCCATTAGAGAAAATGTCTTTGACAATGCAAAATTTGCATTTTGCAGCGTTTTGATAGCGCTTGGCTTCTCACTTTATTATGATCTTTACGCATCTCGCCCACCTCAAATTTCAGAACCTATCTTAGTTGAGCCAGTGGGAGATAAATTTATATTTGATGTTGATATGTTAAAAGATAATGAACTTCACAGATTTGCCTACATCACAGATGAGGGCAAGCAGATAAGATTTTTCTTACTAAACCGCTTTAGCGACCGCGTCTCGCCTGTTATCGTTTTTGACTCATGTATGATTTGCGGTGATATGGGCTATATAAAGAGAGGAAATGATCTTATTTGTATCTCTTGTAATGTTAGAATTTTCTTGCCATCAGTTGGCAAAGAGGGCGGTTGTAACCCGATCCCTATGGCATTTACCTTTGATGGTAAAAATATCATAGTTGATTATAAAACGATCGTCGCAGGGGCAAACTACTTTAGCAAGGTTGTCGAAAAGATGGTGCTTGATCCTGTAAGCCGCAAAAAGGTGAGCAACCTTGATTCAAGATCATATTTATACTATGGACGCACATATTTCTTTGAGAACAACGAGACTCAGGCGAAATTTGAAGCAAATCCAGAAAAATATGTAGAAACAAATGGAACATTAAAATGAAAAATATGCAACTAAGAATGATAAAAAGCTCGATCACGGGCTCAAAGGTGCAAAAGACGATGGCGTTTATCACCATCTTATTAGCCGCTCTTTTGATAGCTTGCATGCTAAATATCACGCTAAAAATCGGCGATCAAGTGGCAAGCGAGCTTAGAGGATACGGCTCAAATATCGTCGTTTTACCACGCGGTGAGAGCCTAAGCATCGAGATCGAGGGTAAAAATTTCACTCCGCTAAAATCACAAAATTTACTCCCAGAGGCTGATATCTATAAGATAAAAGAGATCTTTTGGAGAAATAATATCGTTGCTTTTGCACCGTTTTTGGAGACAAAGGTCAAAGATACTAAGGGCGATGAATTTAGCTTTGAGGGGACATATTTTGATAAAAATATCGGACTAAAAGATGAGCCAGAATTTAGCACAGGTGTTAAGAGCTTGTATGGATTTTGGGGTGTTGAGGGTGCTTGGCCAAAAGATGAGAGCATGGATGAAATTTTAGTAGGAGATGAGCTTGCAAAGGCTAAAAATTTAAAAGTTGGCGACAAGCTTGGCCTTGAGGGCAAAAACGGCACAAAAGAGATTAGCGTAGTTGGCATCTTAAAAGGAGCAAGCGATGAGGCGCATAAGCTCGTAGGTTCGCTTAAGCTTGCTGGCGATCTCTCAGGACACGCTGGCTCATATACAAAAGCTGAAGTCTCAGCCATGACGATCCCAGAAAATGACCTATCGTTAAAAGCTAGACGAAATTTAGATAACCTTGATAGCGCAGAGTACGACAAATGGTACTGCTCAGCTTATGCAGGATCGATCGCATTTCAGATAGAAGAAAACCTGCCAAATGTTAGCGCAAAAGCTAGCCTTCAAGTAAGTGATGCTGAGAGTAATATCGTAAAGAAAATTCAAAGCCTAATGGGTATCGTTAGTATCATCGCTCTTGTGGTCTCAGCTATTGGCATAACATCGCTAATGACAAGTGAAATTTACCGCCGTAAAAAAGAGATCGGCCTTTTAAAAGCTATAGGCGCAAGCAACTTTGAAATTTACGCCCTTTTTGCGAGCGAGAGCCTTGTGGTGGCATTTTTTGCTGGTATCACGGGAGCATTTTTAGGATACGCGCTAAGCTACGTGATGTCTTACATCATCTTTTCTCACGGCATCGGCATAGCGTGGATCGTGCTGCCAATTAGCGTTGCATTTGCCTTGCTCATCTCAGTCGTTGGCTCGCTAATGCCAATGAGAAACGTCATAAATTTACTACCTGCGGAGGTGCTATATGACCGCAAATAGCAAATTCTTTTACAATCTAATCTACAAAAGTCTAAAAAACGGCTCATCAAGAGTTATGGTCATCGTGATCTCGATCTTGCTTGGAGCGTGCGTGTGTGCGGCATTTGTCAATGTCTATCTAGACATCGACTCAAAGGTCTCACGTGAGCTAAAAACTTATGGCGCAAATATGATCTTTGCTCCAAAAGATATGGCTACAAACGATGATATGAGTGAAAAAACTTATAATGAAATGATCGCTAAAGTGCCAAAAGATAAGCTTCTTGGCGAGAGCGGTTATCTCTTTGCTCAGGCAAATATCGGTCCGACAAACGCCATCGTCATGGGGACAAAATTTAGCAACCTAAAAAAGGTTAAACCATTTTTAGATGTTAGAGATGGAACTATGGTAAATGTTGATTTTGACGATAAAAACGTGCTAATAGGTGTCGATCTTGCTCGTCAGGCTGGCTTTAAAGCAGGCGATGATATAGAAATTCGTGCCATTGGCTCAAATGAGAGCATAAATGTAAAGATAAAAGGCGTGGTGGCAAGTGGCGACAAAGAGGACGCTCTTTTGATCACGTCGCTATCTTTGGCTCAGAAAATTTCAAACAAAGCTGGCAAGATAAACTATGCTGAAGCTGTTGTGCTTGGAAATTTTGACGAGATAACATCGCTTGCAAAAACTATAAGCAACGATGAAATAGTCGCAAAACCAGTAGCAAAGGTCTCAAAGTCTGAGGGCTATATCTTAGAAAAGATCAAACTTCTAATGGCGCTTGTGAGCCTTGTTATATTGCTGATTACTTCAATGTGCGTAAATACAACGCTTAGTGCTATCTTGCTCTCACGATCACGTGAGATCGCACTTCTTAGAGCCATAGGTGCAAGCAAAAAAGACGTGCTAAGGCTATTTGGCTTTGAAACATTTGTGACAGCGCTCATTTCAGCGTTAGTTGGAGCGTTTTTAGGTTATCTACTAGCTCAAATTTTAGGTTATGCGATATTTGATTCTAGTATTGATTTTAGAATTCTAAGCATACCAGTAGCTGTGATCATATCGCTTCTTTTTGCAGCGATCGCAGCGTTTTACCCGATTAAAAGGGCGCTTAATAACAAAATGGCAGATACACTAAGAGGAGAATGATATGCAAAATGCACTAGAACTTAAAAATATTTGTAAAATTTTTGGCGATGTAAAAGCACTTGATGATATAAGTTTTGAGGTTAAAAAGGGCGAGTGGGTCAGCGTCATGGGGCCAAGTGGTAGCGGTAAGAGTACGCTTGTAAATATCCTTTCTCTAATGGATACTCCAAGTAGCGGCGTATATATGCTTGGTGGCGATGATGCGAGCAACCTAAATGCCGATGATACGCTTAAATTTAGACGTGAAAAGATCGGGCTTGTCTTTCAACAGTTTCACCTAGTGCCATATCTTAGTGCGCTTGAAAACGTGATGATAGCGCAGTATTATCATAGCTCAGTTGATGAAGAGGATGCTAAAAAGGCACTTGAGGCAGTAGGACTTTCTCACAGGCTCACACACAGACCAAGTCAGCTAAGTGGCGGCGAGCAACAACGCCTTTGTATCGCGCGCTCACTTATAAATGACCCTGAAATTTTAATAGCAGATGAGCCAACAGGCAACCTTGACGAAGCAAATGAGAGGATCATACTTGATCTATTTTGCAAGCTAAGAAAAGATGGCAAAACGATACTTCTAGTCACTCACAACTCAGATCTAGGCGAGTATGGAGATAAGATCGTCTATCTAAGACACGGCAAGTTAGAAAAGATCCGCACTATCGAAAATCCAAAGGTGCCAAATGCGATATAAAATTTTACTTTTATGTCTAGTCTCAGCCCTAGTTTTGGGCTGCGTCAAGCAGTATGAGAAGCACCACATCACGCTAAACGACTCAAGCGGTATCGACACGCAGTTTTTCCCAACCGAAAAGCGCCTAAAGATAGGTGACAAGCCATATATGCTCTTTTTCTTTGGCACTGACTGCGGGGTGTGTAAAGCTGCGATCCCTGATCTAAACGCACTTGAAAAAGAGTATGGCAAAGAGGTTCAGTTTATTGGCGTTTTAGGACCTAGTAAGGGCTTTGATAAGGATATTGAAATCTTAAAAGAGCACAACATCACCTTTAAAACTACAAGTGACAAGGTCTCGGTTGATTACTTCAGCAAGGCAGTTGGTGGCGTTATGGGCGTGCCAGTTATCTATTTTTTTGATAAAGATGGTAAGATGCGATCAAAATTTATCGGTCTTACACCAAAAAGTGTGCTTGAAGGTGCTATAAGATCGCTCTTATAGGAGTGAAAGATGAGAAATTTCTTTTTATTTGTCCTAGCGGTACTTTTTGTCGGATGTGCTAGTAGCACGCCAAATATCTCGGTAAAAACGAGCGATCCGATCTTTTTTACGCTAAATGATGCGAACAAAAGCGTCTATGTAAATTTTAAAAATAGTGCGACCGGACAAGACGTAAATGCTGAAATTTTGAGCGAATTTGCAAAGGCTGGCTTTAGAAATGAGCCAAATATCAAAAATGCCGACTTCATAATACTTGGTGACGTGCAAAGCTTTTCTAGGACAACTAAGAGAGATCCTAGATTTTCAATGGGTATGGGATATGGATTTGGCAGACCAAGTTTTGGCTTTGGTTATTCGATGTTTTTTCCATTTGACTATGATGACGACGATGACTTTAGCACAAACAGCTATGCTTACTACATGCAAGTAAGCGTGCTGGTGCGCCCAAAAGATGGCGGCGAGAAAGCGACAAATATCTCGCTCATGCAAGCTGGCAATGTCTATTCGCCAAGCTACATCTGGCCATTTTTTAAAGAGCGCCTAGCAAAACAGATCGTTAGCTTTTTTTATAACGTCTCACAAAGGTAGAGAAATTTAGCAAATTTAAAAGGAGTTAAGATGCTAGTTGATGGAAGCTATGAAATTTTATCTTGTGATGATGTCGAGCTTGGTATAAAAAGAAGCTCTGCTTTGTCCTTTTATGCCTGTTATGACGATGTTAAAGAGGCAAAAGCGCTTTTGGTTATCATCCCTGGGCTTGGAGCAGACTCTGACTCTGGGTATAGAAGCCATTTGATGAAGAGTATGGTAGAGAGCTATGATGTGGCGTGCATTAGTGTTGATTATCACTGTATAGGCAACCGCCCACAGCTTGGGGCTCAATGTTTGTTAGATGATTTGGACCGTGCGATATTAATAGGTGAGTTAGCCAAAATTGGTATAACATTACCAATAGATATAAAGGCGATCGATAGTTATAAAAAAACATGCTTTTTGTTTGAAAGCCTTAGCGAGGAGATCACTCTTAGAAAAAAGGCAAATATTTTGCCTGCAAGTTATAAGCTAAATTTGAGTTGTACAATGTATCCAACAAAAGATGAATACCAAAATTTTGGCATTATGCAAGCTACTGATATATTAAATGCTGTTATTTATACTAAGCATAATTTATGCGCTGGAAAATTTAGCCAAATTCCTGTTATTTTGGTAGGCAGCTCACATGGTGGCTACCTTGCAAATTTATCAGCCAAGATCGCTCCATGGCTAGTAGATGCTGTGATAGATAATAGCTCATATGCTATATTTTTATGGCGTCTTATTGGCTTTGGAAAAGAGATCGATTTTACTAAATTTTTTTGTTGTGCGACTGATAGTTTTTATCAAGATATTTGCCTCTATCTTTTTGATAAAACCTATTGGACATTAGATAAGACTTCACCATATTATTTTAATGAATCTAGAGAAGAGATAAGAAATATCTTAAATCCGAAACATTTAAAAGCACAGAGTAAATTTAAAAAGACGTTTTATATCGGATATCATTATGTGAATGATGATATAGCCCCAGCAAAGGATAAAACTGAGCTTTACGAGGCTCTTAAAAAGCTTAAATTTGATGCGACACTTCATATGATAAAAGATGAGAGCGAGGTTGATGGCAAATTTATAAAGTCTCTAACTCACGGCATGGGAATGTCTTATAAACTACTTTTGCAAAGAGAGCTCCCTGGCGTTATGAAGAAAATCTTGTCTAAAAAATATAAAAAAGATGAGATCAATGAAAAATGCATAGAGTATAAGTGTTGTGATTTACTTTATAAATTTAGTGAAGTCTCAGATCAGATAAGGCTTGAAGTTACTAATGCTTAAATTTTAGAGCAGTTTTTATCTAAAGCTAGGTAGGCTAAATTTAAGCTCCTAGCTTTAAAATTTCTTTAGTTGTCTATCATAAAATCATAAAATTCGTTGTTATATCCGACATTTCCTATTTTGCTGTATTGTATAAGAGCTGCTTTTATGTTATCGATTTGCTGATACATAAAGCCAAGGGCGGCTCTGTTTTCAACAGCGCTTGGGTCATTTAGCTTTGTTAGCCCCAAAAGTGCGATCGCATTTGTTATTTTATTGGCTCCAGTGGCAGCCACAGAGGCCAAAAAGAGCGTGCCAGCGTCATTTATCTTAAACTCGTCTATGACCTCATTATAAAGCCTAAAGCTCTCCTCAAAGTCGTTTGTAAAGATATCCACGTAGGCTAGAGTTTGGATCAAATTTATATTTTTTGGTGCGCTCTTTAGCTGGGCTCTTAGCTTGTCGCGCTCCCTTGTTAGCAGACCTGAGATCTGAAGCAGTTTGATGTATTGCTTTTTGATGATGTCAGCGCCGTGATAAAAGGCATTTGAGTCGAGATTTTTATCGTTAAAGTAAATTTGTATCGCTTTTGCGTACTCTTTGATATTTTGATCTTTGTTTTTAGAGATGAAATTTAAGATATTTGCGATGATGTCATTTGGCAAAATTTTCATAAGCTCATCAGCTTTTTTTGACATTAGCTCATCATTGTTTGAAATTTTAGCGGTGATGATATCAAAGGCTAAATTTAGCGTTGTAGCCTCTTTTGGCTCTTCAAGCCACCTTATCATCGCGCTTTGGTTGCCGCTTATTAGGCTTAAAAGTGAGGCATATAAATTTACAGGTTTTAAACTCTTGTCGTTTTCTAAATTTTCACCGATCTCCTCAACTAGTTTTGGATTTAAATTTCTATTTATATCCATGCAGATCGCGCCAAAGATACCAGAGAGGTGGTTATTTACGTCCTGATGATAGCTCGCTATAAAGTGCTTTGCTGCAAGGCTAAAATTGCCAAGCTGAGCGTAGCTTAGAGCTAGGTTATACTGCAAGATCGAGTGGTTTGGATAGGCCTTAGCAAGCTCTTCAAAGTCCTTGTTTGCCTCTTTTAAGCGGTAGTTAAGAGCTTTTGCGATGGCCTCGCTAAGTTTGGCATTGACCTTTGAGGCGGCGGCACTTTGGCTAAGGTAGTCATTAGCCGCTGAGGTATCGTCTAAAAATACGCTAACTCCACCTTTTCTTATCTGCTCGATGCTCTGTTTTGCGTCAAAGACCTTATACGGCGCAAAGTAAAATAGCGTCTCATAGCGCCTTGTTCTGTCGAAAAACATATCGTCGCTAAAGTGCGCCTGAGCTAGGCTGACGTCAAAAAGGTCTGGCTTTAGTATGGTTTTTATCTTGTAAATTTTGCTTGGCATCGAGGCGTTGTAGTCATATACATCTTTGATAAATGCCGCCGCGTCACCATAATCAGCCGTTTTTAGATCAATAAGTGCGGCTGTCATCTTGATAAGATCGATATTTGGCGTGTTTTTAGAAGCTTTTGTTAGATAGTCTCTTGCCTTGTCGTATTTGCCAAGCCTTGCATAGAGCTGCGCTAGCGTAAAGTCAGCCTTAAAGGCCTTTTGCCCTTCAAGCTTAGCTATGGCTCTCTCATCATCTCCAAGAAGCGATAAAATTTTAGCGCTCAAATAGGCATACTCGCCCTTATAGTCCTCTGTGCTAGGGTGTGAGAGTGCCTGCAGCGCCTCGTAGTAATTGCCCTTGTAATAATTAACCAGCGCATAGTAGTAGCTATAAAGTGGCGAGCTGTTTTCATACTGCAAAAATGAGTCGGCAAGCCCGATGTAGTAGTTGAAATTTTTGGTGTTATTTAGCTCAAGTGAGCAAACAGCAGCGTTTATGGCGCTAACTGCGGTGTTTTCACGATCAGTTATCGCTTTGTTAAACGAGATGATCGCTTCGTCGCATTTCTCTTGTTTCATCTGCGAAACGCCGAGGTTGTAGTTTGAGAGAGATTGGTTATAAACAGCTATGTTTTCATAAATTTTTAACGCTTCAAATTTATTGCCACGCTCGTAGAGCTGGTTGGCCTTATTTATCATCTCATCGATCTTTGAAGCACCGAAATTTTGCGTTTGGTAGTTGTTTTCTATATTTTTTACGATAGCTGTAGTGTCTATCTCCTCTTTTTTATCTTTTTTTAGCAAAACAATTAACAAAACAACTATCAATATGACAAGCACCAAAACAGCCGCGCCGATGATGATAAAGAGCTTTTTCTTACTCTTTTTTACCGGTATTGGCTCTGGGATGCTCTCATCTTGCAGCACGCCCTCATTTGCGATGGTATCAAGCGAGACGATCTCTTCAGGCGCCTCGGCCTTTGCCTCTTCAAGCGTCTCTTGCTCTGTCTGCTCGCTAGGTGGTTTTAGAACTACAACCTCGTCATCAGTCACTACATATACCTTTTAAGAACTTCTGGAATTTCGATAGTGCCGTCAGCTTTTTGGTAGTTTTCCATTATCGCTATTAGCGTCCTACCCACAGCCAAGCTCGAGCCATTTAGCGTGTTTGCAAGTGTATTTTTCTTGCCGTCTTTAAAGCGAATTTTTGCGCGTCTTGCTTGAAAATCACGAGTATTAGAGATAGAGCTGATCTCGCGGTATTTGCCTTGACCTGGTAGCCAAACTTCAAGATCTACTGTCTTTGCCGCACTAAAGCCTAGATCGCCGCTGCAAAGTAGCATGTGGCGGTGAGGCAGCCCAAGGCTAGTTAGTAGGTCACTCGCGCAAGATATCATCTCAGCAAGCACACCCTCGCTTTGATCAGGCGTTGTGATGCTTACAAGCTCGACCTTTTCAAACTGGTGCTGGCGTATCATGCCCCTCGTGTCACGGCCTGCTGAGCCTGCCTCTTGGCGGAAGCATGCTGAGTAGCAAGTCATCTTTATAGGCAACTCGCTGGCCTCGATGATGGTGTCGTTGTATAAATTTGTCACAGGCACTTCGCTAGTTGGGATGAGGTAGAGATCCTCGTCACGCACTTTATAAAGGTCTTCTTCAAATTTAGGCAGCTGACCTGTGCCAAAAAGTGTGCTTGAGCTTACTAGATAAGGGACATTTACAAGCTCAAAGCCACGTGCGCTGTTAAAGTCGATCATATAATTAACAAGCGCTCTACTAAGCCTTGCTCCCATGCCACGAAGTACGGTAAAGCGCGATCCTGAGAGCTTTGCACCCCTTTCAAAGTCAAGCCAGCCAAGGCTCTCACCTAGCTCCCAATGCTCTTTTGGCGTAAAGTCAAATTTAGTTGGCTCAAGCACCGTTTTTAGGCATACGTTATCGTTCTCGTCCTTGCCAAATGGCACGTCATCGTCGGTGATATTTGGCACGCTAAATGAAATTTGCTCAAGCTTCTCTTCATATTGTTTAACGATCTCATCAGCGTCAGCTAAAGCAGCTTTGTTTAAATTTAGCTCATTTTTTAGCTCGCTCACATCTTCGCCAGCTCTTGCTTTTACGCCAAGCTCCTTGCTCTTTGCATTTTGGATCGCTTGAAAATTTTCAAGCGCTTTGCGCTTTTGCTTTAGCTCGTTAAAAGTGTGTAAAAGCTCCTCTAGCAAGCTAGCTTTGACATTTTTGCCCTCTAGTTTTTTTACGAATTCATCGTAGTTTGTCTCAAGTAGTTTTAAATTTATCATT
>CAUUIN010000017.1:0-26806 GCA_963545295.1 uncultured Campylobacter sp. | reverse complement strand
CTCTCACGGAGCGAATTTAGCAGTAGCTCGCCCTTTACCAAAGCCTTAAAATCCACGCCAAACTCGAGCATATCGTGCGCTAGTCTCTCGTAAGGCAAAGTTTTTATATAGTGAGAATTTAGCCAGTCAAGCTTTTGAGCGTTGTAGGTGCTTGAACTTTTGTTGATATCGTTTGGATTGAAGTATTTAAGCATATCCTCGATAGTAAAAATCTCATCATCGCCGTGGCTCCAGCCAAGACGAACGAGAAAATTTAAGAGCGCTTCAGGCAAATAGCCCATCTTTTTATACTCCATAACGTCAGTCGCGCCATGCCTTTTACTAAGCTTTTTGCCATCTTCCCCGTTTATCATAGCGACGTGATAAAATTTAGGCACCTTAAAGCCAAGCGCCTCGTAAAGAACGATCTGTTTTGGGGTATTTGAGAGGTGATCATCACCGCGAATAACGTCTGTGACGCCCATTAGCGCATCATCTATCACAACCGTGAAGTTATATGTCGGCGTGCCGTCGCTTCTTGCGATGATGAAGTCATCTAAGATATCTTCAACCTTAAATTTAACCTCACCTTTTATGCCGTCATGTATGACGATCTCGCCGCTAAGTGGGGCTTTTATACGGATGACTGGCTCGATACCAGCTGGAGGCGTGCCTTTAAAATCTCTATATCTATTATCATATTTTGGACGCTCTTTTCTAGCCTCTTGACTAGCTCTAAGCTCCTCAAGCTCCTCTTTGCTCATGTAGCATTTGTAGGCTTTGCCCTCATCAAGCAGCTTTTTAACATACTCTTTGTAAAGATCAAATCTCTTTGACTGATAGGTCACTTCGCCGTCGTGATCTAGCTTGCACCAAGCAAATGCCTCTTTTATGGCTTGCGTGGCCTCTTCTGAGTTTCGTTTTAAGTCAGTATCTTCGATGCGGAGCAGAAATTTTCCATTGTTAGCTCTTGCGTATAAATAATTATAAAGAGCTGTCCTAAGTCCGCCTATATGTAGGTATCCAGTAGGCGACGGAGCAAATCTAGTAACTATCATTTTGTGCCTTATTTTTATGTTATAATTGCCCAAAATTATATTTACTAAATACTTAAATAAAGGTTTCATTATGAAAAAATTGCTCTTTTTGGCTGCTGGCGTGTTAAGTGCCTTAAATTTATATTCAGCTCAGATGATAAACGGCATCGCAGCTATCGTGGAGAACGAGCCTATCACGCTTTACGAGGTTTATAGCTTGAAGGAACAGCTAAAGACAACAGAGCAGGACGCTTTAAATTTGCTTATCAGAGATAGACTTGAAGATGCGCAGATAAAAAACTTAAATTTAAGCGTGACGCCTTTTGAGCTAAACGACAGGATCGAGGCGATCGCAAAGCAAAATAGCATGACAAATTCGCAGTTTAGAAGCTCTATCCAAGCTCAAGGCATGGACTTTTTAGACTTTAAAAACAACTTAGAGCACAAGATGCTTCAAGAAAAACTTTATAAAAGCATAGCTGCTGAGGCTGGCAAAAATATAAATGAGCAAAAAGCAAAAGCATATTTTGATGCTAATCCTGATAAATTTAAGGTCTTTAGCACCGCTAGAGTCGTAGTTTATAGAGCAAAAGATCCTGAACTACTTGAAGCCCAAAAGACAAGTCCGAAGCTACTAGACGGCGTGCAAACACAAGAGGTCAGCTTGGACTATCAAAGCATAGATCCAAGGCTTGCTGCGATCATCTCAAGCACAAACAATGGCGACTACACACAGCCTTTACAAGGACCTGACAGCTTTGATATGTTTTTAGTAAAAGAGAAGATCGGCTCATACACACCAAGCTTTGCAGATGTAAAAGATAACGTTATAAACGAGCTTTATCAAGGCGAGCAAGAAAAATTGATGAGTGATTACTTCGAAAAACTCCGCGCAAAAGCAAAAATTCAAATTCTAAGATAACTCCAAATTTAGCCATCTTTGGTGGCTAAATTTCTCTAAATTTTAAACAGATTCCTTATAAAATTTAGTTTTGTAAAATTTCAGTAAATTTTTTGTTAAAAATTTATTATTCTTTAATCTCATATTTATATAATTTCAATAAATAATAATGATTATTAAAATAGGAGTAAATTATGAGGCATCAACTATCTCTAGCCATCGTCTTATGCCTTGGCGTAAATACACTATATGCATCAAATAGTTCTGATCTAAACAACAGCTTAATTAAAAATAACAACGAGCTAAACGATCAAGCCTTTGCCACTGATGCTAATCTTGCGGAAGTGCAAGTGGTGAGCGATCTTTCAAAAACTGAAGGCACTGGCTCATACACAGCCGATAGGATGAATACTGCAACTGGACTGGGTTTAAGCATAAAAGAGACACCGCAATCAGTCTCTGTAATTTCAAATCAACTCATAAAAGATCTAAATTTAAAAGATGTAAATTCAGCCTTACAATACGCTCCTGGTATTGCAGTAAGAAACGACACTGGCCGTCTTAGGATAAATTCTCGCGGTTTTGATGTGGATAACATTCAAGAAGATGGTATCGCTTCGTCTGTATCCTCGTCAGTTCAAGGCCCTCTTGGTTTTTCTAAAGAATTTACAGATCTTGAGTTTTATGATAGGGTTGAAGTCTTAAGAGGTGCTGCCGGCCTTACTCAAAGCAACGGCGAGCCAGGTGGCACTGTAAATTTAGTCCGCAAACGCCCAACAAGAGAATTTGCCTTTAATACAAGCCTAAATTTAGGAAGCTGGGACAACTACCGAGGTACTTTTGACGTAAGCAATGCATTAAACGAATCTGGTTCAGTAAGAGGAAGGCTGATCGGTGTTTTAAGCAAAAATGGTACATACAAGCACTACCGCAACGGATGGCGTGGAGCTCTGGGCGGGATATTTGAGTTTGACTTAACAGATAAAACACTACTTACCACTGGGCTTATCTGGCAAAAAACGAGTGAAGTCTATGATATCTACGGCGTGCCAGCGCTAGATAAAGATGGCAATAACCTAAATTTAAGCAGAAAGAGTTATTTTGGAGCAAACTGGAATAACAGCATCTACGAAAAATACAACGCCTTTGCCGAAATTTCTCATCAATTTAATGATGATTATAAAGCTTATGCAAAGCTAAACTACACAAAAAGCGATGGCGTCATAAAATTTGGCTCAATGGGCGGAACAAATCCTTACAACCCAGCCACACCTACCCACAATATACGCTTTAGAACATATGACAATGACTCAAATGAGGCTAGCTTAAAACTTGGCGTTGATGGAAAATACGAACTATTTGGTCAAAAACACGACATCTTTGTAAATGGCTCACTAAGTAAGGAGAAATTTAAAGAGCGCGATATCTTGACGCCTGACGCATCTTTATCGTCGCTTGGGCTTAGCATATATAACTGGAACTCTTCAGCCATAGCTCAGCCAAACTGGAACACTAAAGCAACTAGTGACACAACCTATACAAACACAATATATCAACAAGCTTTAACAGCTGGTACTAGATATAACTTTAGCGATGAGTGGCATATGATCCTTGGCAGCAGATTTAGCCGCGTTAAATACGATAAATTTAATGAAAATCATATAAGTGGCACAAAATCGGCACATACTTATATAACAAAGTCAAAATTCTCCCCATACGCTGGCTTAACATGGGACTTTTTAAAAGATCATAGCTGGTACGCAAGCTACGCTGAAATTTTCAAACCTCAAAGCGCAACTGATGCAAATGGCAACGTACTAGAGCCAGTTGTAGGATACAACATAGAGACTGGTGTGAAGTCTGAATTCTTAGGAGGAGCATTAAATACAGCTGTGGCACTCTTTCAAATAATCCAAGAAAACAGAGCCATAACAGACCCAAATAATTCAAACTATTCTATCGCGGAAGGCAAGGTGCGAAGTAGAGGCATAGATGCTGAAATTTCAGGCTCTATAACTGAGCGATGGAACATAATGGCTGGATATACATTTAACAAAAGTATCTATCTAAAAAGTGAAAGAAAGACATCATCAGCTGTTGATTACAACAAAGGGGCTGACGCTAAAAAATATATACCAAGACATATGTTTAAAATTTATACAAGCTACGAAATACCGCTTGTCGGTAGCCAAAAACTTAGCCTTGGCACAGGAGTTAGGTATCAAAGCAAAACTAGTGGTATCTATATGAAAAATAATCTAAGTAGTGGCTCAGCCATAAGCTACTTCGTACCGGAGCAAAAAGGCTATATGCTTTGGGATGCAAACATCAACTACTTAGTAAATGACAACTTTAGCATAGGACTAATCGTCAAAAACATAACCGACAAAAAGTATTTTTATAACACACAAAATAGAACAGCTGGTATGAACAACTTTTACGGCGATCCTAGAAGCTTTACACTAAGCTTTAACTACAAATATTAAATTTAAACCCCAAAGCTTTTTGGTTTTGGGGACTTTACACTTAAAGGGAAAATTTGAAAATTTTAAAGCAATTTTTTGAAATTTCTTCTTGGTTTTGGCTGGACAAAAAAGCTCTAAAAGCTTGGATCGTTCTAATTTTAATGATATTTGCAAGTCTTGGTGTAACAAAGATAGCGGTTTTGATGAATGAGTGGGAAAAACGCTTTTACGATGCACTAAGCACATTTAGCAAGGATGCGATCTTGCCTTTAATGGGCGAATTTTTACTCTACACACTATTTATCGTTGTCTTTATAGTTTGTGGTAGCTATTTAAAGAAATTTCTCATCATCTCGTGGCGAGAGAGCCTAAGCTCAAAGCTAGAAGACCTGTGGTTAGAAAACTCTAGCTTTTATAAAGCAAGTCTTGTAAATACAAATTTTGACAACCCAGATCAAAGGATCGCTGAAGATAGCTTTTTGTTTGTCGAGCGAAGTATAAATTTAGTAAAGTCCTTTGTCTATAACGTCGCAAATTTAATAGCCTTTATCTTTATACTCTGGCAGGCTTCTAAGATTTTAAAGATCGAATTTGACGGAGTAAATTTAGAGATAAAGGGCTTTTTAGTCTATATAGCCATCATCTACACGCTCATTTGCTCGCTCATCACGCATGCCATTGGCAAAAAGCTTAAGCCATTAAATTTTGACAAACAACACCTTGAAGCAAACTACAGAGCAGACCTGCTAATACTTAGAGAAAATGCTGAAGCAGCCGCATTTTTAAATGGTGAAAAAAGAGAAAAGTCTAGGTTTAGAGATGATTTTTTAAAAATAGTCAAAAACTATAAGCAGATCATAAACACAGAATTTAGGCTCGAATGTTTTAGCGCAAGCTACCTAAAAGTAACCAATCTAATACCAATCTTTGCTTCATTGCCACTTTATCTAGCTGGCACTATGAGCTTTGGCGATATGATGCAAGCAAGAACAGCATTTTATAAAGTCCAAGATGGCCTTGCATGGTTTATGGACTACTACAAGCAGATCATGGAATTTGCCGCTAGCGTAGAACGTATATACGCCTTTGTGAGTGTGATTGATGATGTAAAAAAGGCTCACAAATTTAGCCAAAATGACGAGGCTGTTATTTGTCAAAATTTAACACTAAAAACACCAAATGATGAAATTTTGCTTAGAGATTTAAGTTTTAGTCTAACGCCAGCAAAATGGCTGGGATTAAGCGCAAAGAGCGGAGCTGGCAAAAGCACTGTTTTTAGATACCTAGCAAATCTTTGGCAGTATGGCAAAGCAGAAGTATCGATGCCAAAAGATGGTGTGATATTTGTACCGCAAAAGCCATATCTAGCCAAGTCTAGCCTAAGAGATCTCATCTCCTATCCGAACAAAAACGAGTTAGACGACGCCAAAATTTATAAAATTTTAGCTAGAGTTGGGCTTGGTAAATTTAAAAATTTAGATGAAGTTTTAGATTACTCCAAAATAATGAGTGGCGGTGAGGCACAGAGGTTAAATTTTGCTAGAGTCTATCTTGCAAAACCCAGATTTTTATTTTTAGATGAAGCAACTTCGGCACTAGATGCTACTTCTGCGGTTGAGATTTTAAAGAATTTAAAGAACGACTTTAAAGAGCTTGGCATAATGATGATCACCCACCAACACGAACTTTTCGGACTTTTTGATGAGATAATAAATTTAAAAAATGAGTAAATTTGACTGCAAAGGCAGCCAAATTTAATTAAGCTTTTTTAGTGAAAAATCCAACGTAAATAGCATAGATATGAGGGTTGCTACGGCATATGGAGGATAATGTGTAATGCTTGCAAAGGCAACAACTGAAACAATGCCATAAAACATCGAAAAATCACGCTCGAAAATTTTGCTGATCGCTCCCACTGAGCAAAATTTACTCCTTTGCATAAATGCACCGATGATGATGGCACAAATAAGTGAGATAAATAAATTTGCATGCTGTGAGCCTGGACCTTTTTCTGAGCTAAATAATGCACCATTTTCGCCAAGCTTTAGACCAAATATAAGTGCTATCAAAAGCAAAATCGCAATGATAGTTGGCAAAAGTCCTATCGCCTTTGCTGTGGTTTCAGCTTCAGGCAAAACGTAGCCATTTTAAAATTTATCATAAAAATACCAGAAATGGTGTTTAAATTTAACTATTTGATGATAAAAGAGATTAGTGAAAATTTTCTATGAGGTCTTTAAAAATTTCATAAAGTTTATTTACTTCATCAATGCTAACTCGTTCGTTTTTAGCGTGTATGCGGTCGTTTATGACGCCAAATTCTATCGCATCTACGCCAAATTCAGCAAAGTGCCTTGCATCACTCGTGCCGCCCTTTGTATTTAAAAGTGGCGCAACGCCTGTGATCTTTTCAACAGATGCCGTTAAATTTCTTACGATCTTGCTATCTTTGTTGGTCAAAAATCTCTTTGAGCTTTGCTTTATGCTAAGCTCGTAGTCTAGGCCCTTTAAAACGCCTCTAAGATAGCTCTCGACGTCGTTTACGTCAGTTAAATTTGAGTTTCTAACGTTAAACATTATACTAAGATCACTTGGCGTGACATTGCAAACTTGCATGCCGCCACGAATGTCCGTCACCACGATCTTGCTTGGGCTAAAAAACTCGCTCCCACCGTCCATATCGTGGTCAGCTATCTTACTTAAAAGTGGAGCTATCAAATTTACTGGATTTACGCATTTTTCAGGGTATGCCACGTGGCCTTGAACGCCCTTTATCACGATCTTGCCATTTATCGAGCCTCGCCTGCCAACCTTTATGCTATCGCCAAATTTCTTATCACAAGTTGGCTCAGCAACGACGCAAAATTTTGGTAGATCCCCTATCTCGCGCAGATATTCAAGTGCTAAAGGCGTGCCATAAGTGCCATCACCCTCTTCATCGCTTGTTAAGATGAGGCTTAGTTTGCCATCAAATTTCGCCTCTTTGCACGCACAAACAAAGGCAGCCACGCCACTTTTCATATCCTGCGCGCCTCTTGCGTAGATGTAGCCATCTTTTTCAAGTGGGGTAAATGGCTCACTATCCCAGCCATCTCCTGGAGGCACGACATCGACATGCCCTGCAAAAGCTAAGTGTTCGCCGTTTCCATAAATTTTAGAAAGTATGAGATTTTTGGTGCCGTTTTTCTCTATAAATTTCACCTCAAATTCAGGCATAAATTTAGCGACAAATTCCAAGCTCCCAGCATCATCTGGCGTGATAGATCGAAAGCTTAAAAGCTCTTTTAAAAAGCTAACAACCACTAAAACGCCTTTTTAGAAGGAATTCCCAAGTAAAATCCCTGGAATTCGTCTATGCCTATCTCCTTACAGACGTTAAAGATCTCTTTAGAATGAACATACTCTGCAATCGTTTTTATGCCAAGATCCTTTGCAAATGCCACGATCGCGCTTGCTATGGCGTATGAGTCTTTATTTATGTCAATATCTTTGATGATAGAGCCATCGATCTTCACGTAGTCTGGCTTGATCTTTATGATGTAAGAGAAATTTGAGTAGCCTGAGCCAAAGTCATCGATCGCTATCATAGCGCCCATGCTCTTTGCTCGCTCGATAAAGACTGAGACGCGCTCAGCGTTCTTTAGCTCCTCGTCTTCAACTATCTCAAACACTATCCTACCAGCGACATTGTGCTTGTTTAGTAAATTTAAAACCAGCGCAGAGACATCACCATCTATCATATCTCGGCTGCTTAAATTTATAGAAAGAACCAAATTTGGATCCTCGCAGAGGTGCTCAAAACACTTTTTAATGAGCTGTTTTTCAAGGTCTGCGTAACGCTTGATACGCTTTGAGATATCCAAAAATACGCTTGGTGAGATGACATCATCTCTATCTAAAATTCTTATCAAGCATTCATATTTTATAGGGATTTTTTTCTCGTCAAATATCGGCTGAAAATACGGCACAATGTTGTCGTTTATCGTAGCGTTTTGGATCAGTTTTGAGCGCTCGATCTGATTTGCGTATTCATCTTTTTGATTTAGCCCTTTAAAGTAGCAAACATAGTCTTTATCGAGTGTTTTGGCTGATTTTAGCGCGATGGTTGCTTTTCTTAAGGTTTGGTCGCTATCAAGCGCAAAGCCTATGGTGTTGTGAATTTCTATATCATCGACCTCTACACCATTTTCATCTTTTATGCTAAGCATCCTGCCTTTAAAGATATCTAGTAAATTTTCAGCAAGCTCTTCGTATCTGTCGATAAAGTCGTTGTTATCTTCGACCAAAGCAAACCTATCTGCCTCGATACAATAAGCCTTCATATTCTCATTTTTTGCAAATTCTTTGATAAGGCTTGCCATCTGTTTTAGTATCTGGTCGCACACGTATTTGCCGTAGTAGTCGTTCATCTTGCCAAAATCATCAATATCCATAAGTATCACTTTTGGATATTTGTACTCGCTCACATCTTTGCTAAGCGCAGCCTTGTTAAAAAGCCCAGTCATCGGATCGATATATAGCCTCTCTTTTAGTTCAGCGATCTTAGTAGTACTCTCTTCTTTTACTTTTAGATAGTCAAATTTGATGTTTAGATACTTAAATACAAACCAAAAACAAACGCCAAGCCCTAAAAATAGACCAATCGAGCTTAAGATCAAGGTAAGAGCCATGTTTTTCATCAGCCACTGAAAATAAAATGGATCGCTAGTGCCAGTTATCCTTTGATCTACATGCGCTTTAAAACCTACAATATAGTCATTTACTGCAACAAACATACATACTTTGGCGCTATTTTCTGGCAAAATTTCAGACCAAAAATAATCCTTTTGAAAATCATGCGAGTAGATGTCGCCACAGCTCTTGTCTTCGTAGTCTTTATTTACAAGGCTAGTTTCTGAAGACGCCACTATCTTAAAGCCATTTTTACCATTTTCTTTTAGCAAAAAGACATCGCCAAAGGCGTTATTGCTTATATGATTTTGAAAATCCAAGACGTTAAATTTGCTTGTGTTTTTAAAATAATTCACATATTGATATGTTAGATACTCGGTCTTTTTTTTGAGGTCAAAGTTGTTTGTAGAGAGCGCGTTGTTGTATTTATACGAATAGACAGTTAAATTTTCAATTACAAAGAAGGCAAAAAGCAAAACCACGACCAAAGTGACGGTTTTAACCATACTAAAGTGTTTTTTTTGCGATTCGTCACTTGGCATAAAGTCTAAACTTCCTTTCTTAAATTTTTCTAATAGATTATATCTAAGCTAAATAAAAAATTTCTTTCATTTTTTAATTAAAAATTTAGCTCAAAGCTTAACGATCTTTGCACCGTATCCGCCTTGATTTGCCGGTGCATCGTGAAATTCTTTCACGCTTGGATGCTCTTTTAAGAAATTTTTGACTGCAAAGGCGAGCTTGCCAGTGCCGATGCCGTGAAATACGCTAACCTCATCAAATCCCATAACAAGACTATCTGAGATAAATTTATCTAGTTTTGCTATCGCCTCGTCAGCTCTCATGCCGTGCAGATCAAGCGATAACGACGCCGTTTTTGGCTTATCAACATTTAGGCTAACGCTACTTTTTTTAGGTGGCACCACTTCGTTGCCATTTTTTCTTAAAAGCTCGAGTGGCACACGCAAATTTATACCATTTGACTCGATCATCGCGTCATTTTTAGAGATGCTTAAAACCGTGCCTTTTATATTTTCATACTTCACTCTATCGCCTACTTTTAGGCTCTCGCGCTCAGTTTTTTTAGGCTTAACGATGGCAGCTTTTTTCTCATTTGCCGCATTTAGCGCTCTTTGCTTGTCTTTTATGTCTTTAAAATTTATAACAGCTTTTGCCGCATTTATCGCGTCAAAATACTCTTTTTCAAGGCGCGAGATAGTCGCATTTAGTTTGATCTCATTTTTCTCTTTTAGCTCTTTTTGCTCTTCAAGCAAACGCTCCAACCGCTCCTCTTTTGCCGTGACCTCTTTTATCCCCTCATCAAGCTTGGTTTGTAAATTTAGCGTCTTTGTGATGATCTCGTTTAAATTCTCTTTATCCTCGCCGTAAATTTTCTTTGCCTGAGCCACTAAATTTTGAGATATGCCGTATCTCGCCGCCGTTTCAAAGGCATAAGACTTGCCGATCGTGCCTTTTAAAAACTCAAATTTAGGCCTTTGAGCCGCCTCGTCGTAAAGTGCCGCCACTAGCTCAACCTCTTTGTTTTTAGCAAGCAACATCGCAAGGCGCTTGTGGTGGGTCGTGATGATCATTTTGATATCTTGAGTGATGAGGCGCTCTATCATGACGCCATACAAGCTCGCAGCCTCTTCAAAATCGGTGCCAAGCTCGATCTCGTCGATACCTATAATGATTGATTTTTTAGTAAAGAGCCTTGCAAAATGCACCATCCTGCCAGCAAAGGTCGAGATATCGTTTTTCACACTTTGCGGATCTTCGATAATGGCGTCAAATTCTTTAAAAGAGCCGATGCTTGAGCGGTTTGCGTCGATACGCATAGGCAGTAGATACTTTGCAAGTAGCGTGGCTGAGATGATCGATTTTAAAAGCATCGACTTACCGCCAGCATTTACGCCAGTTATCAAAAGCACCTTTTTACTAAAATCCACGCTCACGCTCTTTGGATTTTTAAGTGCTGGGTGGGCAAATTTCTCAAGTTTTATGACATGCGAGCTATTTGGCAAAACAAACTCATAATCACGTGACCTAGCCAAATTTACGCGCGCTTGATAGGCGTCAAACTGATCAAAAGCGTTATTTATAAATTTCAAAAAGAGCAGGCTTTTGCTCATCTGCAGGCTAAATTTCTTGCAGTGCTCAAAAATGATCTCCTCTTTTCTATCAAGCAGCTCGCTTTGCTCCTTTTTTAGGCGCTCGGTGCTTGCAGGTGCGACGTAGAAGTAGCCGCCTGAGCTTCTGGCGATTACCGTGCCTTTTAGGGCGTGATTAAAGCCGCCACGCACCAAAAGTGCCTCTTGCGAGTTGATATAGTGCGTCTGGGTATCGACTAGATAGGGCGTGATGTGCTTTGAGTAGATGAGCTTTTTAAGTTCGGCGTCGATCTGGCGCTTTTTCTCGCTAAATGCCTGCTTTATCGCGTAAAATCTCTCATCCACGCTGTCGCTAAACTCGCCGTTTTCATCAAAGCTGTTTGCCATCTGGCTCATCACTTCAGGGATTTCAACTTTAGTGATCCACTCGCCAAGTCTGCCTTCAAATTTTTGCTTTTTTAGATATGAAAAATACTTAATGATCTTTGCAAATTCGTAAATTTCACTGATGTGAAGCACTGCTTGCTTGCTAAGTCTCATAAGTGCGTCATCAAGCTCTTTTATCTCATCAGGCGCCTTGAAATCATGCTTTGAAAGCTCGCTGATGTTTTCAAAGTGGATTTTGCTGTCGCCTTGTAAAAATAGCGGTTTTTGCCTTGCTAAAAATGAGTTAAATTTTTCTAAATACTCGCCCAAATCGAGCTTTGCAAATATATCGTTCATTGCTCGCAGCTTTTTATCGGCACGATGACACCTGAGAGATCGCTAAATTCTCGTTTTGGCAAAAATGACGCAGTGCCAAATTCGTAGTTAAATTTCTCAACGCTCACGTTATATTCGCCACATTTTAGTGTTTTGCCCTGCTTAAAGTCAGTCACTAGTTTTGAGATGGCGTCCTCGTTTTTTGATAAATTTTGCTCGTAAAAGTATACACAAACAAGGATCACTACAAGCACTGCGCTAACGAGCGCTTTTATGCTTTTGCTGATCTTTTCATCTTTTATCGCCCAGATCGCTCCAAAAAGCAGCATCACACCGGCGATTATTATCAAATTTCTTACCATTTTACGCCTTTATATTTTGCGATAAGCTCCTTATAAAGCTCAGGATGGGGCTTGATCTTTTCTAAAATTTCAGCCCTAACCTCGCTGATATCTTGCTTTTCAACCAGCAAGCAAACGGCTAGATACGGGGCATTTGGCAGCATATCTTTTATCTGGTCGCTATTTAGCTTTTGCGACCTTGCAAGTGCGATTAGGATATCTTTTTTGCCTAAATTTATAAGGCTAGAAATTTCATCCTCGCTTAGCTCTTTTTCTTTTATCTCTTTTAAAATTTCATTTTCATCTTGTGGCTTGAAGGTGCTAAGATCCATTAATATCCGCCTCTTAGTTGCACGCTGATGTCGCCCGCTCCAAAGCCAACTACGATGCCGTCACTTAGGCGGTTTTTCACGCCAAATTCATCTGTAAATTCTATCCCCTCCTCGACACGCTCAACCTTGTCTGTAAAGATTGGATTATAAAGGCTAAATTCGCTCTTCATATCAACCTCGATCGGATTTTCTCCAGCTGCATAAACTGGCAGGATAACAAGCTCATCAACACCCTTAAAGCACTCTTTAAAGCCAGGTAAATTTGTGCTAAGTCTTGTGTAGCGATGTGGCTGAAATATCGCTGTGACGCTGTTTATGCCTAAAATTTTGGCGTATTCAAAGACTGATTTTAGCGTCGCTTTTATCTCGGTTGGATGGTGCGCGTAGTCGTCTATTAGGACAAAATTTTTGTTTGCACTAAGGATGTCAAAACGTTTTTTGATCCCTTTAAAATTTAGTAAATTTTCTCTGATATCTTTTAGCGGCGTCTCGTGCATCGCAGCTAGAATAGCCAAAGATGCATCTATGGCGATGTGCTCGCCCATACCAAAGGCTTCAAATTTGCCTAAATTTTTAAGATTAAAGCTAGTGTATGGCTGATAGTCTCTTACAACCATCGTAAGCTCGGTGATATCGGTACTTGGATAAAGTCTGATCGCATCAAGCTTAAGCGTGCTCAAAAACTCGTCCTCAGCGTTTATCACCCTAACCTTTGCGCGCTCCAAAAAGCCCTTGTAGGCTGCGTAAAATTTGGCTAGATCGTAGTCATAGTGCTCCATATGCTCTGGCTCTGCGTTGGTGACGATGGCTAGATATGGGTTTGAGTTTAGAAAGCTAGAATCGCTCTCATCGGCCTCAAATACGACGTTATCGCTCTTTGCGTAGCGCATGTTTGAACCAAACTGCTTTGAGATGGCGCCGATGATGACTGAGCCTTCTATCAGGCTTGCTAGCATCGCTGAAGTGGTGCTCTTGCCGTGTGCGCCAGCTACTGCAAAAACGCACTTATCCTCAAGCACATAAGGCAAAATTTCTTTTCTTGAAAAACACTTTATGCCCTTGTTTCTGGCCTCGACTAGCTCGATGTTGTCCTCTTTTATCGCAGCAGAATAGACCACAAAGTCTTGGTCTTTTATCGCCTCTTTGCAGTGTGGCGTGATGACCTCGATGCCTTCGCTTTGAAGCTCAAGCGTCGTCTTACTCTCTTTGATGTCGCTGCCGCTTATCTTGTGACCTTTTTCGTGTAAAAATCTAGCGATGGCTGAGATACCGATGCCGCCGATGCCTATGAAATGGACTTTTTTGATCTCGTTATTTAGCTCTTGCAAATTTTATCCTTAAGTTTTTCGTGATTTTAACAAAAACTACTAAATTTAAGGCTGAAAAATGGCTTTTATTTGCTTAGCTCAAAGCTTTCATCTATCAGGTCAAAAACGGTTTTTTGTGAGATTTTGGAGTTTAAATTTACGCTTATCCAGTGCTTTTTATTCATGTGATATGCTTTAAAAATTTGCTCCTCATCAACTAGCACCATGGCTAGATCTGGGCTGCATTTTAAATTTAAAACATCTATCATCTCATCACTCTCAAGACCAAGCTTGCTAGCGCTTATCTGCATAAGCAGCGCAAACCATTTTTTATTTTTCTTGTGACGAAAGACGCTAAATTTTGGATACTTTGGGAAAATTTGCTCACCTAAAACATCAAATTTCTCTTTTATATGTTTTTCAATGTCACTTCGTTTCAAATTTCACTCCAAAATAAAATATTTTATCATTTTATACCCCTCGTCCACTCGTAGTTGTGAGCCTGCAAAGTCCGAGTAAAACCACTCGCACGTTAGATGTTGCTATCCTTCGCACAGGTTTGGTGATTTGTAAATTTTAAAATTTCATGAACGAGCATTTTCGGCTCCAAATTTTGAGCCAAGCTGTAAGCAAAGCTAAAATTTAGTAGTCAATCCTTGTGAGCAAATAAAAGTTTAAAATTTACTAATAAAAAACAAAATTTTAAACTCTGTGCCGATAATATGGAGGCAAGCATTGCCTGCCTAAGCCAAAGGCAAGACAATCTGCCTCCAAATTTAGCACGAGTAAATCTAAATATTCTCCCCAGCTATCATGCCAAATGTTAGGCAGTCAAGTATCGCGCAGCTACCAAGCCTACTAGCTCCGTGCGTACCGCCAGTGACCTCGCCAGCAGCGTAAAGTCCCTTGATCGGCTCATCGTCGATGTTTAGCACCTGAGCTTTGTTGTTTATCTTCACGCCACCCATTGTGTGGTGAAGCTTTGGAGCGCCGCGCATAGCGTAAAATGGGGCTTGTGAGACGGTTAGCCCGTCAGTTAGCTTGATCGGCTTATCAAAATCCTCATCCTTGCCTTTTTTAACAAATTCGTTATATCTTTCAACTGTTTTTTCTAGCTCGCCAGCTGGCATTTTGTAGTGTTTAGCAAGGTCTGCTAGCGTGTCAAATTTCATTATGACGCCGTTTTTCATAGGATTTGCAAGGTCGCTCTCGACTAGCTTTGCAGCAGCTACAGAGTCGCATAAATTTATAGGATAGCTGTCGTTTTTAGCGTCAATTATCCTAAACATAGCATCAGCTCTTATCTTGCGGTCGGCTAGCTCGTTCATATAGCGTTTGCCGCTCTTTGGATCGACTGAGATGCCGTATCTAAAGGCAGCTTGTGAGGCAAATTTACTTGTGATGCCGTTGCCTTTTTCATCAGGGCATTTATATGGGATGTATTGTATCCAGCCGATTTGTACAGGTAAAGCGCCTATTTTTAGGGCTGAGATGAGTGCTCCAGCAGTTGCACCTGGGTGGTTTGTGGTGTCAAATTCAGGCACTGCACGCGGGTCTTGAAGCTTTCTAAAAAATTTATCACTGCAAAAGCCGCCACTTGCTAGCACAACGCCCTTTTTAGCCTTTATAAATTTACGCTCGCCGCTTTTGTTCTCTTTATCATCACTAAATAGATCTTTATCAAATTTATACTCATTTCGCACCGCAACGCCCACTACTGCGCCGCTATCATCTGTCACAAACTCATCAAATTTACACCTTGTTCTTAGCTCGCAGCCTTGTAAATTTTTAAATGTCTCAGCTAGAGGCTGGACTATGCCAGAGCCGCTTGTATTTGAGGTGTAGTATGTTCTTGGCACGCTGTGGCCGCCCTCTAGAAGTAGCTTGTCTAGGTATTTTGCACCGTGTTTTACGGTGAAGTTAAATGTATCTACTGCGCGATCAGCCAGTATGGCAAGAAGATCAACGTGATTTAGCCCAAGGCCTGCTTTTACGCAGTCGGAGATGAAAAGCTCCTTTGAGTCTTTTACGCCATTTTTCTTTTGAAGCTCGCTGTTTGGTACGGCAAAAATTCCACCATTTATTACAGAGTTGCCGCCAACGCGTCCCATTTTCTCTAGGATAAGCACCTTGTTGCTGCGCTCATTTGCCTTGATACCAGCTGCAAGACCTGCAAAGCCACTACCGATAACCACAACGTCCCATTCCTCGTCAAATTTGACCTCTTTATCCCTGAAAACTGGCATATCGCTAGCATAAACTCCGCTTGCAGCCAAGGCCGAAACAGCACCAAATTTTATAAACTCACGTCTTGAAACTTTACTCATAGCGTCTCCTTTTTAGTATTACGCGTAAGCCTGTAAATTTTAAATTTACACCTTTGTTCAAACCCATTGTGATTACTAAAATTATAGGATTATTTATGATAAATATTACTTAAAATTATTTATTTTGTATTAAGATTACAGGTAATGGTGAGTTTAAATTTTACCTTTGCAAAAGCACTCATTTTCGTGATCATCTATGACGCCAACGCCTTGTAAAAACGAGTAGATAATGACAGCGCCTACAAATTTAAAGCCGCGCTTTTTCATATCTTTTGAGATGCGTTTAGAGAGTTCACTGCTTGCTGGCATATCATTGGCGCACTTTATGTCGTTTATGACGCGCTTGTCATCTGTAAATTTATAGATGTAGCTATGAAACGAGCCAAATTCAGCACAAACTTCTAAAAAAGCCTTGGCATTTTTTGGTAGAGAGTAAATTTTTAGGCGGTTTTTGATCGCTCTGTCATCGTTTAAAAGGCTTTGAAGCTTTGCTTCATCGTAGCACGCGATCTTTTTTGCGTCAAAGCCATCTAAAATTTGAGCCAAACCAGCTCTTTTTCGCAATACATAGTCCCAGCTAAGACCTGCTTGAAAGCCCTCTAAAATGAGCATTTCAAAGAATTTCTTATCATCTTTGACCGCCCTGCCCCACTCATAGTCGTGGTAGCTCCTGCTAAATTCGCTCTTATCAGCCCAGCCGCAGCGTTTCATCTTTTAAATTTCGCCTCTATCTGCATAAAACCCCAAGTGCTTCTAGCCTCGCTAAGCTCCTTTTTACTAAGCTCATCTATCATCATCTCTTCATTTTTTCCAAGCCTGTTTTTGACCTCGCCAAATGGGCTAATGAGCATCGAGTCGCCGTAAAAACTCCACTGCTCGTCCTCGCTCTTGTGGCTGCCCACGCGATTTACACGAAGCACGTAGATGTTGTTCGTAAAGGCTCTAACCTTTAAAAGCTCCTCCCAGCGCGCCTGCGAGAAAAATGTGCAAGCCGTTGGCACAAGCACGATATCGACCTTTTTAGCGCTCATATATGCCCAGCACACGTCAAAATGCGCCTCAAAGCCAAACATGACACCAACTTTAAATTTCTCGTATGTAAAGATAGGTAAATTTAGCTCCTCGCTTGCGTTGCTAAAAAACTTCGCCTCGTTCCAGTGCGCGTAAGGCATGAGGATCTGCTGATCGTATAGCTTTACTTGGGTTGGGCTAAATTTAGCTAGGCTCTTAAAAATTTCCTTGCCTTTTAAATTTATGATAGGTGCGATGATGTTAAGATCATATTTTTTTGCCATCGCAAATAGCGCCTCTTTTTTGCGCTCGCTCTGCTCTTTTATGAGGCTTTTTGGCATGGTGGCTAGCTCTTTAAAGAAGCTATTTAGCACGTATTCGCCAAGCACAACTAGCCTTGCGTTTTCATCTGCGCAAATTTTAAGGTAATAATCAAGCCTAGCCTCACTTAAAGGCTGCGTTGGTAGCTGAAGGGCGCAAATTTTACTCATCATCCACCTGCTTTATGCTAAGTTTTGCGTTTTCTAAAATTTCTCTTGCCTCGTTTAAGAGCTTTTTGCCCTGCTCGTGCAGCTTTATGCTATTTTCCAAGTTCACATCATCTTTGTTTAGATCGTTTAAAATTTTATCAGCTAGGGCTAATTTCTCTTCAAAACTTTGCTCTTTTTGCTCCATTTTCTATCCTTTTAATATATTTTTTATATATCCATCAAATTTTTCTATCTCGACCAAAAAGGCGTCGTGGCCGTAATTGCTATCTATCTCTATAAAATTTGTCCTATCTTCTCGCCCCATCTGGCAAAGTGCGTCATAAATTTCTCTCATGCAGCTTGGCGGAAAGAGTAGATCGCCTTTGAAAGCGACTAGGTGCAAATTTGCTTTGATCGGCGCAAGGGCGTCTTTTAGGCTATCATAGTGCCTTGTGCAGTCAAAGATATTCATCATCTTTACGATGTATAGGTAGCTTAGCGGGTCAAACCTCTTTGGGAAGTTGTAGCCGTTATACTCCATGTAGCGATCAACCTGAAAATGCCCAAAAAGATCGTAAAGGCCGTCAGTTTCTACGTAGTTTCGTCCAAATTTTTTATCCATGCTATCAGGACTTAAAAAGCTGATGTGCCCTGCCATCCTGCCATAAGCCATGCCTTTTAGACCGTTTTTTCTTATAAATTCCACGTCATACTCGCCGTTTTTAAAATTTTCATCGTTTAAAATGGCTTCGATGGCGATCTTGTTAAACGCTATCGCCCAAGGTTTGGTTTGGTAGGTGCTTGCAAGCATGACGATATCTTGGGCAAATTCTGGAAACTCGATAGCATAGCAAAGTGCCTGCATACCGCCAAGACTGCCGCCTATGACGGCTCTTGCTCTTGTGATGCCAAGCTCGCTAAATAGCCTCATTTGCGCCTTTACCACGTCGCTTATGGCAAGGACTGGGAAATTTAGCCTATACTCTTTGCCACTACTTCTATCCACGCTTAAGGGCGAGGTCGAGCCAAAGCAAGAGCCTAGGATATTTACGCAGATGACGTAAAATTTATCCGTATCAACCGCCTTTTTGCTGCCTATTAGCCCGTCCCACCAGCCAGCTTTCTCATCGCCTGCGTATGTGCCAGCAGCGTGGTGCGAGCCAGTTAGGGCGTGGCAGATCACGATAACGTTGCTCTTATTGGCATTTAGCGTGCCATAAGTCTCATAAATAAGCTTGAAATTTGATAGCATACGGCCACTCTCAAGATAGAGTGGCTCGTTAAATTTAATAGTTCTAGTTTGCAGGTCTAACACTAATTAACTTTGTAGTTTGGTGCCTCGTGAGTGATAACTACGTCGTGGACGTGGCTCTCTTTAAGTCCTGCGCTTGTTATCTCGACAAATTCGGCTCTTTCTTGAAGAGTTGGGATATCTTTTGCGCCAACATATCCCATAGCGCTTCTTAGGCCGCCTATTAGCTGATGTATCACATCTTTTATACTACCAGCAAATGGCACACGACCCTCAATGCCTTCAGGCACGAGCTTGTCTTGAGCGGTGCCCTCTTGAAAGTAGCGATCCGAGCTGCCCTTTGTCATAGCGCCTATTGAGCCCATACCGCGATATACTTTATATTGACGACCTTGGAAGGTTATAAGCTCGCCTGGGCTCTCTTCGCAGCCTGCAAGCAAGCTACCTGCCATAACGCATGCTGCGCCTGCTGCAAGGGCTTTTGCCACGTCGCCTGAGTATTTTAAACCACCGTCTGCGATAACTGGGATGCCGTATTTTGCTGCTTCGCTTGCGCAGTCATCGATAGCTGAAATTTGAGGCACACCAACGCCTGCAACGATCCTTGTGGTACAAATCGAACCTGGTCCAATGCCCACTTTTATGCCGTCCGCGCCTGCTTCTGCTAGGTCTTTTACGGCTGCTGGATTTGCGATATTGCCAGCTACGACATCAACTTTAAAATTTGCTTTTACCTCTTTTAAAGTATCTATGATACCCTTTGAGTGGCCGTGAGCTGAGTCGATGACGATGACGTCTACGCCAGCATCAACAAGTGCTTTAGCACGCTCTATCTGACCCACGCCAATAGCCGCAGCCACGCGAAGTCTGCCATAGCTATCTTTGTTTGCATTTGGATACTCTTTGCGTTTTTTTAGATCTTTTATAGTG
Source organism: uncultured Campylobacter sp. (assembly GCA_963545295.1). Taxonomy (GTDB): domain Bacteria; phylum Campylobacterota; class Campylobacteria; order Campylobacterales; family Campylobacteraceae; genus Campylobacter_A. The sequence continues at coordinate 6,970 of CAUUIN010000017.1, read as the reverse complement.
ATAAGTCCGTCAAGTCTGCCATCTTTATCGACGATAGGAAGCTTTTCTACTCTATTTTGAGAGAAAATTTTCTCCGCATCATCAAGCGTGCAGCCCTTTGGTGCAGTTATAAGCGGTGCTTTTGTCATGCGATCTTTTACCAAAGTGCTCATATTTGTCTCAAATCTCAAATCGCGGTTTGTTAAAATTCCTATTAATTTACGGTCCTTATCTATAACTGGAACGCCTGAAATATGAAGATCTGACATAAGGCTTAGAGCTTCAGCTACGGTTGCTTCTGGATTTATAAAGATAGGATCGATGATGACGCCACTTTCGCTTTTTTTGACGCGTTTGACCTCTTTTGCTTGGCTCTCGATGTCCATATTTTTGTGGATGACGCCGATACCGCCGAGCCTTGCCATCATGATAGCAGTTCTATGCTCAGTCACCGTATCCATCGCAGCAGAGACGATCGGGATATTTAATGTGACATTTTTACTGATCCTAGTTTTAACATCAACTTGTTTTGGCAAAATTTCAGAGTATTGCGGCACAAGAAGCACGTCTTCAAATGTTAAAGCTCTTTTTACTATCTTCATATCTTTATCCTTTTATTAAATTTTCTAGGCTCTTAGCACCATTTATCAAGGTCTGCTCGTCCCATGCTTTTGCGATCAGCTGGGCGCTAATGTTTAAATTTTGATCATCTTTGCCAACTGGCACAGAGATAGCTGGTAGGCCTGCTAAATTTACACTAATCGTGTAGATATCGCTTAGATAAGCCTGAAGCGGATCGCTGTGTGCTCCAAATTTATAAGCTGTGCTTGGAGCTACTGGCATAAAAATAAGGTCATTTTCTTCTAAGATTCTCTCGTACTGGGCTTTTATGTGTGCTCTTGCTTTTTGCGCTTTGATATAGTAAGCATCATAATATCCGCTACTTAGTACAAATGTACCAAGTAAAATTCTTCTTTTCACCTCATCGCCAAAGCCCTCTGAGCGTGAGTTGATATATAGCTCTTTTAAATTTTTAGCTTCTGCACGTCTGCCGTATCTCACGCCGTCATAGCGGCTTAAGTTTGCGCTTGCTTCTGCAGTTGCGATGATGTAGTAGGTAGCGACGTCATACTTTGAGTCTTCAAAATTTGCGTATGTTACGCTGTGACCGTGTGATTTTAGCTTTTCGATGGCTAAATTTAAAGCTGCTTTTGTCTGCTCGCTTGCGTTTTCGACGTAATTTTTAATAACGCAAATTTTAAGCTTTTTACCAGCGTCTATCTTGTCGCTAATGCCCACAAATGGCACATCTGCACTCGTGCTATCTTTTGGGTCGTGCCCAGCGATCACGTCATATAAAATGGCAGCGTCTTCTACGTTTTGAGCTATTGGGCCTATTTGATCAAGGCTGCTTGAGTAAGCACCTAGGCCGTATCTGCTCACTCTGCCGTAGGTTGGCTTAAAGCCCACGCATCCACAAAATGCCGCTGGCTGGCGGATCGAGCCACCAGTATCGCTACCAAGTGCTGCTACTGCAAGACCAGCTGCTACTGCTGCTGCTGAGCCGCCGCTACTGCCACCTGGGACGTGAGCGTGGTTTAGTGGGTTTAGTGTCTTACCATAAAATGAGCTCTCAGTCGTGCTACCCATCGCAAATTCGTCCATATTTGTGCGGCCAAATGGAGATAAATTTTTACTAAGTAGCTTTTCGATAACGGTTGCGTTATAAGGTGCGACGTATCCTTGTAAAATTTTTGAAGCACACGTGACATTCCAGCCTTTTACTTGGATGTTGTCTTTTATAGCGATAGGCACGCCCTCGCCTAGTTTTGCGATCTCTAAATTTGCTAGCTGTTCGACATAAGCGCCAAGCTCTTTTTCTTTTATGATCTTCGCCTCAAGCTCGGCTCTTAAATTTTTTATCTCTTCAGCTGAAAATTTCAAAGCTTCTTTTAAAGTTACCACTATTTTTATCCTTTAAATTTATTAACCAAAAATATACCAAACAAGCTAACGACGACTATCACAGCGATCGTTGCTACTATGATAGTTGCGCTTACTGGCTCACTTAGCACTTATGACCTCTTCACATCTTGGACAAAGTGCGTCTTCTTTGCTAGAGTTAAATTTCCAGCATCTTGGGCATTTGTGAAGCTTGCTTGCTATGATCTTAAATTTATCGCCCTCTAGCTCAAACTCGGCTAATGGCTCGCTATCATCGTAATGTCTAACTGAGCTTACCATGTAAAGATCGGCCACTTCGCGCTCGTCGTAGCTTGCGATGTTGTGGTTAGTTGTCTCTAGGCAAAGCTCTAAGGTTGATTTTATCTTCTTATCTTTTTTAAGCACGTCTACGATCTCGTTAAATTTCTCCCTGCTGGCAAAAAGAAGCTCATCTTCAAAGCTAAGCTCAAATTTGATCGGCTCATAGACTAGGTCAAACGCATCTTTCGCATCGCCTTTGATGATCTTTGGAGCGTAGTCCATCACCTCATCGACGGTGTAAGTAAGCGTTGGAGCGATGAGTGGGAGCAGTGCCTTTGTGATGATCGCCATTGCACTTTGAGCTGACCTTCTTCTTGGGGCGTCTTTTGCGTCGCAGTAGAGTCTATCTTTGCAAACGTCAAGATATACGCCGCTAAGATCAGCTGAAAGGAAATTTAAAAGGATGTTAAAGCCCTTTGAAAAGTCGTAGTTTTTAAAGCAAACGCTCGCCTCGTCAAAGACCTTTTTAGCGCGCGCTAGTATCCACTTATCAAGGATGTTAAACTCTGTATTTAAGCTCTCAAGGTCATTTACGTTTGCTAGTAAAAAGCGTATAGTGTTGCGGATTTTGCGGTATTGCTCGCTTATTTGTTTTAATATATCTTCGCTTATTTTTAGATCGCTTGAATAATCACTCATACCAACCCAAAGGCGTAAAATCTCCACACCATGAGTTTTAGCCACATCTTGCGGAGCGATGACGTTGCCCTTACTCTTGCTCATCTTCTCGCCCTTTGCATCGACTGTAAAGCCGTGAGTTAGTATGCTCTCATAAGGTGCGTGAGAATTTATAGCTGTGCTTACTAAAAGCGAGCTTTGAAACCAGCCGCGGTGTTGATCTGAGCCCTCAAGATACATGCTTGCAGGGTATTTGCCAGCGTCGTAGTTGTCGCTTTGTAAGACTGCATGCCACGTAGAGCCGCTATCAAACCAAACATCAAGGATGTCCATCACTTTTTCTAGATTTTCAGCCTTGTATTTTGAGCCCTTTGGTAAAAGCTCGTCTATGCTTAGCGCCCACCACGCATCAGCGCCTTTTTCTTTAAAGATAGCCACGATGTGGTCTAAAATTTCAGCATCAAATATAACTTCTTTTGTCGCTTTATCCCTGAAAAACGCGATTGGCACGCCCCAGTCACGCTGACGAGAGATACACCAGTCTGGGCGATTTTCTATCATCGAGCCTATTCTTTTTATGCCAACGCTTGGATAAAATTTAACCTTTTCAAGCTCCGCACGTGCTGTTTGTCTAAGCGTTTTGCCGCCTAGTTTAGCCTCGTCCATAGCTATAAACCACTGCTTTGTGGCTCTATAGATAACAGGCTTGTGCGTTCTCCAGCAAAATGGATAAGAGTGCCTAAATTTAGAGACGCTAAGCAAGTTTTTGCCAAGTAGCTCTAAAATTTTCTCATTTGCTTTAAAGATATGCATACCGACAAACTCGTCTACCACGTCGCTTCTAAATAGTCCGTGGTGTTTCAAGCTCTCATCGTAGCAGCCACCATCATCAACTGGCATCAAAATTTCGCTAAAGCCATATTTCAAGCAGACGTAGTAGTCGTCCTCGCCGTGTCCTGGCGCTGTGTGAACAAGGCCTGTACCGCCATCCATCATTACGTGATCGCCTAGTAAAAATCGTGACTTTCTGCCATTTAGCGGATTTATCGCGTGAGTGTTTTCAAGCAGGCTTGATTTAAACTCTTTTTTGATCTCGCCCTTGCTTAGTCCGCTTTTAACAACGCTTTCAAGAAGCGGCTTTGCAAAGATCAAATTTTCACTAGTTAGAACGTAAATTTCATCTGGATTTAGGCTTATGGCTTGATTTGCTGGTAGTGTCCAAGGCGTGGTCGTCCAAATGACTGCACTCGCCTCTTTTACGCCAAGCTTTTCTAGTGCGTCGTTATCAAGCTCAAAGGCTACGTATATCGAGTAGTCCTCTTTCTCCTCGTACTCGACCTCAGCTTCAGCTAACGCTGATCTTGCCGCCCAGCTCCAATATACTGGCTTGCTTCGCTCTACCAAAAGGCCCTTTTTAGCGATCTCGCAAAGCGCCTTGTAGATGTCAGCCTCAAACTCAAATTTCATCGTCATGTATGGATTTTCAAAGTCGCCGATGATGCCAAGAGTTTTAAACTCATCGCGCTGGATATCTATAAATTCTCTCGCGTGCTGCCTGCAAAGCTCCCTGATCTCTACCTTGCTAAGCTCTTTTTTCTTATCGCCAAGCTTAACTTCTACTTGCTGCTCGATCGGCAAGCCGTGGCAGTCCCAGCCTGGCACATAGCGGACGTTTTCACCGTAAAAATAGTGCGTTTTTGTGATGATATCTTTTAAAATTTTATTTAGCGCATGGCCGATGTGTAGGTGTCCGTTTGCATACGGAGGGCCGTCGTGGATGTTGAAGCTTTTAGCCACATTTTGGCGGTTTTTCTTCATTTTTTCATAAACCTTGCGGTCTTCGTACCATGATTTTAATCTTTGTGGTTCATTTTGTGGGAGATTTCCGCGCATCGGGAAATTTGTCTCTGGGAGTAAAAGTGTCTCTTTGTAGTCCATTTTTTACCTTGATTTTAAAATTTGCTAATTTTACACCTGTGCTGGTTAAATCACACTGAAAAATAGTATAATGAAGCAAAAAAAGGAGCTTAAAAATGAGACAAAGTATCTTGATAATAGGCGAAGATCTTGAGATAAATAGAGAATTTCTAAACTACATTTTTCAAAGTTACGAGGATCATTTTGGCGAGCTTGGAGTGGTGAGTTTTGCTCCCAAAAATAGTAAAGAGCTACCTTTTATAATCGAAAATTTATCAAAAGATTACGACTTTGTAAGCATTTTTGGCTCGGATGAAAATTTTGCTATCGCTGCAAAGATCATAGCGACGCTAAGTGGGGACTCGCTCGAGCTAAAAGATAGCACGACACTTGCGCTTAAAGATAGCTTAGACTACTCAAAAAATAGCTTTTTAGCTAGTCTAAATAACGCTCAGATAAATCTCATAAAAGCTAATCCAAATGAAGAGCTGGGCGAGTTTCTCACCGAGTATGAGCCTGATTTTAGCTACTTTAATCTAATAGATATCGACGCTGATAGCGCGAAGATCCTTATGTTGCCACTTGCTAAGACTTACGAGGTCGATATCACTCTTGCGCAGATCCTGTCAAATTTGATACTTGTAAGGGCAAAAAGCAATAAATTTGGCCAAATCGAGAGCTTTTTGCAAGGCGTAAAAACGCTATTTTCGCAAAAATTTATCCCACAAAAAGATGTGATCGAATTTATAGCAACGAGGCTCATGCAAAAGGGGCTTAAAATTTCATTTGCCGAGTCTTGCACGGCTGGGCTTGCGGCGGCTAAATTTGCAAGATATGGCGGCGTCTCAGCTAGCTTTGATGGCTCGCTAGTTACCTACGCAAATCACATAAAGCACGAGTGGCTGGGCGTTGAGGATGAAATTTTAGAGACTTACGGAGCTGTGAGCGAGCCTTGCGTAAAAGCAATGGTAAAAGGCGCTCTAAGCACGACAAATGCGGACTTTGCACTTGCCATTAGCGGTATCGCAGGACCTGGTGGAGGCACACCTAGCAAGCCAGTTGGCACGGTTTTTGTAGCAGCTGGCGATAAAAAAGGCAACATAGAAGTTGAGAGGCTACTTTTAAAAGGCGAGCGCAACTACGTAAGAGAGCAAAGTGTGCTAAGCGCCTATTTGTGCCTGCTTCGTCTAAAAAATGATCTATTTTTCGCCTAAATTTAGCCTAAAAACGGTTGTTTTAAAAATCTTTAGGAGCAAAAGATGCTAAAAAAGATATTTTTACTAGCCGCACTGGCTTTATTTACCTTTGCAGGACAAAACGAGAAAATAAAAGCTAGCGATATGCCTTTTGGATACGCTAGTATCGGTTCTGCAGCAAATTTTGGCGGTTATAACGGCAAAGATACGAAAGAAGTCGTCGTCAAAGATAAAAAATCACTCTTTAAATACGCCAAAATGGGCAATTGCGTTATCTATTTAGACGGTTTTATCGACCTGAGCGAAGGCAAGATCCCACAAAATGATCAAAACGGCGAGCTTGATAAATTTGTAAATGAGATCAGCGGCGGAGAATTTAGCTCGTATTTGCAGTTTATAAAGGCTTACGCAGCTTCGTGCCGCGCCGATAAGGACGGCTCGCAAGATCCAAAAATGGTCCAGCTTCGCAAAAATTTAGCAAGCTCGTGGAAAAAGCTCATCGTCTTGCCAGTGGCTAGCAACACAACGATCATTGGACTTGGCGAAAACTCTGGCATAAAAGGGGGCGAAATTTTGCTTAAAAACGTCCAAAATATCGCCATTCGCAATATAAAACTTGAAGACGCTTTCGATACATTTCCAGATATTCAAAAAAATGATGGTTTTAACGCACAATACGACGCTGTCAGCATAGACACTAGCAAAAATATCTGGATAGATCATTGCCACTTTAAAGATACTTTAAGCCTAAATCACGTCCAGTTAGCTAGCGGAGAAACTACAAAGTGGCAAACTTATGATGGATTGTGCGATATCAAGGGCGAAAGTACGGCTATCACGGTCTCAAATAACATCTTTGAAAACCACGATAAAACGATGTTGATTGGTGCAAGAGATTCGGACGGCAGCAACAAAAGAAGGGAAGTGACGATTGCGGATAATATCTTTAAAAATTGTGCACAACGCCTACCTATGGTACGTAATGCAAAGGTGCA
>CAUUIN010000016.1:0-26986 GCA_963545295.1 uncultured Campylobacter sp. | reverse complement strand
GAGCGGTAGGTCTGATCGAACCTAAACGTTAGCAGATTTTGCAGTATCCCAAAAAGTACCATGAAGGTGACAAAGCTGCTTCCGCCGTAGCTAAAAAACGGTAGCGGCACGCCCACAACCGGCGCAAAGCCGATCGTCATTGAGACATTTACCCCTACATAGACAAAGATGAGTGCGGCTATGCCAGTGGCGGTTACCTGCGTGAAATAATCATTCTTAAGCCCGTAGTTTAGGCTAAGAAGATGCGTTATAAGCGCTCCATAAAGCCCCAGCAAAAGCAGTGCGCCGTAAAAGCCAAAGCGCTCGATATTATAAGCAAAGATGAAGTCGCTTGTGGCGATTGGCAAAAATTTAAAGTGCGTCTGCGTCGCCTCATCCTTTGGCTTGCCTTTTAGCCCGCCGCTACCTATGGCGATGATGCTTTGTTTGACGTGATAGCTTGGCTCTTCGGCGATAAAGTCGTGGATCCTCTTTTTTTGATAATCATGCAAATTTTCATACAAAACCGGCGCCGAAAAGCCTATGGCAAGGATGATACATATCCAAATTTTCTTATTTACACCGATGACAAAAAGAATGGTGTAGCCAACTATCAAAAGTATGAGCGCGGTGCCAAGATCAGGCTCTTTCATGATGAGGGCAAAAGGCAAAAGTATGTAAAAACTAAGCCTTAAAAAGTCTTTTAGCCCGTACCCATCGGCCTCTGGGGGGCGCTGCTTAACTAGATAGGCAAGCATCAGCAAAAAGGCTGGCTTCATGAGCTCTGATGGCTGAAGTGTGAAGTGAACGAAGGGAATTTCCAGCCACCGCCTAGCTCCAAGCTTGCTAACGCCAAAGAGATCGACGCTTAGAAGTAGCACGATGCAGACCCAGTAAAACATCGGAATGATCCAGTCGATACGTCTAATAGGCAGTAAAAATGCAATGCAAAATGATACAAATCCGATACCAAAATATACAAGCTGTTTGTTTGCTAAAATGTCGTTTGCTTCGGAGACTAGGATGTATGAGATGACGATGATTGGGATGATTAAAAATGGCTGAATAAAATCAAAATGTGTTAAAATACGCCGATCTAGTTTTATCAAGAAGCAAACCTTAATTTTTGGGCTAGATTATATCACAAACAAGGCTTTGATTTTGGTTAAATTTAATGTTTTAAACAGCTCAAGACTCGACGTTGCAGTGGCAAAAGAGCTTCAAATTTCACGTAATCAAGCTTTAAATTTGATAAAAGACTCTCTTGTAAGCGTAAATTTAAAACCAATCTCAAAACCAAGCTTTTTGTTAAATGAAAACGATGAAATTTGCGTAAATTTTGCCCCAAAAAAAGAGGTTCAAAATGAGTACGAAGTAAATTTTGATATCCCGATCATCTATGAAGATGACGATCTCATAGTGCTAAATAAGCCCCCACAAATCGTCGTTCATCAAGCACCAAGCGTCAAGGAGGCGACACTTGTTGAGTGGCTAAACAAAAAGGGTTTTATGCTTTCAAATTTAAACGGCGACGTAAGAGCTGGCATCGTTCACCGCCTAGATAAGGGCACGAGCGGCGCTATCGTCGTTGCTAAAAACAACTTCGCCCACGCAAAACTTAGCGAGCAGCTAAGCGATAAGAGCATGGGGCGAATTTATCTAGCGCTCACCGACTTGCCCCTAAAAGAGGACGTCATCATCGACAAGCCAATCGGCAGAAATCCAAACAACCGCCTAAAAAAAGCGATCGTCGCGGACGCTAAATTTGCAAAAAGCGCCTTTGTAAATTTACTAAGCGAGGGCGGAGTAAATTTGATAGCAGCGAAGCTTTTTACAGGCAGGACGCATCAGATAAGAGTGCATCTTGCAAGCATAAATCGCCACATTTTAGGCGATGATTTATACGGATTTAAGAGCCAAGGCGATAAAATAAGCAGGGTTATGCTTCACGCTTATATGCTCTATTTTATCCATCCACGAACTGGCAAAAGGGTAGAATTTACCGCAAAAACGTATGATGACTTTAACCAAATAATTTACAAAAAAATTCCCAAGGAGATTTTTGATGAAAAAATTTGCCCTACGCATATTGACACCATTTTTAGTAGCTTTCTTGGCCGGATGCGGCTCTAGCGTACCGACTCAGCAAAGCACGTCACTACCAACTATTACAAGCTTAAAAACCATTTCAGACATGACAGAAGTTGGCTTTGAGTGGAACCCAGTGACCGACGAGAGCGTCGTTGGCTACTACCTTTACCGCTCAAATCCAAACGATGCAAATTCAAAAATGCAACTAGTTGCAAACATAAAAGACCGCTTTGCTACGCACTACGTGGATCGCGACCTAGCTCCAGAGACAACTTACTCATATCAAATGAGAACTTATTCAAGTAATGCCATCTCTCAACCAGGTGCGATCGCAACTGCGACAACTAAGCCACTGCTTGAGTCTGTGCCATTTGCGCAAGCTATCACAGGACTTCCAGGCCGTGTAAAAGTGATCTGGAGACCACACCCTGATAGCACCGTATCTAGCTACATCATCCAAAGAAGCGATGCAGGAGCTAATAAATTTAGCCAGATCGCAGAGGTAAATGGCAGACTAAATGCCGAGTATATCGATACTGAGGTAAAACCTGGCAGGTCTTATGAGTATAGGATCTTAGTTAAAACTTCTTCAGGCGTCATCTCAAAACCAAGCCAAAACATAAGCGCCACAACAAAGGAGTTACCCTAAATCAGTAACAAACGTCCAAGCGACCAAAAACGCACCAAAAAAGATCATCTTAACGTGGGATTACGCGCCGGCTGAGGATTTTGCTTATTTTAAGGTTTATAGAACGACAAGTAAAATTTTACCTTACACATATCTAGCAAAAACGACTAGCAACACCTACGAGGACCTCATAAACACAAATGCAGCGACAAGGTACTATAGAGTGACAGCGGTCGATAAAGACGGCCTTGAGAGCTTAAAACAAGAAGAGCCGATCGTTGGCAGCACACTTGGTGCGCCAAAAGCTCCAAGCATAAGCGCTAGCTACGATGGCAGCGGCGTAAATGTAAGCTGGAATGCAGTTGATAGAGCTAGCTCATATACAGTTTATAGAAGTGGTGCTAGCGAGAAAGTCTTTAGCGGTATAAGTGATACTGGGCTTAGAGATGACAGCGTCCAAGCTGGTGCTAGCTACTCTTACAGCGTCGTAGCAGTCGATGAGTACGGCATCGCCTCTGATAAGTCGTCAAAAGCAGAAGTTAGCATAAAATAATGCCAAATTTCATCGCTTCGTCCTTAAAAGAGCTCTCGTTTCCATTTGGTAACGACAAGATCAAATTTCTTTGGCAGGCAAATGGCAGAAACGAGAGGCTCATCTACACAAAAAATGAAGAAGAGAGTTTTTTTCTAGTAGTAAAGCTAGGTAAAAATGGCATCGTAGTAAAGGGAGAAAAGCTCACAAAGCCTGCTAAAGTTGGCCTTTTACAAGAGGCATTAGAGCTTTTTAAAGAGCAAAATTGTAACGGTATCATCAGCCAAGCATTTGCTGTAAAAAAGACAAATTTAACCAAAAAAGTGAGCGAAATTTTAAGCCTTGAAGAGTTTGTGCCAGCTTTTAGCGAGCTAAAAGATAAATTTAAAGAGATTTTCATCGAGATAGGCTTTGGCTCTGGCAGGCACTTACTCTATCAGGCTAAAAATAACCCAAAAGCCCTAGTCATCGGCATAGAGGTATATAAACCAAGCATCGAGCAAGTAGCAAAGCTAGCTAGGGCAAACGGCTTAGAAAACGTGCGTCTGATAAATACCGACGCAAGGCTCTTACTCTCGCTTGTTGGATCAAATTTAGTGGATAGGGTCTTTTTGCACTTTCCAGTGCCGTGGGACAAGGCTGAGCATAGACGTGTGGTTTCATCGGCGTTTGCGCTTGAGTGCGAGAGGATACTAAAAGTTGGCGGTAAATTTGAGCTAAGGAGTGATAGCAAGGAGTATAGCGACTTTACTTTGAGCAAATTTTTAGAGCCCACAAGCTCAAAGATAGAGGTCTTTAAAAATAGAAATTTAGAGGTAACTAGCAAGTATGAAGACCGATGGAGACGCCAAGATAAGGATATTTACGACGTTATCTATACTTGTGAGGTTGAAAGTGATAAGAGCCTTTTGGCTGGGGATTTTAGCTTTAAAGAAAAGACAAACGTAAAAAATATCATTAAAAATTTTAAAAATTTCATCATAAAAAAAGAGGATCATTTTTTACATTTTGAGGAAATTTATACCATAAATGGTGGTGAAATTTTACTAAAAGTCGCCTTTGGAGCGTTTAACAAACCAGAGCAGTGTTTCATAAAAATAAGCGATGAAAAAAGTGAATATTTTATAAAAAAACCGATCTTAATACGTGAAAATTTAGCAGCACACGAGCTTTTGAAGGAGTATTTGGCTGATGCAAGAGATAATTAGTGCAAGAAATTTAAGCCTAGCTTATGAGCGCAACGAGGTTGTGATCAATAGCGTAAATTTAGACATCTACGCAAATGACTTTGTCTTTATCACAGGCAAGAGCGGAAGCGGAAAGAGCACGCTTTTAAAGTCATTTTACGGAGAAATTTCGCCCCTTGCTGGCGAGCTAAATGTCTGCATGACGCAAATGGACGATATCGATGACAAAAGACTTTGCGAGCTTAGGCAGCGAGTTGGCATTATATTTCAAAACTACCGCTTGATAAATGAGTGGAATGTCGAAAAAAACGTCATGCTGCCCCTCATCATCAAAGGCATCAATCAAAATGTGAGTAAAAAGCAAGTGGCTAAGCTTTTAAAACATGTAAATATGCTTCATAAAGCCGATAAATACCCACGTGAGCTAAGCGGCGGCGAGCAGCAAAGGGTTGCCATGGCAAGAGCGCTCGCACACAATCCAAATTTGCTCTTATGCGACGAGCCAACGGGAAATTTAGACGAATACTCAAGCGACGTCATCTGGTCGCTTCTAAAATCAGCCAGAGAATTTCTAGGCACGAGTGTCGTCGTGGTGACGCATCACATCCCATCAACGCTTCGCATCCCATACCGCCACTTCGTCATAGAAAATGGAGGCGTGCATGAGATCGCTTAAAAACCACATGGGATTTATATTGCCGTTAATCGCGCTTTTATTTTCGGTTCAGTTTAGCCTCACAGCGGACAAGATCGTAAGAGAGTATGAGAGGCTTATGGGAAATGACTACAACATCGTGGTGGTTTCAAGCAAAGAGCTAAGCGAGCCCGTGTTAAAGCCAGTGGTTAGCACGCTAGCTAGCGTCGAGCCACTAAGTCCGCAAAAGATCATCGACCGCCTATCAAACGACATCTCAGCTAAAAATTTATCCATCCTTCAAAATGTTTTGCCTAAATTTTACTCACTAAGATTAAGTGAATTTCCATCACCAGAGTATATGGAGGAGATAAAGCAAAAGCTTTTGAAATTTGATGGTATAAGCAAGGTCGAGACATTTTCAAAGACCCATGATAAGGTCTTTAAGATGCTAAATTTAGCCAAAAGCATATCGTATGCATTTATGGCGATACTTTGTGTTGTTGGGCTTATGCTTATGCTTAAGCAGACTAAAATTTGGCTATTTGAGCATAGAGAGCGCATCGAGATCATGACGCTTTTTGGCGCACCATTTTGGCTAAAATCAGCCATGCTCTATAAATCAGCCATGGTTGATAGCATAGTTGCGACCATTGTTGTAGGTGCTTTTTTCTTTTTCTTGCCAAATTTTGAAATTTTTAGAGAAAATGCCGCAAGCATCGATGTAGTCTTGCCTAGCCTTGATCTTTCAAGAGATATATTTATACTATTTGGCGTGGCTGTGGTTTTAAGCATTTTTGCTGTTAGTTTAGTGATGAGTAAGGCTAGAAAAAGCACGATATGAAAAAAGGAATTTTTACATTTTTGCTAGCTTTTAGTCTAGCTTTTGCATCAAATACTAAAGAGAAGATAAAAGACTCCAAAAACTCGCTAAGATCGAGCCAGGCGATGAGTGAGCAGCTTAGTAAAAAGCTTGATGACTTGGCTGGCGATATCGTAACTGGCGAGAAAAAACTGCGCGGCATAAGCGGTGATATCACAAATTTAAAGGGTCAAATTTCAGTTCTTGAGACAAATGCTTCAAAAGCGCTTCTTGAGCTTGATGATCTAACAAAGCAAAACAAAGAGCTAGAGCGCACCCAAAAAGAGCTAGAGCAAAATATGATAAGGATCATCGCAGAAGATCTCTCGTTTGATCTTATGATGTCAGCAAGTGAGGGCAAACAAAGCGAAGAAAGCATCATCTCATCGCAAATTTTAACCAAGCTAAATGCCATAGCAAAAGAGGACTTTAAAAGGCTTAGCCAGAATTATGAAGATACGATTGAGAAGATAAAAAACAAATCAAGCAAGATAAATGAGATAAACTTAAGCATAAAAAACTATAGACGCAAGCAAAGCGACTTGCAAAGCTTAGAGAGCACGCAAAAAAATACGATAAACGGACTAAAACGTGATAAAGAAATTTACAGCAAAAAGCTAGCCAAACTTCAAGCCCAGCAAGACGAGCTAAGAAAGACACTAGAGCAGCTTGCTATCATGCAAAAGCAAGAGGATGAAGCTGCCAGAGCAGCTAGAGAAAAGCAGGAAAAAGCAGCCAGCAAGGGCGGAAAAGGCGCAAAGAGTCAGCCAATGGGTGGAGGCTATCAGACAAGCTCAGTTAAGAGATACTCAGGTGCAAGGACGATCGCTCCGCTTGATAGCTACACCGTAAAGCAAAAATTTGGCAACTACGTGGATCCGATATATAACATCAAAATTTTTAACGAGTCAGTCATACTTCGCTCAAACACCCCAGATGCGAAGGTAAAAAGCGTACTAAATGGCAAGGTGGTCTTTGCAAAAGCTACTCCGATGCTTGAAAATGTCGTCATCATCGAAAACGAAAACGGCATCCACACGATCTATGCTCACCTAAGCCAGATCGCACCAACGGTTAAAGTAGGCTCAGTCGTTCAAAAAGGCTACGTCATAGGACGAGTTAGAAACGATCTCACCTTTGAAGTGACGCAAAGAAACTATCATATCGACCCGCTTGAAATGATCTCAAAATAGTCACTTTGTAAGCGTTATTAACTAAATTTAAAGCCTTTTTGGCTAAAATGCGTGAATTTCAAGGAGCATGACAATGAGTAAGAGAAAACGCGTATTGGTCAAATTTTCAGGCGAGGCCTTGGCTGGAGAAAATGGTTTTGGTATAGACACAGCGGTGCTTAAATTTATAGCAAGCGAGATAAAAGAGCTCATCGACAATGATATCGAAGTTGGCATAGTCATTGGCGGTGGCAATATAGTGCGCGGCGTAAGTGCGGCAAAAGATGGTATCATCAAGAGAACAAGCGGCGATCACATGGGCATGCTAGCTACTGTCATAAACTCGATTGCGATGCGTGAAGCTTTGGAGAGAAGTGGGCTTGAAGTAAGAGTACAAAGCGCGATCAAGATGGAGGCGATCTGCGAGACCTTCATCGTTGGACGTGCGCAGCGCCATTTAGAAAAAGGCAGAGTTGTCATCTTTGCAGCAGGCACTGGCAATCCTTTTTTTACAACAGACACAGCAGCAACTCTAAGAGCTATTGAGATCGGCTCAGATATGATCATAAAAGCGACAAAAGTTGATGGCGTTTATGATAAAGATCCTAAAAAATTCAAAGATGCAAAACTTCTAAAATCACTAAACTACGAAAAGGCGATGAGTGATGACATCAAGGTTATGGACGACACTGCCATAGCTTTGGCAAAGGACAACTCACTACCGATTTTGGTTTGCAATATGTTTAAGGCTGGAAATTTATTAAAAATAATAAATGAAGAAGAAGCAGCCCTATACTCAGTAGTAAAATAAATTTCAAAAAGGATAAAAATGAGAACAGAACAAATCACAGCAAGAGCACTAAAACAAGTAGGAGATGATAGATACAAACTTTCACTTATCGTTGCAAAGCGTGCAGAAGCGCTAGCAAATGGCGCTATAGCTTTAGTTAATGTTGATACTTCAAAGATGAAATTTGCTGACATCGCACTACTTGAAGTGGCTGAGGGCAAAATAGGTTTAGAGGCAATAGTTGAAGGAAAATAGTCTTTTTTTAGAGCAGTTGATAGAGCAAATTTTAGCTTGCAAAAATGTTTCAGAAGCGATAAAACTGCTCTTTTCTCTTTGTGAAAGAAGTGAAATTTTAGACAAAGCTGTAGATAGCTGCGTCACATCTCACGCTGGACAATACCGCAAAAGTGGCGAACCATACGCCATTCACCCCATTTTAGTAGCCTCTATCGTAGCAAACATGGGCGGCGATGAGAGCATGGTCATAGCCGCACTTCTTCATGATGTGGTCGAAGATACAGACGTAACACTAAGCGAGCTTCAAGCTGAATTTGGCGATGAGGTTGCAAAGCTAGTTGAAGGGCTTACAAAGATAGTTGCCATTAGAGAAAACAAGCTCGCAAGCTCAGATAGCAACGAAAAACTAGCAAGCTCGGCGCTAACTTTTAGAAAGATGCTCTTAATCTCCATAGAAGATGTGAGAGTCCTTGTCGTAAAGCTTTGCGATAGACTTCACAATATGCTAACGCTTGAAGCGCTAAGGCCTGAAAAGCAAAAACGCATAGCTGAAGAGACGCTTATGGTTTATGCTCCGATCGCTCATAGACTAGGAATTTCATCGATCAAAAATATGCTTGAAGATCTAAGCTTCAAGTACGCGATGCCAGAAGAGTACGCTAAGATCGATAGTTACTTAAATAAAAACAAGCAACAGCTTAGTCTAAAACTAAATGCTTTTCACGAAAAGGTAAGTCAAATTTTGCTTGAAAATGGCTTTATCGAGGGCACTTTTGAGATACAAAAACGCATAAAGCACTACTATTCGATCTATCTAAAGATGCAAAGAAAGGGTATTTCTATCGAAGAGGTGCTTGACTTGCTTGCTATTAGGATCATCGTGCAAAAGCCGCTTGATTGCTACCTTGCGCTTGGAAATTTACATATAAATTTTAACCCTCTTATTTCAAGATTTAAAGACTATATCGCGCTTCCAAAGCAAAATGGCTATCAAACGATACACACAACCATTTTTGATAACAAAAGCATATTTGAGGCGCAAGTTCGCACTTACGATATGCATAAAACCGCTGAATACGGCGTCGCCGCTCACTGGAAATATAAAAACGGCGAGGGAAGTCTTTTAAATCCAAAGCTAGACTGGCTAAATGACATCAGCATGCAAAATGGCGAGAATGAGAGCAACGTCGAGGAGCTCTATGAATACGCAAAGGATAGCTTATATATCGAAGATATCGCAGTTTATTCTCCAAAGGGTGAGGTCTTTACTTTGCCACGTGGTGCTACGGCGCTTGATTATGCTTATGAGATTCACTCAGAGATCGGACTTTATGCAAAAGAAGCTTATATAAACCGCGTTAGGATGCCACTTCTAACAGAGCTAAAAAATGGCGACATCGTTAGGATAGTAACTGGCGAAGAGGCTAAATTTCGCTGTTCGTGGATAAATAGTGTGCGAACAGGCAAGGCAAAGGCGACAATAAGGTCATTTTGTAAGCAAAAGATCAAAGATATAAACTACAAAATGGCGATAGATATCTTAAAATCAGTATTTAACGTCTCAAAAGATAGAATTTTAGAGTGGATAGAGAGTGAAAATTTAGGCAAAAAAGTCTTTCGCGCGGCAACTGATAGCGAGTATCTGCAAGAAGTGGCAAATATGCTTAAAAAATACATCAGAAAAGAGCGTCCATTTATGATCTCTTTGGGCGACAAATATCAGATCAAAAAGCAAAAATTTGAAAACATAGTGATCTACTCAAATCACAAAATTTCAAACGTTGAGTTTGATTATTGTTGCAATCCAAAAAGGGGCGATAGCATAGTTGGCTTTAAAAATGGTCACACCGTGACAGTGCATCACAAGCTTTGCGAGCGTGCTGGCAAGCTCATGGATAAAGGTGATGAGATCATCTTTGTCAAATGGACGAGAAATGCCCCACATAGGTATAAAATTTTATTAAATTTAGAAAACAGAAAAGGTGCGTTGGCTGAATTTTTAACATATCTTGCTAGACTTGATATAAATTTAGCTACAATCTCGCTAAACGAAGCAAATGATCTTAGTGGAGATACGTTTGAAATAAGCGTCGAAATAGCAGAAAATATCGATGCAAACGAGATCAAAGAGAAGATCAAAGATAGATATAAGATTATTGATTTTGTTTCGCAAAGCGACCCATATCATAATTAGGAGAGAAAAATGGTTCAAGATTTAGATGATATTTTACAAGAGATAAACCGCGGCGTTGCCGAGATGATCGATTCTGAAAGGGTTGAAAGCTTAATTAAAAATTATTATGAAAAAGGCGAAAATTTCTACGTAAAAGCAGGCTTTGACCCAACTGCTCCAGACCTTCACCTAGGTCACACAGTCGTTTTAAACAAGATGGCTTTGCTTCAAAAACATGGCGCGATCGTGCAGTTTTTAATAGGCGATTTTACCGCTCAAATAGGCGATCCAACAGGCAAGTCAGCCACTAGAAAAAAACTAGATCAAGAGACTGTTTTAAAAAATGCTAAAACTTACGAAGAGCAAGTTTTTAAAATTTTAGATCCAAAAAAAACGGTGATAATGTTTAACTCAAAATGGTCAAATGAGCTTGGCGCTGCTGGGATAATCGAGCTAACTAGCACATTTTCAGTAGCTAGAATGCTAGAGCGAGATGACTTTGAAAAGAGGATAAAAGCAGGCAGCCCTATATCAATCTCTGAGTTTATGTATCCGCTACTTCAAGGCTATGATAGCGTTGCGATGAAGTGCGACATCGAAATGGGTGGCACAGATCAGAAATTTAACCTTCTTATGGGTAGAACATTGCAGCGAACATATAACGTCGGCAAAGAGCAAGCCGTCATCATGATGCCGCTTCTTGAGGGTCTTGATGGCGTAAATAAGATGAGTAAAAGCCTTGGTAACTACATCGGCGTAACTGAAAATGCAAATGATATGTTTGCAAAAACGCTTAGCATAAGCGACGAGCTAATGTGGCGCTGGTACGAGCTACTAAGCACTAAAACACTTGGCGAGATAGAAGAGCTGATGAATGACGTAAATAATGGCAAATATCATCCAAAAAAGGCAAAAGAGGATCTTGCTTATGAGATAACAGCGAGGTATCACGGTGAGGAGGCTGCTAAGGCTGCTATGGCTGAATTTAACAGCGTCCACTCTCAAAATCAGCTCCCAACTGATATAAAAGAATTTAGCCTAAAAGCTCCAGTTTGGATTGTGGAGGCGTTGTCGCAGTGCGAGCTAAGCGAGTCAAATTCTCAAGCAAGGCGAGATATAAAAGCAAACGCAGTTAGTGTCAATCAAGAAAAAATTAGTGATGAGCAGTTAAAATTAGGAGCAGGCGAGTATATCTTGCAGGTCGGTAAGCGTAAATTTGCGAAGATAAAGGTTGAATAAATGGAGTTAAAGCCATTAAAAATAGGTAAATACGAGATAAAATACCCGATATTTCAAGGCGGTATGGGGCTTGGCATCAGCTGGGATAAACTAGCTGGCAATGTAAGCTTAGAAGGCGGTCTTGGCATAATTAGTTCAGTTGGCACAGGCTACTATGAAAACCGCAAATTTATAGATAAAGAGCTAAATGCAAAGCCTTTTGGAAGTGAAAATTTCTACTCTACAAGAGGCCTTCGAGCTGTCATAGAAAATGCACGTAAAATTTGTGGTGACTTGCCACTTGGCGTAAATATAATGTATGCTGCAAACGACTATGCAAGAGTGGTTAAAGACGCTTGCGAGGCCGGTATAAATATCATCGTCTCAGGCGCAGGGCTACCCACAAATTTGCCAGAATTTACACAAAATTTTAAAGAGATAGCACTTGTTCCGATCGTCTCAAGCGCAAAAGCACTAAAGATCATCTGTAAGCGCTGGCTTCAAAGATATGAGCGCTTGCCTGATGCTGTCGTGCTTGAAGGACCGCTAAGTGGCGGACACCAGGGCTTTACCTACGAGCAGTGCCTTGATCCTGAGTTTTCACTATTTAACCTCATCCCACAGGTAAAAGCCGAGATCAAAGAGTGGGGCGATTTTCCGCTCATCGCAGCCGGTGGAATTTGGGATAAAAACGACATCGAAAAAGCGATATCACTTGGAGCAAATGGCGTTCAGATGGGCACACGCTTTATCGGCACTCACGAGTGTGACGCAGATATCGGCTTTAAAGAGGTCTTGCTAGCGGCTGAAGAGAAAGACATCGAGCTTATAAAGAGCCCAGTTGGCTATCCAGCTCGTGGTATAAGAACAAATTTGATAAATTTAGTCGATAAAAGAATGGGTCCAAAAATCCAGTGCATAAGCAACTGCGTAAGCCCATGCCAAAGAGGTAAAGAGGCAAAGCAGGTTGGATATTGCATCGCTGATAGGCTATTTGACGCATATAGCGGTAAAAAAGAGAGTGGGCTATTTTTCACAGGGGCAAACGGATACAAACTAAAAGAGCTAATAAGCGTAAAAGAGCTAATGCATAAGCTGGTACATGGTGAATGAAACGGGTTTTAATATCTCTTTTTCTAGCATTTAGTTTTCTTTTTGCGGCGACAAATTCGGAGACTTTTGCCAAATTTGATAGAAATTTTATGGCTCTAAACAGAAGCGCTAAGATCAAGCTTCACAACGATATAAAAAATATCTACGTGGATGCGATCATAAAAAATGATAAAAACACCAAAAAACAAGCGCTATCAAGGCTAATAACAAGCTCAAAGGCGCTTGGCTTTGACCAAAGTGCATACATAAGAGATCTAAATGCTATAAATGGCGTAAAAAGTGCCAGCACGCCAGCAGTTTCGCCAGCTTTAACGCTACTAAGTGCGACAAAGGTAAATGACACCTTGGTGCTTAAATTTAACACAAAGCTAGATACTGCAAGGCTAAAAACATCATTTGCCAAACAGCAAAACGCCTACAAAAACATCATGGATATCGATGGCAGGCTAAATGGCAACCCACTAACATATAAAAATTTCATCTCAGACTACATCCACATCTCTCAGTATGATAAAAATACCGTCAGGATCATCTTTTCTGACAAGGTGCAAAAGACCATAAAAGCAAATGCAATAGGCGATCAGCTAATAATCAGCGCTCAAAATTTCATCTCAAATGAAAATGTAAGAGCGCCACTTCATAAGCTTAAAAATAAAAATGAAAAGCCAGCACAAAGCGCGGTAGAGCCAAATTTAAAGTCTGAGCCAGCACAAAGTGAGCCAGAACAAGCGCCTTTGCCTCCAGTTGTGGCGGGTAAATTTTCACGCAACAAAACCATCGTCATCGACCCAGGGCATGGTGGCACAGATCCTGGTGCGATAAATGGCAGTTTAAAAGAAAAAACAGCCGTTTTAGGCGTGGCTAAAAAGCTTGGCGAGATACTAAAATCTCGTGGTTACAAGGTCTATTTCACCAGATCAACTGACGTTTTTATAAATTTAAGATCAAGAACAAAATTTGCAAATGACAAGATGGCTGACCTTTTTGTATCTATCCACGCAAATGCTGCTCCAAACGCCGCCAAAGCAAAGAGTATGCACGGCATCGAAACCTTTTTCTTATCGCCTGCAAGGAGCGAGCGCAGCAAAAACGCAGCCGCACTTGAAAATAAATCAGACATCGAAGAGATGAACTACTTCTCACAGCAGACGTTTTTAAACGTGCTAAACCGCGAGAAGATCATCGCCTCAAACAAGCTTGGCATCGACATCCAAAAGGAAATTTTAGCAAGCGCTAGAAAGGTCTATGCAGCAAGCGATGGCAGCGTGCGAGAGGCACCATTTTGGGTGCTTGTGGGTGCTCTTATGCCAGCGGTTCTTGTGGAGATCGGCTACATCACGCATCCAGTCGAGGGCGAAAAACTATTTAACGATGCTTATCAAAACGCCCTTGCAAACGGCATCGCAAATGGCATAGATGGATATTTCGCAAAAAATAGATGAAAAATGCAAATTTAAGCCTTAAAGGACAAATTCCATTTAACGAAGAGTTTGGCGATATCTACTTTAACACCGTCAAGCCCTGGCTTGAGAGCGAATTTGTCTTCGCAAGTGCACTTGATGAAATTTGGCATAGCAAAGATAGCTTTATAGTCGCGGAAACTGGCTTTGGCGCTGGGCTAAATTTCTTTACGCTTTGCAAAAAATTTAAAAATAGCTCCAAAAAGCTTCACTTCGTTAGCATCGAAAAAAGCCCTATAAAAAAAGAAGATCTTTTAAAAATTTATGAAAATTTAGGCATTTTTAAAGCTTATGCCAAAAAGCTAGTCTCGCTCTATCCACCGCTAATCTCAGGCATACACCGCATAAATTTTGCCCCAAATATCACTCTTGATCTTTGCTACGGCGAGGCAGATCAAATTTTGCCTGAGTTTGATTTTAGCGCTGATATCTGGTTTTTAGACGGCTTTGCCCCAAACAAAAATGGCTCGATCTGGAGCGAGGGCGTCTTTAAGCAGATCACAAGGCTAAGCAGGGTTGGCACCATAGTTAGAACCTACTCATGCGCAAAAATGGTAAAAGATGGGCTAAAAAATGCTGGCTTTTTGCTGAGCCTAAAAGAGGGCTACGCTAGAAAACGTCAGATGAGTAGCGCCGTGCTAGAGAAAAAGGATGAAAATTTAAAGGACGCTTGGTTTGCTAGGTGTGAGCCACTCTCTAGCGTAAATGGCAAAACAGCGCTTGTGATAGGCGCAGGAGTGGCTGGGCTTGCCACGGCTGGCGAGCTAGCTAAAAATGGCTTTAAAGTGGTGATAGCCGAGGCAAAGGGTGAGGTGGCTACAAATGGCTCAGGCAACCACTGCGGCGCCTTGATGCCACTAGTAACGAAGCCTGGGGTAAATTTAGGCCGCATGCATATAAATGCCTTTTTGCAGGCAGTGAAATTTTACAAGGCAAATTTGCCAAAAAGCCTTATCAAATTTAGTGGCTGCATCGACTATGCGTTTGATGATGAGCTCGTTAAAAGGTATATCTCGTGGCAGGATCAAAACGCAGAGGATATTTTTAAATTTGATGAGAGCTTAAAGCCTTATCCTGGGATATTTATAAAAGACGCAGCATACGCCAGACCAAGAGAAATTTGTAAATTTCTATCAAGCAAATTTGAAATTTTATTTAACCACGAATACGAGAGCAGGGCGCACCTGCAAAATGGCAAGATAAGCGTTAAATTTAAAAACGCCAAAAGCATAGAAACTGATATCTTGATCTTTTGTACCGGCAGCAAGAGCAGTGAAATTTTTAAAGAGTATGATATGCAAATAAGCAGTGTCCGCGGCCAAGTCACGCATCTAAAGCCACTATTTAAAAACACAATGCCACTAAGTGCAAAAGGCTACATCTGCCCAGCTGTAAAAGGCGTGCAAGTTATCGGCGCAACCTACGCTAGAAATGAAATTTGCGACGCTTCAAAAGATGAGGACAATGCTAAAAATTTAAGCGACGTGAGCGAGTTTTTTGACACATCAAAAGCTACCATTATCGGCTCTCGTGTGGGCTATAGAAGTTATAGCGGAGATAGATTTCCTATAATTGGCGCCTTGCATGATGAAGAGTTTTACAAGCAAAACTACAAAGGGCTATTTTGGAGCAAAAATAAAGATAATAATCCAAAAGCAAGATATGAAAAAAATGTCTTTGTGAATTTCGCTCATGGCTCACGTGGTCTTGGCACGGCGATACTTGGAGCAAATTTGATAATGGATCTTGTGCTATCTCGCCCACTTTGCATAGAAAGATCGCTATTTCATGAGCTTCACCCTGCTAGATTTTTGATAAGAAAGCTAAAAAAGGGACTAAAATAGTCAAATTCCTTAACATATGTTAAGAACTGTTATCAAAACTTGCATTATAATCCTTCGCAAAAAGGATAAAAAATGAGTCAAATTTATAATCTTGACAAAGACACAAAGATAGTTGAAAAAAGTGTCGTTAGCAAAAGGCTCTTTCAAAACAAAAACGCAAGCGTCGATATATACGCATTTGATGAGGGCGAGGAGCTTGATCACGAGATGCTTTTTATAGAGAGCCTTGCATTCGTCATTGACGGTGAAGCGCTGCTTGAATACGGTGAGAAGCAGATGAGGCTTGGACGCGACGAAGCCTGCCTTATCGAGGCAAAAACTTGGCGAAAACTAAAATTTACAAAAAAGACAAAATATTTACTAATAGATTTTAAGGAGAATGTTATGATAGATCATTTAGACAAAGCGAGTGTTTTTAGCCTCGCAGATGCCGTTAGCTACGAGAGTGGTAAGATAGTTAGCAAGACGCTTGTCAAAAACGAAAATGGCTCGATGTCGTTGCTTAGTTTTGACAAAGACCAAGAGCTCTCGACCCACGCAGCACCAGGCGATGCGCTACTTATCGCACTTGATGGCGAGCTTGATTTGAAAATAGCTGATGAGAGCTTCCACCTTGTAAAAGGTGATAGCATCGTGCTTCCAGGCAAGATCCCACACGGCCTAAAAGTGAAAGATAAATTCAAAATGCTACTTATCGTCACAAAAGACAAAATGTAAAATAAGCCCTATTTTTAGGGCTTTTCTCTTTTATAAATCACATTAAATTTACCCTTAATAACCCAAAAAGCAAAGTCATAATATAATCCCTTTAAAATTTAAAGAAGAGTTATGAAAAAAGAAAATTCCAAACTTTTTTTACTGATATTTTTAGGCATGCTTTCAGCCTTTGGACCATTTGTCACAGACCTTTATCTGCCCGCTCTCCCAGCGATAACTGAGTGGTTTAGCACAAGCATCTCAGCCACGCAGCTAACGATCACGACCTCGATGGCAGGCCTTGCGATCGGTCAGCTCATCGTCGGTCCAATAAGCGATAAATTTGGGCGAAAAACGCCACTTACTATCTCGCTCATCGTCTATACTATAAGCACGATTTTTATATTTTTTGCGCAAAATATCCAGTTTTTTATCTTTATGCGCATCATTCAAGGGCTTGCAAGTGCTGGTAGCCTAGTCATCTCAAGAGCCGTTGTGAGCGACCTTTACAAGGGTCACGAGATGACAAAATTCTTTAGCCTGATGATGGTTGTAAATGGTCTTGCCCCAATACTTTCACCAATAGGCGGCAGCTTGCTACTTAAATTTACCGACTGGCGCGGCATCTTTATGGCGCTAACTATCATTGGTATTTTGCTATTTATCGCAAATTTTTACTTCAAAGAGAGCTTAAATCCTGCAAACCGCCTAAAAGTGCCACTACTTAAGACTTACGGCGTCTTTGGCAAAATTTTAAGAAAAAAGAAATTTATGCTCTTTATCGCGATTCAGACATTTGCGATGGGTGCGATGTTTGCCTATATCGCGGCATCTTCTTTTATATTTCAGGATTTTTACTCGCTAAGTCCATTAAGCTACGGCTTTTGCTTTGGGGCAAATGGTCTAGCCATAGTCATAGGTGCTAGACTTGCAAGCCTAATAAATGAGCGAAAGGCGCTAAAGACTGGGCTTTTTGGCACTTTGTTTGCTAGCATTTTTGTTGCGTTTATGCTTTGCTCTAAATTTGAAGTGATCGGCGTTATTATCGCATTTTTCTTGCTTTTGCTCTTTACTGGCTTTATCTTACCAACGGCCTCATCACTTGCGATGAATGAGGGCAGGGAGTACGCTGGCTCAGCCTCTGCGGTGCTTGGATTTTGCCCATTTTTCTTAGGCGGTATCATCTCGCCACTAGTTGGGCTTGGCGACATTTTTTACTCGACGTCAATTGCTATTTTAGCTTGCAGCGTGCTTTCGTTTGTCTCATTTTTAGGATTAAAAAGAGTTGCGTAAAATTTATCTTATCTCAAACACAAAAACGGCTGATGAGAGCGTCATAAATTTAAGCGTTAGTAGAATAGAGTTTTTAAAATTTGATCTGAATTTGAGTGAATTTGATGCGCTTGTAGCAACTTCTAAAAATGCCTTTAATGCTTTAAAATTTAATAAGATCAGTGCGCTAGAAAATTTACCAGTTTTTGCCATAGCAAGTGGCTGTGCAGCAGCTGCAAAGGGGCTTGGATTTACTCAAATTTACACTGGGCAAAATGCTCATGGAGATGACTTCGCAAGAGAAATTTTGCCACTTTTAAAAGGCAAAAAGGTGCTTTATCTAAAAGGTAAAGATAGCGCTTCAAATTTCTTAGAAATTTTACAAAATGGCGGCATTGATGTAAAGGCGATCATCGCTTATGAAAATGTCTTAAACCCTTGTAAAATGGAGCTAAAACCACCAAAAAATAGCATTTTGATATTTGCCTCTCCGATAAATGTAAGGAATTTTCTAACTAATTTTGGCTGGGACGAGAGCTATCAGACGATAAGCATCGGAAAGGTCACTGCAAAAGAGCTAAAATTTAGCATGCCAATAGTAAGCCAAAACCAAGATATAAACGCTTGTATCGCACTTGCCAAAACGTTACTTTAAGCAAAAAATTTATATAATTTTGTTGCCTGAGTGAAGCGAGACAGCATTTTACGGGGTCCAACACTTTTTTGTTAGCGAAAAGGTATGGGTGCCTTGCGATGTGGCTTCGTTTGAGCCTTAAACAGCGAGAAGTTGCAACCTTTTGGTATCCATCTATTTGCAAGATTGGCTTTGTTTATGGGCCACTCTTCTATGCGACGCCCACTTGGGTTTTTAAATTTACGGAGATAATATGAACATTCTCATAATAGGAAGTGGCGGCCGCGAATACGCCATTGCTCTAAAACTAAAAAGTGAAAAAAATCATATAAATTTATACTTTGCGCCTGGAAATGGCGCGACCTCACGCCTTGGCGAGAATTTAAACATAAAAGACTTTCATGAACTAGTAAATTTTGCCAAAAAAAATAGTATAGAGCTAACTATCGTGGGACCTGAAGCACCGCTTAGCGAGGGCGTGGTGGATATCTTTAAAAAAGAGGGTTTGCTCATCTTTGGACCAAGCAAAGCAGCTGCTAGACTTGAGGCTAGCAAGGCCTATATGAAGGACTTTTTAGCTAGAAATAATATAAAAACTGCAAGATATTTAAACACAAGCGATAAAGAAAAGGCATTTAAATTTATTGATACATTAAGCGCTCCGATGGTCGTAAAAGCTGATGGACTTTGCGCTGGAAAAGGCGTCATCATCGCAAATTCTAAAGAGGAGGCCAAAGAGGCGGTTAGTGACATGCTAAGTGGAGCTAGCTTTGGCGATGCTGGTAAATTTGTGGTTGTTGAAGAGTTTTTAGACGGCTTTGAGCTTAGTTTTTTTGCCATTTGTGACGGCGAAAATTTCGTAAGCTTGCCAGTGGCGCAAGACCACAAGCGCTTGCTTGATAACGACGAGGGCCCAAATACTGGCGGTATGGGCGCTTATGCTCCAAGCCCGCTTGCTTCAAAAGAGCTGATAAAAAGGGTCGAAGAAGAGGTGGTAAAACCTACGTTAAAAGGGATGAAAAACGAGGGCAGTCCGTTTTGTGGAGTGCTTTTTGTGGGGCTGATGATCGTGAAAAATGAGCCTTATGTGCTTGAATTTAACGTGAGATTTGGCGATCCTGAGTGCGAGGTCTTGATGCCATTAATAGATGGAAATTTGAGTGAAATTTTACTAAATGCTGCAAAGGGTGAGCTAAAGCCTATCAGTTTAAAAGATGAATTTGCAGTTGGTGTGGTGATGTCTAGTAAGAACTATCCTTATAAAAGTAGCCCAAAGGCTAAAATTTCAGTCTTAAATGATGTAAAAGATGCTCATATAGCTTACGCAGGTGTGAGCAAAGATGGTGATGAAATTTACGCAGATGGCGGCAGAGTGCTAGTTTGCATAGCGACTGCAAAGAGCATAAAAGAGGCACGTGATAAGGCTTATGAGCTTTGCGAAAATGTCAAATTTGACGGAGCACACTTTAGAAAAGATATCGCGTGGCAGGCTCTAAAATGAGTATGCAGATAGTTGAAAAGCTAGAAAAAGAGGAAATTTCACTCGCCCCTTTTGCTAAAAGAGTGCTAGCCTACTCAGTCGATGAGCTTATCGTTACATTTTTGTTTTTGATTATCTACTGGGACACATTTGCAGCGATCACGACCTACGATGACGCTAGAAATTTGAGTATAAATTTCTTTTGGCAGATATTTGCTCTAAAGGTCATCTATCACACATTTTTCGTTTGGTATTATGGCGCAAGCCTTGGGCAGATGATAACAAAGACAATGTGTATAAATGTAGAAATTTTAGATAAACCAAATTTAACTCAAAGTCTTGTTAGGGCGATCTTTAGGATAGTTAGTGAATCTTGTTTTTATCTTGGCTTTGCTTGGGCACTTTCAAACCCTGCAAGGCAGACGTGGCAAGACAAAATAGCAAAAACAGTGGTGATAAATGCGTAAAATTTTATTTTTAATTCCAATTTGTGTTTTTAGTTTAAGTGCAGCAGTGCAAGATGTGCAGCTATTAGCTGATGATGTGAAGCAAGATAAGGGCATAGTGACGGCAAACAAAAATGTCGTTGTATATTCGCAAGAGTATCTTGTGACGGCTGATTGTGCTGTTTATGATCAAAACAACTCTGTCATTGAGCTCTTTGGCAATGTCAATATGATGAAGGGTAAAGATGAGGTCTCTCGCTCAAACTACGCTAAACTAAATTTGAAAAACAACGACAGCACCTTTGAGTCGCTCTTTATGATGAATAAAGATATGGAAGTGTGGATGAGAAGCGACGAGAGCAGCTCTGATAGTGAGTACTACAGAGTAAGAAAGGCGATGGTTTCAAGCTGTAATGTCCAAGATCCTGACTGGAGCATCACTTCAAGCTCAGCTATGCTAAACAAACAGAGTAAATTTCTGCACCTTTTTAACCCAGTCTTTCGCATAGCAAATGTGCCAGTTTTTTACTTGCCATACTTTGGCTTTTCAACTGATACTACAAGAAGGACAGGACTTTTGCCACCAGAGCTTGGATACGGCAAGTCAGAGGGATTTTACTATAAGCAACCAGTCTATTTTGCACCTTATAATGAGTGGGACTTGGAGCTTGATCCGCAGATAAGAACAAACAGAGGCGCTGGAATTTACGGTGCTTTTAGATTTACTGATTCGCCTGATTCTAGAGGTGAGATCAGTTTTGGTTCATTTACTGATAAAAACAGCTACCGAGCCAAGCAAAAAGGCGAGACTTCAAACAGAGCTGAGCTAAAAAACAAAACTCACAAAGGTGTTGGTCTAAAATACGAAAGAGATAAACTCATAAAATACCTTAGTGAGGCTGATTTGCAAGAGGGTATGTGGATAGATGCAACCAAGCTAAATGACATAGACTATCTAAATTTAAAGGGCAGGGACGATGACTATGACTCGCTTGTGACCTCTAAATTTAACTACTTCATAGCAAATGACGATCACTACTTTGGCGCCTATGCGAAATACTACATAGACACTGAAAAGATCGGCTCAAAGAACGAAAACAAAGATACGCTTCAAGAGCTTCCATCGCTTCAGTATCATAAATTTACAGATGATATAGTCTTGCCAAACATCTTGTACTCGCTAGACCTTCAGTCACACAGATATGATAGAAAGATAGGCGTTAGAGCAACTCAGTATGAATTTACGCTCCCAGCTTCAGTGCATGTGCCACTCTTTGATGATAGCCTAACATTTTCATTTTACGAGTACCTTTACGCTTCAAGGATAAACTACGAAAACAAGATAAATTCATTTGATGACAAAAGAGAAGATAAACACGCAAATTTTGTAAATAACTACCATAAATTTGCCCTTCACACAGACCTTGCAAAGGCGTATGAGAGTTTTTATCACACTTTAAATTTTGGTGCTGAGTACTTGCTGCCAGGATATAGAAAAGGAAATTTGGACGACGAGTTTATCTATGACAAAGATCTAAATGAGTATGAAAATTTCTTAGCTCAAGATCAGAGCAAAGAGGAGGTTTCTGGCTATTTGACGCAGTACTTCTTTAATGGCAGTGGCAGAAAGGTCGTCAAACATAGCATCTCACAAGGATATTACACAAAAGATGATGAGTATTCAAATTTAAAAAATGCCATCTATCTATATCCATTTGAGAATTTTAGCCTTTATAACAAGCTTGAGTACTCACACAAAGATAGAGAGCTTAAAAAGGTTCAAAACGGACTTTACTATACGCACGATCTATTTTGGATAAATATGCTCCATACGATGAAAAAGAGCGACAGCAAAGCTAAAAATAGCGCAACAAAAGATAGCTACTTTACAAGCAGTGCTGGCGTGAAGCTCCCTCACCAATATAGCTTAATTGGCGGCTGGCAATACGACCTTGAAAGGAGCTACACAAAGAGCTGGAGAGTTGGCGTGCTTCATCAAAGAAAGTGCTGGAACTACGGGCTGATCTATCAACACGATGTCGAGCCAACAACAACGACAAATGGTTCAGCTTCAACTAAGAAAAGTGGCATCTACTTTACTATAAATTTCTATCCGATGGGTGGCTTGCATTATGACTTTTCACAAAGCAGCACCACTTCATCAAGTAGCAAATAAGATGGCTAGATAATGGCAAGCGTTAAATTTAAAGATCAACTAGATGCAGCTAACAAGCTCATCGAGATCTTGCCAAAAAAAGAGCTAAATGACGCTAAGACGATAGTTGTTTGTATGTCGCTTGAGTCAGTTATCTTGACTGACGTAGTTTGCAGGGGGTTAAATTTAAGTTATGAGATGCTCTTTAGCGAGCCGATCCCTGCACCAAACAACAGCGAATGCGACGTAGCGATAGTTAGCGAAACCGAGGATATCGTGCTAAACGACCCTCTCATAAAAGCTTTTAATATAAGCTATGACTATATCTACGGCGAAGCGCATAGAAAATATGAAGAGAAAATTTTAAAAAATGTCTATAAATATAGAAAAGGAAATTTGATAGGAGAGCTAAAGGGCAAGAATATTCTATTGATCGATGAAGGGTGTGAGACTGGCATGACGGCACTCATTTGCATAAAGACGCTGCTTGATGTAAAGGTAAAATCTATCTCATACGCAACGCCGATAATAGCTACCGATGTCTTTGCAAATTTAAATGATATGGTCGATGAAATTTACACGATAAACAAGATCGTTGATTTTATCGATGTGGATTCGTATTACGAGAAAAAGATCGAGGCTACGAGCGAGCGCATCATGTCGATATTAGAAGAGAGCCCTCACTATTTACCGTTACAAAAACAACAAGGAGATAAAAATAATGCAATATAGTATAGAAGTCAATAATCAGGTCGAAATTTTTGACCTTAATAAAGTGGCTAAACAAGCTAGTGGAGCGGTGCTTTTAAGGGTAAAAAATACCGTAGTTTTAGCAACTGTGGCAAGAGAAGATGTGCAAGTTGAAGAGGACTTTTTGCCTCTAACGGTGCAATATATCGAAAAAGCTTACGCTGCTGGTAAAATTCCAGGCGGTTATGTCAAGCGTGAGACCAAGCCAGGCGACTTTGAGACACTAACAGCTCGCATCATAGATAGATCACTTCGCCCACTTTTCCCAAAAGGCTATGCATACCCAACACAAATCGTTGTCATGGTGCTTTCGGCTGATCCTGAGGTTGATTTGCAAGTTGTGAGCCTAAACGCGGCTTCAGTTGCACTATATCTTAGCGACATCCCTGTAAATCGCCCAGTTTGTGGCGTAAGAGTTGGCTATATAGATGATAAATTTGTCATAAACCCAAGTAACTCTGAGCTAAAACAAAGCGCGATCGATCTATATGTGGCTGGTACAAAAGATGAGCTTTTGATGATCGAGATGAGAAGCTTACCTCAGCAAACTACACAGCTCATACCGATGGTAGCGATCGAGCCAATGATAGATCCTAGCCTAAGTGACAGCATGGCGCAAAAGCAAGTGATGAATGAATTTAGCGAAGATAAGATGGTTGAGGCGATCGACTTTGCTGGCAAAGCGATACTAAGAGCCAGCAGTGCTTACGAAGAGGCGTTTAAAGAGCATAAAAAAGAGGACGCCGCACTTGAGCTAAAACCTGAGATAGAAAACGAAAATATCGCTATTTACATAGATAAATTTTATAAAGCAGAGGTTAAAAACGCGATCAATCAAATGGCAAAGAGTGAGCGTGCAAGCGAGCTTGGCAAGATCGCTAAACAAATTTCAAGCGATGAAGTAGCTCAAAAAGAGGGCTGGGACGAGGCTGTCATCTCAAATGTCCTTGGCAAATATAAAAAGAAAATAGTAAGAGAGCAGATCATAAACGAGGGCGTTAGAGCCGATGGACGCGGGCTTGAAGAGGTTAGACCTATTAGCATCGAGACAAACGTGTTGCCAAACGCTCACGGCTCATGCCTCTTTACAAGAGGTCAAACTCAAGCGCTAGTTGTCGCTACTCTTGGCACAGATAGTGATGCTCAGATGTATGACATCCTTACTGAAAAAGCTCCTTTAGTTGAGAAATTTATGTTTAACTACAACTTCCCAGGCTTTAGTGTCGGCGAAGCAAGCCCACTTAAAGCTCCAGGTAGACGTGAGCTTGGACATGGAAATTTAGCCAAACGCGCCCTTGCACCAAGCATCGATCTGGCATCTCCATATACGATAAGAGTTGTTTCAGAAATTCTAGAGAGCAACGGCTCAAGCTCTATGGCTAGTGTTTGCGGTGGTTCGCTCGCACTTAGAGCAGCTGGGGTCAATACTCAAAAACTAGTTGCAGGTGTTGCGATGGGTCTTATATTTGAAGGCGACAAACACGCAGTTTTAACTGATATCATGGGGCTTGAAGACCACGACGGCGATATGGACTTTAAAGTTGCTGGCACAAGTGATGGCATCACGGCGCTTCAGATGGACATCAAGCTTGGAGGCATAAGCTTAGAGGTGCTAAAAGAGGCGCTTTATCAAGCAAAACGCGGCAGAGAGCATATCCTTGCTCTAATGACACAGGCTGATAAAAATATAAAGATAAACGAAGATGTGCTTCCAAAACTTGAGCTATTTAACGTTGATCCAAGCAAGATCGTAGATATCATCGGTCAAGCTGGCAAGACTATAAAAGAGATTATTGAGAAATTTGAAGTTTCAATCGACCTTGATAGAGAAAAAGGCGAGGTTAAAATCGCAGGCGGCGCTAAGAAAAATGTCGATGCGGCGAAAGACTACATCATCTCGATCACCTCAAAAGAGAACTCTCGCTCATTTGGCAAAAAGCCGTTTAAACACGACAAAGAGCGTGTAAAACCGACATTTAATATCGGAGATGAGTTTGTTGGAAGCGTAAAAAGTGTGGTTGATTTTGGAGTATTTATCGAGCTAAAAGACGGTGTTGATGGTCTGCTTCATATCTCAAAGATAAAGAGCCCATTAAGCGTAGGTGATCAGGTAAAAGTGTGTGTGAGCGAGCAAAAAGGAAATAAAATTTCGCTCTCTTTGGTTGAATAAATTTTTAAAGGATAGATGATGAAATACAAAAAGTTGCTTTTTCCAATAGGAGCAGGGGATGATATCGAGCCAAGAATTTACGGTGCCTTAAAGGTCGCACAATGGTTTAAAGCTCACATGGAGATACTAACTTGCCAACTAGATCCAAGCGTGGTTTATAATATGAAAATGACGCTTCGTGGTGGAGTGCTTTTTGAGGAATTCTTAAAATCAGCCAAGTCAGAGCTTGCGGTTGAGCATGAAGAGAACGAAAAGCTTTTTAATAAAATTTGCGCTGAGCTTGGCATAAAAGTGAGCGATGAGATCATCGAAGATGTCTGCACTGCAAATTTCACGATCCACAATGGAAAAAGAAGCGCTATAGTTGAGCAAGAGAGTAAATTTTGCGACCTAGTCGTAGCTGCGGTGCCACTTGATGGCAAGATCACTGGTACATTTGAGTCAGCTGTTTTAAAAAGCGGCAAAAATGCGATCGTTATCCCTAGAAAGATGCGTGAATTTAGGGCCGATAATATCCTTGTAAGCTGGACTGGCACTACTCAAAGCTCAAGAGCCCTAACTGGTGCGATCGATCTTTTAAAGAGCGCTAAAAAGGTTCAGTGCATCACTTCAAAAGCAAGCCTTGGCGATAATGCAGAGCTAAATCTTAAAAAGCTTGAAGAGTACTTTAAGATTCATAATATCAGTGCTAGTTTTGAAGTTATAGCAACTACAACTATACCTGGCGAGGCACTTTTAAAAGCAGCAAATGATAGAAATGCAGACCTCATCGTAGCCAGCAGATACGGCGAAAACGGACTTATGGAGATGGTCCTTGGCGGAACATCAAGATTTTTCTTAGAACACACGAATATCCCAGTTTATCTATAATGGATTGCGGCTTAGTCCGCGATCTAATTCTTTACTTTATAAATTTTAAAATTTCACTCACCCCTAAGAATTGACTACTAAAATTTGGCTTCGCTTACCGCTTAGCTCAAATTTTAGAGCCAAAATACTTGTTCATGAAAATTTAAAATTTGTCAGAGTTTTTTGTAAATTTATAGATTTTGAGCAAATTTTAAAACTTCACTCACTCGCCTTAGCAGACTACTAAATTTAGGCTTCACTTCGTTTAGCGCTAAATTTAGAGTCGTGATATGCTCGTTCACAAAATTTAAAATTTGCTCGAGTTTCTAACCGCATGCAGTGTTTTAGCATAATTGCATGCTCCTCTAACGTTGTCGTGGATAGGGGGATTTAAAAAGGGGATAAGGGGACGGACTTCGTGTCTGCTCTGAAGTTGCGAGCTAGCGAAGTAAAATCCAAGTCCCATTGTCTCTCTTTTGAATAAAAAGAAATTTGTAAATTCAACCAAGTTTTTTGTAAATTTTAAACTTTCATTCACTCGCAAGAATTGACTATTAAAATTTGGCTTTGCTTACAGCTTAGCTCAAATTTTAGAGCCGAAATTGCTCGTTCAT
>CAUUIN010000015.1:0-27468 GCA_963545295.1 uncultured Campylobacter sp. | reverse complement strand
CTTATAGCGTCGTTTATATCGATCTTTAAAAGTCTTCTGTTCTCAGGGTTCATAGTTGTCTCCCAAAGCTGCTCAGGGTTCATCTCACCAAGACCTTTATAGCGCTGGATATATGCACCTTTTTTCGCATTTTTCTCTACTTCATCAAGCACGTCTATAACGTCACTATGCAAGTCTAGGCCGCGCTCTTTTATCTTTTGGCTGATGTAAAGCGCCTCTTCATAGAGTGGATTTGTAAATAAATTTTCATTTACCACAAGCTCTTCTAGGCCACTCTCTGTTTGCACATAAATTCTAATCTCATCTTCGCTAACGTAGTGGTTTAGTATGTTGTGACCCTCAGCCTTTAAGAAATCCCTTAAAATTTCAAAAATTTCATTGTAGCTTTTTGAGACAATGTCTGGATTTTCTATCATATAGCGGATCGCTGAAAGGACGTTAAAGCGTTTTTCAAGCTCTTTTAGGACGCTTCTATAAGCTGCAACGATCTTTAAGAAATCAATTAGATCAGCACTGCCTATGCCCTCTATATCAACGCCCTCGATACCAGTTTCGATAAGAAATTCGTTTAGTGCCTTTTCATCTTTTAGATAAATTTCTTTCTTACCTTTTTTATAGCGGTAAAGTGGCGGCTGAGCTAGGTAGATGTGGCCATTTTCTACGACTTTATTTAAAAATCTAAAGAAGAAGGTTAAAAGTAGCGTCTGGATGTGGCTACCATCGACGTCGGCGTCGGTCATGATGATGATCTTATGATATCTAAGCTTTTCAGCGTCAAATTCATCTCCGATACCGCAGCCTAGCGCTGTTATCATATTTTTTATCTCATCAGACTTTAAAATTTTATCTAGTCTTGCCTTTTCAACGTTTAGAATTTTACCCTTAAGTGGCAATATCGCTTGGAAAACTCTATCACGTCCCTGCTTTGCAGAACCGCCCGCAGAGTCGCCCTCCACTAGATATAGCTCGCTAATTACTGGGTCTTTGCTTTGACAATCAGCTAGTTTTCCAGGGAGCGTGCCAACACTCATGCTCTCTTTTTTGCGAGTTAGATCCCTTGCTTTTTTAGCAGCCTCTCTACCACGAGCTGCCATTAGAGCTTTATCCATTATCGCTCTTGCTTCGATAGGATTTTCTTCAAAATACTTTGTAAGCACGTCAAAAACCATCTTTTGAACGATAGGTTTTACGTAGCTTGAGCCTAATTTGCCCTTTGTTTGTCCCTCAAACTGCGGCTCTGGCACTTTTACGCTAACAACAGCGATAAGTCCCTCGCGGATATCTTCGCCAGTTATCTTTGTATCTTTTTCACGTGCAGCAGCGTTTGCTTGAACGTAGTTTGTGATGACTCTTGTAAGACCCGCTCTAAAACCAGCCTCGTGAGTACCGCCATCTGGGGTTTTGATGTTATTTACAAAGCTTAATAAATTTTCACTATAAGTGTCATTATAAAGCAGGGCAAAATCAACCATAACATCATCTTCGCCGCCGCTAAATGAGACCGCTTTGCTAACAGCATTTGCCTTGTTCATATCAGTTACAAAGCTCTCTAACCCGCCCTCAAAATGAAAGCTCTCACTTCTGCCATTTCTTTGATCTTTAAAATTTATAGTTATCTTTGGGTTTAGATATGCTAGCTCGCGAAATCTTTTTACTAAAATTTCATCGTCAAATTCAGTCACTTCAAATATGCTATCATCTGGCCAAAACTCAACTTGCGTGCCTGTTCGGTTTGTAGTCTTTATCACTTCAAGATCGCTTTGTGGGATACCTTTTGCAAATTCTTGTCTATGAAGCTTGCCATCACGTTTGATATTTACAACTAGCTTTTTAGAAAGGGCATTTACGACAGAGACACCAACTCCGTGAAGACCACCAGAGACCTTATAAGTGTCCTTGTCAAATTTACCACCAGCGTGAAGCACTGTCAAAACAACAGTCGCAGCTGAAATTTTCTCAGTCGGGTGCATATCTACTGGGATACCACGGCCATTATCGCTAATGATAGCTGAGCCCTCGCGTGTAAGCTCAACGTCTATAGTATCGCAGTATCCTGCCATCGCCTCGTCGATAGAGTTATCAACGACTTCGTAGATCATATGGTGAAGACCGCTTATGTTAGTATCACCTATATACATGCCAGGGCGTTTCCTGACCGCCTCAAGACCTTTTAGTACTTTGATATTTTCTGCGCCGTAATTATTTTCCATCATAAACCTTTTTTAACTTATATATTTAATGGACTTATAACCGTTAGAAGCTCTTTTGAGCTAACAACGAAAGGTAAATTTTTATCTTTAAATCCAAACTCAAATTTCTCATCTTCTATGCTTTGTAAGAAGTCTATTAAATTTCTATTTTTTACATTTATGCTGATATCTTCTTCAAGTCCTGTTTGAAACTCTATCATCGTTTTGGCTTCTGAGTTATCCTCTATGATGCTCTCAAATGTGATGCTCTCTTTTGAAAAAGTTATCTTCATCTGATCGCTTAGCATAGAAATAGTCTTGATACCCTCGACCATCTTATCTCTGCTTAGCTCAAACCTAACTGCGATATCTTTTGGTATGACACGCTCATAGTCAGGGAATTTACCATTTATAAGTTTTGTAAAAAACTCGAAATTTTGGCTTTGAGCGATGAGGACATTTTCATCATAGTAAATTTCTATCTTGTCAAAAAATAGCTTTTGAATTTCATTTATCGCCTTTTTAGGAATGATGAGTGAAAACTCATTGCTCGCTTCATTTGCAAATTTAAAAACAGCTAGCCTTTTTGTATCAGTACCGACTATATTTATATAGTTTTGTTTTATGTCTAATAAAGCGCCATTTAGCTCAAATTTAGGGTTGTTGCTATCAATGCATGGCAAAATTTTCTTTAAGCTTCTACCTAGCATTATGGCATCTATGTCAAATTTAGCCTTACCATCGATGTTTGGAAACTCTGGGAAATCTTCAAATTTATACATAGGAAGTTTGTATTTTGAGTTTTTTTGTTTGATGTAAAGATAGTTATTTACAGTTTCAAGCGTTACCTCTTCATCTTTTAGGCTTTTGATGATGTCAAGTAGCTTTTTACCGTTTGCTGTTGCATAGCCCTCATCAACGATCTTTGCGTTGCTTAGTTTATACGCTAGTCCTATCTCGTGATCAGTTGCTTTTATGTTTAAAACTCCATCTTTTGCAGAGATGTAGATGTGAGAAGTGATAGCACTAAGATCTCTTTTTTCGAGATATGGATTAGTGTTTGTTACTATGCTCTCAAGCATGTTTTTGTTTATTAAAACCTTCATTAAATACTCCCTCTTATTTTTAATTTTCTTTTTGTTGTATTAGTTGGTAGCGTGAAAGTGTGAAAACCATCTTTTCTCACGTCAGCATCGTTATTTAAAATGTGAAAAGAATTTTTCATTTCTTCACATTTATTCACGAATTTCATTCTGTTTTTATCCTTTTGTTAAAATTTTGTTCTTTATCTCAGTCACTCTGAGGTTGAAAATTTCATTGCTCTCCATGAGCTCGTTTATCTTTTTTATGTTGTGACTAACGGCGCTATGGTCTTTCATACCAAAATAGTTTGCTATTTGAGGCATTGAGTTTGTAGTAAGCATCTTTGCAAGGTAGATGATGATGCGTCTAGCTTCGACGATGTTTTGCACTCTTGATTTGCTTTTTATGTCGCTTGGCTTGATGTTTAGCTCTTTACTAACGATCTCTATAATGGTTTCAAGATTTATATTCTCATGCTTCTCTTTGATGAGATCTTTTAGTGTGTTTTTAGCAAATTCAAGCGTTATCTCAACTCTCATCAAACTTGCGTAGGCGTTTAAATTTATGATAGCGCCCTCGATCTCACGGATATTATCACCCATATTTGTAGCGATGTAGTCGATGACATCTTTATTTAGGTAAATTTTGTCAAATTCACATTTTTTGATGATGATAGCTATCTTTGTATCAAGCTCAGGCGGCGTGATATCAGCCATTATGCTTTGCTCAAACCTTGACTTTAGCCTCTCATCAAAGCCCTTTAATATCTTTGCTGGGCGGTCTGAGGTCATTACGATCTGACCTTTTTTAGCGATTAGCTCGTTAAATGTGTTGAAAAACTCCTCTTGAATTTTATCTGTTTTGCCAAGAAACTGCACGTCGTCTATTAGTAAAACGTCGCAGTTTCGGTACTTTTCGCGAAATTTAGTCATCGAGTGGCTATTTAGATGCGTGGTAAAATCAATTATAAACTGATCGCTTGTTACGCAGATGACTATTTTGCCCTGATCTAGGCAGTAGTTGCCAACTGATTGAAGAAGGTGCGTCTTGCCAAGCCCTGTTGTTCCATATATAAAAAGTGGGTTGTAAAGCACACCCGGTTTTTCAGCAACTGCCTTTGCGTTTAGAAATGCAAACTGATTTGAGTCGCCGCAGACAAAATTTTCAAATGTATATCCAGGGTTTAAAATGCTGCTTTGTGTCTTGATCTGCTTTACATTTACTTGGCTTTGTTTTATATTTTTTAGCTTTGTTTGGCTTGTTATCTCGACTTCTGGCTTTTTGCCGGTTTTTACTTCGTAAAGGTAGGCGATCTTTTCGGCGTATCTAGTTTTTATAAATTTAGCCATCAATTCACTTGAGGCGTTAAAAACTATAAAATCCTCGTTTGAAGCCTTTTCGTTGAATTTTAATTGTTTGATGTAACAGTCAAATTCATTAGCGGATATTTTTGTCTGTAAAAGCTCTAAAATCTCGTCTGCTAGCAAATTTAAACCCTTTTGAAGTAATTAATTTTATTAGCGATTTTATCTTAAATTTAATAAAACCTTTGTTAAACTCCGACAAACTTTTTCACGGCGTGAAAAAGTCGTGAAAAAGTATTGAAAAGATTGTGATGAAAATTTTAGGAATCGATCCAGGCACGAAAAATTGCGGTTACGCGATACTTGAAAAAACTAAATTTAAAACCACTCTTCTTGAAGCTGGGCTTATAAAGATAAAGCCAAACACGCTTCAGTATCAGATCACAGAGCTTTGCGAGGGGCTTGACCTCATCTTTAAAAACCATAAATTTGATGAGGTGGCGATCGAGGATATATTTTTTGCCTACAACCCAAAAACTGTTTTAAAGCTAGCTCAGTTTCGCGGGGCGCTTAGTCTTAAAATTTTGCAGCTTCATGGGGATTTTGCCGAGTATACGCCGCTTCAGGTGAAAAAGACGGTCACTGGCAAGGCAAAGGCTGACAAAGAGCAAGTGGCATTTATGGTGAAGAAAATTTTAGGTATAAATAAAGAGATAAAACCGCTTGATATCACCGATGCTATCGCGATCGCGCTAACTCACGCAAATAATTTAAGAATAAACTAAATTTGATAGGAAAAATATGGCAACACTAAAAGCTTTACTAATTGGAGGCGTGAAAAACTACGGCTCGCAAGGTGCGACTGACAAGCTAAATTTACCTTGGAGTTCGGCTATTTTTAAAGTGGCTCAAAATGGCGAAATTTTTGCAAATGAGCTTGGCTTTGAGGGCGATAGCGTCGCTGATACGAAGCATCACGGCGGCCCTGAAAAGGCTGTCTTTGCAAATTCGTTTGCAAACTATGCCGAGTGGGAGAGTTTTTTAGGATTGAAAAATATGGCTTATGGGGCGATGGGGGAGAATTTATGCATTGATGGGCTTGATGAGAGCTGCGTTTATGTGGGTGATATCCACAAGATCGGCTCGCTCGTGCTTCAAGTCTCGCAGCCCAGAAAGCCATGCTTTAAGCTCTCAAAAAGATGGGGCAACAAAAATATGGCAACTCATATCTTTCAAACAGGCCTTACTGGCTGGTACTACCGCGTTCTTACGCCAGGCTCGTGCAAGGCTGGCGACGTGATAGAGGTTATAGAAAATGACCCAGTTCATATGAGCATTTTAGAGATAAATAGGCTATTTTACGCGCCAAGTGAAAATTTAAATTTACTTGATAAATTTAACGCCCTCACCACTCTTACAAATGGCTGGCATGATGATATGAAAAGACGCATCGATGGAATTTATAGCACAGAATTTATGAGAACACTATAAACATTTATACTTTTGCTCCGATTTTGTTTAAACATATTTAAAACAAATTTTAAAGGAGCGAAAAAGTGTTTAGGTCTATCTCAAATAAAATAGCACTTGCTTTGATGGTTTTACTCATCATCTCATTTAGTGCTATTTCTGCGGTTAGTTACTTCACTTCTGAAAAGAAGGTCATTGAGCTTGTGAGCGAAAAAGAGGATCAGGTTTTAAAGGATATAAAAGGT
Organism: uncultured Campylobacter sp.; assembly: GCA_963545295.1. GTDB lineage: Bacteria > Campylobacterota > Campylobacteria > Campylobacterales > Campylobacteraceae > Campylobacter_A. The sequence continues at coordinate 21,177 of CAUUIN010000015.1, read as the reverse complement.
GTTACAGATACCTTTTTTGATGAATATCTAGGATATGTCAAAAAATCATCATCTGCTATCGCGGACTTGCAAAGTGGTGATGAGATAATGAATTTTATCCTACTTGAAAAAAAGATCTCAAACAGCATAATAACTTATGTTTATTATGGTGATGAGGATGGATACTTCTTTCAATCAGATGGTAAAAGAACAACCCTTGCTGATAAATATGATCCAAGAACTAGAGGCTGGTATAAGAGCACAAAAGAGAAAAATAAAGAAATTTATGGCGAGCCAAGGGTTACTTCTACAAAAGATCTAGTCATCACTTTTACTGCTCCAGTAACTAAAAATGGTAAATTTGTTGGCGTTTTTGGCATTGATATAGATATTAAAAAGATAAGCGATAAAATTCTTGAAATAGGAATGACAAAGGAAGGCGGATATGCTTATGTGATGAGAAAAGATGGTACTATGCTCTTTTCTGACGTAGCTTCAGAAGTTGGCACTATCTTACCTGCTACAAAGGTCGTCTCAGAAAAGTATAACAATAAAGAATTTGACGAAAATGGTCTGATCTCATATAAAAACTCTAAAAACCAAGATGTAACAGCCAAAATTTTACCTATAAACGAAGATGGCTGGTTAGCAACTGTCGCAGTAGGTGCGGATACCTTTTCAAACCATACTATGCCTATTTTAAAAGCACAACTAACCCTTGCAGTGATATTTATAGTTATACTCTCAGCCATTGTTTTCGTGTTACTAAAACGCTCGCTTAAACCTATCGGGGTTATACAAGAGAAGCTTTCTGATACCTTTAAATTTATCACCTTTGAAAGCAACACTGCTCCAAGCAAGCTAGACATCCACACTACTGATGAATTTGGCGTGATGAGCGAAGAGATAAACAAAAACATAGACAAAGTCATAGCTGGCATCAAAAAAGATAGCACCATGCTTGAAGAGCTAAATGTAGCTGCAAATAATATGATAAGAGGAAATTTAGGCGTCAAACTAAGTGAAAATCCAAACAACCCATCACTTATCAAGCTAAAAGAGCTGCTAAACACATTCTTTAGCTCTATCAGCCAAAATTTAGGCAGCGTCATAAATATCTTAAATTCATACTCAAAGAACGACTATACTGCTAAGATCGAACTAAGTGATAACATAGAAGCTGATCTAAAAGCTATGATGGTTGGTATAAATAGTGCAGGAGATGCTATAAGCGCTATGCTAAATAGTAACCTAAATCAAGCTCAAATTTTAGAAGAAAAGGCATCTATGCTTGCTGAATCTATGAGAAATTTAACTGATGGTACAAGCAAACAAGCTGATTCTATCCAAGAGAGCGCAGCTGCGGTTGAGCAGATGAGTAGCTCGATGAATGCCATCTCACAAAAGACAGAGGATGTCATAAGACAAAGTGAAGAGATCAAAAATATCATCGTCATCATTCGCGATATTGCTGATCAGACAAATTTACTAGCACTTAACGCCGCTATCGAGGCTGCAAGGGCAGGTGAGCATGGACGTGGCTTTGCCGTCGTGGCTGATGAGGTTAGAAAACTAGCTGAGCGCACTCAAAAAAGCCTTGGCGAGATCGAGGCAAATACAAATGTCCTTGCTCAATCAATCAACGAAATGAGCGAGAGCATAAAAGAGCAAGCTGAGGGCATAAATATGATAAATAGAAGTGTCGCCCAAATAGATAACGTCACAAAAGAGAATAGAAGCGTCGTTAGTAACACAAATGAAGTAACTAGCGAGATAGACGACATGGCGAAGGTCATACTAACAGACGTTAGAAAAAATAAATTTTAATACTCCAAAATATAAAAATACTACTAGGCTCATGTAAATTTACGTGGGCCTTTAAAATTTAAATCTTTTTTACGCTAAAATTACCAAAAATTTAAAGGAGAATATATGCCACTACTTGATAGTTTTTGTGTAGATCACGTAAAAATGCAAGCCCCAGGAGTTAGACTAGCAAAGAGTATGAAGACCCCAAAGGGCGATGATATCAGCGTTTTTGACTTGAGATTTTGCAAGCCAAATGAAGAAATTTTGCCAGAAAAGGGCACCCACACTTTAGAGCACCTTTTTGCTGGTTTTATGAGAAACCATTTAAATGGCAACGGCGTAGAGATCATAGACATCTCGCCGATGGGATGTAGGACGGGCTTTTATATGAGTGTGATCGGCACGCCTAGCGAAGAAGCTGTAAAAAAGGCATGGCTTGCTTCGATGAAGGACATCTTAGAGGTTAAAGATCAAGATAAAATTCCAGAGCTAAATAAATTTCAATGTGGCACTTATAAGATGCACTCACTTGATGAAGCGCACACCATAGCAAACAAAATTTTAGCCCAAGGCCTAGTCATCATAAACAACGATGAGATCAAGCTTGACGTTGATGCTATGGGACTAAAAAAGCACTGATTTGAAGCTAGCTAAACAAGAAAATCAAGCCTATCTAAAAGAGCAAATTTTAACCTATCTTGGTAATAAACGCTCTCTTTTAGGCTTTATCGAGCAAGGCGTAAAATACGCAAAAGACGAGCTTAAAAAAGAGAAGCTTAGCTGCTGCGATCTCTTTAGCGGAAGCGGCGTGGTGGCTAGGTTTTTAAAGCAAAATAGTGAATTTCTAGTCGCAAACGACTTGGAGCTTTACAGCTTCATCACAAACTCATGCTACCTGCAAAATGCCACAAATGAGCTAAAAGATGAGATAAATTTCTGGCAAAAAAAGCTTGAAAAAGAGATAAAAAATAGCCTTTTAGAGGGCTTTATAACAAGGCTTTACGCCCCAAAAGATGATGAGAATATCGCTTTTGGCGAGCGGGTCTTTTACACTAGAAAAAATGCCAAATTTATTGATACCGCAAGAAGGCTCATAGATGAGATATTGCCAGAAGAGATGAGAAAATTTTTCATAGCTCCACTACTTTATAATGCAAGCGTGCATGCAAATACGAGTGGAATTTTTAAAGGTTTTCATAAAAATAAAGAGGGCATCGGTCAGTTTGGTGGCAGGGGGCAAAATGCCATCTCAAGGATCACTTCTGATATAAATTTGACAAAACCCATCTTTTCAAATTTTAGCGTGCCGTTTGAGGTATATCAAAAGGACGCAAATTTACTAGCAAAAGAGCTTAGCAGTCTTGATCTAGTCTATCTTGATCCGCCTTATAATCAGCACCCATACGGCTCAAACTACTTCATGCTAAACCTCATCGCAAGCTATGAAGAGCCAAGTAAAATTTCAAAAATCTCAGGCATCTCAAAGGACTGGAACAGATCAGTTTTTAATAAAAAGTCATCTGCAAGCGAGGCATTTTTCGAGCTGATAGCAAATTTAAAGGCTAAATTTGTGCTGATCTCGTTTAACTCAGAGGGCTTTATCAACCAAGATGAATTTGATAAAAACCTAAATAAAATGGGCAAAGTTCATCTACTTCGCCAAAAGTACAACGCTTACCGTGGCAGCAGAAATTTAAAAGCTAGAAACATCCACGTAGACGAACTTCTCTACGTTTTGAAAAAGTAAATTTAACCCTCATCATCTGGCAAACACTTCTCAAAGATAAATTTATGCTCATTTGGCAAGGCGCCATAGATAGCGTTTGCTAAATTTCTTATCTCCCAAAGGGCTGATTTTGAGCTTCTTAAAGAGATGAAATTTTGCAAGCTTCTAGCGTTTATACTCCATGTAAGCTCGGTTTTATAGCACTCTGGCAAGCAGTATTTAACGATATCAAGGCTCTTTGTCGTTGAGGCTAAAATTTCACGTAAATTTTCAAGCGCTTTTATGCTTGCGTTATCGACCACTTCGTCATTTGTTAGCACGATAAATTTAGCCGCTCGCTCAAACTGCCCTACTTCAAATTTCTCCTCTTTTTTTAGCTCTTTTAGCGTGTAGCGGGTTGATTTGACGCTTAGGCTCGCTATGCGGTGGCGGGCTAGCTCTTGAAGCAGTGCGCGTGAGATGCCTTGGATGTAGAAGTTGTAGTAAAGATGCTCTAGCGTTGATGCGTGTTTAAATTTATTGCCAACTCGGTCGATCAGCTCGACGTCTTTTTCGCCGCCATTGTCGCCTTTGTCAAAGCTTTGCCAGCATGTGCGGATCGCGTGAGAGCAGATATTTAGTGGGGTGTGGTTTAGAAGTGTTACTTGCATTTTTTCTCTTTTTGTGAAATTTTTTAGCATTTTACAAAAAGAAGGCTGATTTTATTTGTAAATTTAAAAGGGAGCGAGCGCCCCCTTTATGATTATTGTTTTAGTTGAAGAAGTGTGTTTAACATCTCGTCACTTGTCGTGATCGTTTTTGAGTTTGCTTGAAAGCCTCTTTGGATGACGATAAGATCTGTTAGCGCACGGCTTAGATCGACGTTACTAGCTTCTAGTTTTGAAGCTGCGATCGTGCCTTTATCGCCTGTGCCTGCTGCACCGATGACTGCTTCGCCTGAGTTTGCAGTTTGTGAAAAGACATTTCCGCCCTCACTTTGAAGACCCTCGTTGTTTGTAAAGCTAGCAAGTGCCACTTGAGCTAGGCCAAAGCTTTGTCCGTTTGTGAATGCTCCAATGATCGTGCCAGTTTCGTCGATCTTTAGGTCATTTAGTGTGCCACCTGTGTAGCCATCTTGTGAGATAGACTCAGTTGATGAGTCTTTATCAAAGCTTGTTAGTCCGTTAAAATCAGTTCCCAAACCAAAATTTAAACTAACATTTTGGCCACTTTGTGAGCCGTTGTTAGCTGAAAATGTTATCGTAGCTGGGTGAAAACTAGCAAGCGAGCCGTTTGAGTTAAATCTAAGTGATCCAGTGACAACGTTGTCTGGACCCTCGCCTGTGTAGTTTATCTTAGCAGGCTCTGGTACTTGGATGATCATATTCCACTCAGTTCCGCCATCTGTTGTAGTGCCTATCTTTGCCCATTTTATACTAACTGTGTGTTTTGAGCCAAGTGAGTCAAAAATTTCTGCCGTTGAGCCGTGGCTTGACATCATCATCTTGCCGCTTGCTCTTAGAGCTTGACCTGGGCTTAGTGCGCCATCAAGTGCTTTCATGATATTTGTAAAGCGAACGTTTTCGTTTACTGCTGCGTTGCTTGTGCCTTGAGCTGGTTTTGTAAGGCCAGTTGTTGTCATATAAAGTGCATGGTCAGCCATTTCATTTGTAGGGTTTTCTAGTTGAAATTGACCTAATTTATTTACAGTGATCTTTACACCATCATTTGTATCATCACCTGCAAGTGCTTGAAGTGCTGCAACACCAGCTGCATGAGCTTGATCCGGCGTATTACCTGCAGTGATTTCAGCATTATAAGCAGTGTTATAGGCTGTTTGGTATGCAGTATTTGTTATAGCTGCGCCACCTGTACCTGGGGCTACCTTGTGAGCGGCAGTTGCAAGTTTTGCTGCATCAAGTGCGTCAGAGTTTGCATTGATCTGACCGTCGCCATTATAATCAACGTGGTTTCTAGCATCCTCTTGCATAGCAGCACGAAGATCTTCTGTTGTTGTTATTTGTCTTGCTATCTTGTCGTTATTTGGATGAACAGCTGTTGTTTGTGAGCTTGTATAGACATATTGGTAAGCTGTTATGATATCTTTACTAGCTAGACCGCCAACTGTGTTTCCAGCATTTACTGTTAGGTGGATGTTTTTTGTCTCTTCAGTTGTGCCTGAGTTGTTTCTATTTATAAGTGTTAGTTTGTTGCCCTCTGAAATTTCAGCTCTAACACCAGTTTTGTTATACTGAGCGTTGATAGCAGCTGCTACGTCACTGATGCTTGTCATAGTACGATCTTGTGATTTTATAGTTGTACCATTTATTGTGATATCAAGTGTTGCTTCTGGACTTATTTTACCGATAGTTTGTGCTGCACCACTTCCTACAGTAAATTTTTCAGTCTTAGCATTTGCGTAGCTTACCCAGATACCTTGTCCATCTCTTAGAGCAAGACCATTTCCAAGCTCGTCAAATGTAACACCAAGATCGACGCCACGCTCTGTTAAAATTTGCTCGTTTCTTGAGTTTGTATAAAATTCATCGTTGTTTGTATCGTTTTCATTATGAACTTCGTTGGCATTTAAAATTTCATCATTATTAAAATCACGTCCGCCAGCAACTGAGTCAAGCGAATATATAGGTGTGCTTCTTTGACCGATGCTGTTACCAGAGTCAAGGTTGCCTTTTATTTTAACTTCTGTTGTTGCTCTTGCTGGAGTTGTAAGACCTTCTTTGATGACGATGTTGCTTATCGGACCTGTTGAGTCGATAGTGCCAGTCTCATCATCTCTAGTCCAGCCTTGAACGATATAGCCGCTGTTATTTACAAAGTTACCAGCCTTATCGCGGACGAAGTCGCCGTTTCTTGTATAGTATCTTGTCGTGCCGCCATCTGGAGATACGACAAAGAAGCCATTTCCTTGAAGAGCAAGGTCGGTTTGCTTATCAGTAGCTGTTAGTGTGCCTTGAGAGAAAATTCTCGTAGTTGAGTTTATGGTCGTTCCTAGACCTATTTGCATAGCGTTTTGACCGCCTAGCTGACCTTGTGGAGCGGTAGCTACTCTTGGAGTTTGGCTTAGTATATCAGCAAAATTTGCGCGGTTGTATTTAAAACCATAGGTATTGACGTTTGCGATATTGTTGCCCTCTACGTCCATGGCTATCTGGTGGGCTTGTAGGCCTGAAACACCAGACCAAAGTGATCTCATCATTGACTTATCCTTTTTCTCGTTTTAAAATTTTTATAATCTTTCAAACAAAGCAAAAGATGTTCCAAAATTTATATCGGCAAAAAGAGAAAAATTTAAAAATTTGTATAGATTGTATTTTCTTAGTATGCTTTTTCTCGTGATGAAATTTCTATTATTTCAATAGTTAAAATTTCATCTTGTTTAAGTCCTATTATGCGGTAATGTATGCCAACTCTCCAGCGTCAGCGGTTATCATAGCCTTGCATCTTTTCTGCGTTATTTGTCGCAAAAGGATTTTTTACTTTTTCTAGCTCCTTTAGAAAGATGCGTATTTTTAAGGCTGCTCTTAGATCACCTTTTGAAATTTTATCTAGTTGCTTGTCCGCAGAGCGTTTAATGACTATTTTATACACTAAACGCCCATTTCGGTTTTAACTTCAGCCATTAGTGCTTCTTGCTCTGTTTTTGAGAGTTTTTTAAATTCTATATCGAGTTTTTTTATGCTTGGAGATTGTGAAAGTTCATAATCTTTTGGCTCATCAAGTTTGCTTTTTATCTTTTTTTTAAGATAAAGGATTAGTTCTGATTGTTTTTTTAAAGTATTTTGTAATGAATTTAGTTTTTTTTCCTCTTTTTCAAGCAAATTAAACAATGCTTTACGTGTCATCGTTTCATATTTTGCATAATCAATATTTGTTTGCATTACATCTTCCTTTAAATTTTTAATGATTTTAACACATTTATCCAAGTATCAACGCACCTACGACGCCACCGATGATTAGTGGGATGTTAAAAAATACAAATGTAGGCACGCAAGTATCATATATGTGGTTGTGCTCACCATCAGCATTTAGACCGCTCGTTGGCCCAAGTGTGCTGTCGCTTGCTGGGCTTCCAGCATCTCCAAGAGCTGCTGCTATACCAACTAGCAAGATGATAGCTGGCACACCAAAGCCAAGGCTAAGGCAAAGTGGCACGTAGATAGAGGCTAAGATAGGGATCGTGCCAAAGCTAGTGCCTATGCCCATCGTTACAAGAAGTCCTATAAGTAACATCAAAAGAGCTCCGCCTATCTTGCCACCAGAGACTAAGCTAGCGTATTTTACAAGCTCGTCTATACCGCCACTCTCTCTTAAAATGGTGCCGTATCCTGCAGCCACAAGCATGATAAATGCGATAAAGCCCATCATAGCAAGGCCATTATCCATGATCTTATCTACTTTTTTGTATTCGATACCGCCAAAAACGACCATAACCAAAAGTCCAAGTAGCGCGCCAAGTGGCAAGAGCGAAGTGTAAATTTGCACGACAAAAGCGACAACCGCACCAGCTAAGACCGCCCACTCTTTTTTAGTCATCTCAAGGCTTTTTGCGCGCTCGATCTCGTCAAACTCAGCCTTTTCAAATTTAGATGTTTTATAAATTCGCTTTTTGCTATAAAAAAATATGGCTAAGATAAGCCCAACAAACATCGAAGCCCCACCGATCCACATAACTGACGAGATGTCTGAGATGGTTGTATTTATGCCGTTGTTGGCTAGCTCTTTTTTAAGGATATTGTGAAAAAGAAGACCAAATCCAACGCTAAGGCTCACGTATGGCGCTTGCAGTCCAAATGTAAGAGCGCAAGCAATGGCGCGTCTATCTATGCCCATTTTGTTCATAAGAGCAAGAAGTGGCGGGATTAAGATAGGTATGAAAGCTATATGAACTGGGATTAAGTTTTGAGACAAACAAGCGATAAATGCGATAGTTAGCGTGAATATCATCTTATTTGAGCTAAGGAATTTACTCATCGCATTTATCAAAATGGCTGTTAAATTTGTATTTGCAATGGCTGCTGCAAGAGCACCTAGCAAGATGTAGCTTAGCGAGGTCTCAAGGTTGCCTTGCATGCCGCTTATGAGGCTTTGCGTGGTCTCTTTTAAAGCTGTGAAAAAACTCTCTATACCACTTGTTAAGCCGTTTTCAAATCCGCTAAAACCATGCTTATACATAACCCCAGCAACAAGGGCTGAGATGAGGATAGAAAGCAGGATGTTAAAGCGCAGCAAACATAGCACCGTCATCACCAAAATGCTAAAAACAACAGGGTTAAAGAGAAGCATGAGTGTCCTTTTTGTATGAGTGCAAGAATTATACAAGCGTGGGGCTTATTAAATTTTAAAAAGAGTGGCTTAAGTGGGTATGTGTTAAGATTTTTGGCAAATTTTAAAAGGAAAAAGCGATGAATTTAGAGAAGATTTATAAGGACGCTGGGGCGTATTTAGAGGGACACTTTTTGCTAAGCAGTGGCAACCACTCGCAGTTTTATCTCCAAAGTGCAAAGGTGCTTGAAGACCCTGCTCTTGCGGCAAAGCTAGCAGATGAGCTAGCAGGTGTGATAGAGAAATTTGGCATTAAATTTGATAGCGTTTGCTCGCCAGCACTTGGAGGGATTTTAGCTGGATATGAGCTAGCTCGTGCGGCGAAGAAGCGTTTTATATTTACAGAGCGTGTTGATAGAGTGATGAGCTTAAGGCGCGGCTTTGAAGTGAAAAAGGGCGAAAAATTTATAGTTTGCGAAGACATTATAACAACTGGTGGCTCAGCACTTGAAGCAGCGCACGTGATAGAGAGCCTTGGCGGCGAAGTAGTTGGCTTTGCAGCACTTGCAAACCGCGGCTTTTGCAAGGTTGCAAATTTAGGCAATGAAGCTAAAGCAAATGCGAAACTGCCAAGCGACAAGCCATTTTTCGCTTTGGGGAATTTTGAATTTGAAATTTATGAGCCAGAGCATTGTCCGCTTTGTAAGAGCGGTAGCAAGGCGATTAAGCCTGGAAGCAGAGGCAACTAAATACCACTAAAATTTACACAAATTTTACACTCATAGCTTAAAGTAATAATATTTGTAACATATTCGTTATTTTGGGCTTTGAGTAAATTTTATTATCAAATTTTCTATTTTTTTCTTAAATTTTAAAAGTTAATTTATAATTAAGATTTCAAGATATAAAATGGCACGCAATTTTTAGGAAATCCCAAAATGCAAGGATGTGTGCTATGAAAATATCTACAAAGATAATTCTCACTTTTGTTTTTTCAGTTTTACTTGTCAGCTGTTTGCTCATCTTTTTAAATAGTAAATTTTCAAGCGATCTAACGCACTTTTTCACCAATAAGTCCTACGACGAGCTGGTAAATGCTAGAAAAGAAAATTTAAAAGATGATGTCGAGACGATCAATCAAATGATGCGTGAAATTTATAATGGTGGCAAAGAAAAAGGGCTAAGCGACGATGAGATAAAAAAAGAAATTTTTAGAGTCGTCTCAAAGCTAAAATTCTTTAGCGATAAGACCGGCTATATCTTCATCTATGACTACGATGGCGTTGTTTTGATGCACCCTGAAAAGCCATCTTTGGTCGGTAAAAATTTGATCGGACTAAAAGATCCAAAAGGGCTACTTCTTATAAAAGAGCTCATCGAAAAGGCTAAACAAGGCGGCGGATTTGTTACATTTGGTTGGGTGAAAAAGGAGGGGCAAGAGCCAGTTGAGAAACTTGGCTATGCTGCAAATTTTGAGCCATATAAGTGGATGCTAGGAAGTGGTGTATATGTCGATGACTTGGCAAACGAGATAGAAAAGACAAAGTTTGTTTTAAACGAGCAAAATAGCCAAAACACAAAAACATTTATCATCACCTGTGTCCTGATCACGGTTATATTGATAGCTATCGTGCTATTTATCTTAAGTAGAGCGATCATCAGACCTATAAGAAATATCGTTGCAAATTTAACCGAGATGTCAGATGAGATAAAAAGTGGCAGCGGCGACCTTACTAAAAAGCTTGAAGTTAGTGGCAAAGATGAAATTTCAAACATCAAAAGCTCTATAAATGACCTAACAAGCGAGCTAAGATCTGTTATAGAGAGCGTCAAAGGGCTGGCAAATGAGAACTCTTCTATCGCCGAGCAACTCTCTTCAACCTCAGCTCAAACTACAAATTTAACCAACAAATCTTCACTAATCGTCACAGATACGACAAATATGGCAAAAAATATGTCAGAAGAGATAAAAAGCTCATTTGAAGAGGCTAAGAAGAGCAAAGAAAATCTTGAAAGAACCTGTCTATATATAAATGAGGTTTCAAACGATGTTTTGGGGCTTAGCAAAAATGTCGATGAGGCTGCAAATAGTGAAATTTCACTCGCTAGCTCGATGAAAAGCCTAGCTGATCAAGCTAAAAATGTAAAAGATGTCTTAAATATCATCAATGATATCGCTGATCAGACAAATTTACTTGCTCTTAATGCTGCGATAGAAGCGGCTCGAGCAGGAGAGCATGGACGTGGCTTTGCGGTCGTGGCTGATGAGGTTAGACAGCTAGCTGAGCGCACACAAAATAGCCTAAGTGAGATAAATGCAACTATAAATTTAATCGTTGAAGCGATCTCAAACTCAAGCCAAACCATCGGTGATAATGCCAAAAAAGCTAGTGAGCTTTGCAAAAAATCAGCCCAGATAAATGAAAAAATAGAAAATATGAATCAGCTAATGAACGAGACTGTTAGCTTAAATGAGACCTCTACGAAGGACTATATAGAGACTGGAAATAAGGTCGAGGAGCTGATAAAAGGCATCGTAAATATAGATGAAATTTCAAAACAAAACTCAAAAAGTATGGACGAAATTTCACTAGCTGCCGCTCATCTTTCAAAGATGACTGACAACCTAAACACTAGCCTTTCAAAATTTAGAACCTGATAAATTTAGCCAAATCTTTGGCTAAATTTAACTTTATCTTTTAACTTTATCACTTAAATAACGAGCTGATTTTTTACTTTAATCTTACGATTATTATGTAAATTTATGAAATGATTTTTATTTTGTGTTATTTAAGTCGGCATTTTGACTTAAGAGATGAGATGATGTATGCAAGAGTATGATATTTTAGATGTTTTATCAAACAAAAAGGTCCTTTGCCTTGAGGACGAAGAGGCGATTTTGCGAAATATCTGCGCCTCGCTGGAGCTGTTTTTCGCAGAAGTTAAAGGCGTAACAGACGGCTTTGATGCGCTAGAGCTTGCTATGAGTGGGGCGTATGATGTACTAGTGCTTGATATCAGCGTGCCAAATATCGATGGTCTTGAGATCGCTAAAAAAGTAAGAGCTATCAATCAAAAAATCCCTATCGTGATCCTTTCAAGCCACGTCGAGCAAGAGTATCTGTGGCGGGCAGTTGAGCTAAAGATCACAAGATATCTTGCAAAACCATACGATAAAAAGTCTTTCATCAAAGCACTTGAAGATGTGGCGTTTGAGCTAGTTGGACGCATGCCAACTATCAGGCTAAATGACGAGCTTGAGTATGATTTTGGCAAAAAAGCTCTTTACATAAATGGTCAAATTTCTCATCTAAGCAAGAGTGAGAGCAAGCTTTTGGAGTATTTTTTAAACAACAAAAACCAAACTATCACTTATGAGCAAATTTTTGACTACATATGGGAGTACGAGCAGCCTACAAAAGAGGCGATAAAGACGATCGTAAAAGAGCTTAGAAGAAAGCTTGGCAAAGATGTGATCAAAAATTTATACGGCGTGGGCTATCTTTGTGAGATATAAATTTCAGCTAATAGTCGGCGCTTTTATCTTTGTCTATCTGCTAGTTTCGGCACTTGTTTTAAATTTTTACAACGATCTTGCGATGAAAGACGCCAAAAAAGAGGCCTATTATGTGCTTGAGAGTATAAATTCTGTAAGAGAGTATATCTCAGGAGTTCAGCGCCCACTAATCGAGCAGCTAAAAGAGCAGGGCATCTTAAAAGAGGACTTTTTTGATGAGAGGCTTTTGTCATCTTCATATATAAGCCGTGAAATTTACAACATCCAAAAGAAAAAATACAACCTTGAATTTGACTACAAGCTAGTTGCTATCGCACCGCTAAATAAAGCTCATCAGCCAAATGAATTTGAAGCTGGCGTCTTGCATGGCTTTAAAGAGAATAAATTTCAGGAATTTGTAAAGATAATAAAAGATGAAAATGGCTCACAGCTCTTTGTGGGTCTGCCTATAAAAAACCAAAGTCCTAGCTGTCTAGCCTGTCATAGTAGCGCAAATGCCCCACATCAGATGCTAGAAAAATACGGCATGGAGGGCATAGAGATCCCAGACGTGAACGAAACAGTCGCGATGATCTCTTTTAAGATCCCAATTCGCGCCATTTTTACCTACCACTTGCAAGAGGTTATCGTCATAATGAGCGCCATAACGCTTATCTTTGGACTATTTTTACTACTTGTTTATAAGATGCACAGGCGTGGCGAAGAGAGCAAAAGACAGACTGAACAGCTAATGATACATCAAAGCCGCCTAGCCTCGATGGGCGAGATGATAGGCAATATCTCGCACCAGTGGAAGCAACCACTTGCTCAAATAAGCTCAGCTTTAATAAATTTAGAGCTTTACGAGGAGCGAAAAAAGCTTGATCGGGCAAAAATTTATGAGTTTATAGAAGAGACAAGCAAACAGATAAATTTCATGTCAGAAACTGTTGATGATTTTAAAAATTTCTTCAACCCAAATACCTTAAGAAAAGAATTTAAGGTGCTTGAAGTGATAAATCAAACGATAAAAATTTTAAACGCAACGCTTAAAAAGTATCAGATTGAGGTGCAGTTAGATGTGAGAGAAAATTTTGTCATATTTGCAAATTTCAACGAGATAATCCAAATTCTAATAAACATCATAAATAACGCTAAAGACGCATTTAAGCAAAGCTACACAAAGCCAAGAGTGATAAAGATAAGCGCCTTTTTAAAAGATAATCGCAAGAATTTATGCGTGCAAAATAACGCAGGAGCGATAAAAAATTCATTTTTAAAGGTTATCTTTGAACCACACTTTAGCACAAAAGAGAGCGGTAGTGGGCTTGGGCTATATATGAGCCAGCTGATCGCTCACAAAAACAACGCCCTAATCTTTGCTAAAAACGTAGATGAAAACCACGTTGCATTTACAATTAGTTTCGAAAATTTATAATTTGTTAATTTTACCCCTTTTCTGCCCTTTTTTGTTGTTAAGATTATCAGTATGAAATCATTTTGATTTTAGGATAAAAATTCAAAGGAGGAGACGTGAGAAACTTACACAAAGCCTTAGCAGGCTTACTCATGGGTGTTAGTATCTTTGCTTCACAAGCCTGTTGCGAAGAGCATAATATGCAGATGTCCGATAAAGCACGTGATGTTATCGCAAATCCTAAAGGCACACTGCAAAGTAGAGGTGTTGTCTCCTTGCAAGACTACGTCGTAGAAGAGCAAGAGATGTATAACTGGCTATTTAAAAACCACCCTATTTTTACAAAGTATGGTGGCAAAACCGTCGGCAAAATGGTCGTTCACGATCGCGGCTTAGAGTGGCTTGCCGAGGGACATGGCTTTGATATGTCAAAGCTTAGTAAAAGAGATGGCGGTAAGGGCTATAGTTCTATGATGTATAGAATTCCAGCTACTTCATCACTTCAGTTCCCTAACAAATTTGTTGGTCCAGAAAAGTGCGGTGAGTGTCACCCAGCTCAGTATGAGGTCTGGAGCAGATCTCGCCACGCAACTACTATGCGCTTCCCTGGCGAGCACCCAGAGGTTAATAACAACCTAACTGAGCCAGTATTTGACAAAGATACTGCTTCTATCCTTCCAAAAGGTATCACTCCAGATGTCATATATGCAACTGTTGGCCACTTAAGAACTAAGATGGGCTACGTCGATGCATGGCTACTTCGTGGTACTTACTACGTTGAGGGCGGTTTGCTAAGAGATGGCACAGGTCAGATCGTAGCTGGATCAAACCAATGGCAAAGAACATGGGCGTTAAATTTAGACGACGCAACTGTTAAAAAGATAAAAGAGCTTGTCCCAGAATTCCCTGGCACTCTTGAAGAGTACGGCGATAATGGTGGATATGTTAGAGGTCTTGCCTCATACGCCGCAAAACACAAAAAGTCGATGTTTTTTCAAGCAAACTCATCATATTGTGAGGTTTGCCACCCAGTTAAATTTGACTTTAAATCAAAAGCAGAATTTTACGCAGCACTTGGTAATGCCAAAGAGCTTCAAAAACACACTATCTCAAAAGGCGTAAGCTGTGAGGAGTGCCACGGAGCTGGCGGTCACCTTGATGGAGCTACAAATTTTAGAACATCAAACTGCGAACGCTGTCACCAAAGATTTAACTTTAGCCCAGATCTAATGCGAGCTAACCCACTTAACAACGGCAAGCTAGATCTATCTTTAAGCTCTAAATTTAAATCAATGGGACCAGGATGTGGCTCTGAAGGCTCTCAATCATACTTTACCGCTCACTACGATAAAGGTATGAGATGTGTTACTTGCCACGATCCACACGATAACACAGGTAACGTTGTAGGCGATAAGAGCGTAACTGGCATGAACTACAACCCAGATCAAGGCTATCTAAGTGCGTTCTATACTAAGCCAAAGATCAAAAAAGAGTGTAAAGATTGTCACGAAACTCAAGCATATATCGCATCAAAAGCAGATACTCACAAAAACAACACTTGTGCATCTTGCCACATGCCATTTATGATGAGCTGCGAGAATTTCTACGCTGTTCAGTTCCAAGACAACGCTGGCTTTGATACTCAAAGACGCTCTCACATCTGGAAGATCATGGTCGATCCAGCTAAAAAAGCTCTAGTTGCTGGCGACGCTGCTAAAGGTCCAAGAGATGCTAAAGATTGGCACTTTGAGAGAGATAAAAATGGCCACAACTATGTTGATTTGATGTGGGCATGCGCTAGAACATCTTGGGCTGATAAAGATATGAAAGATAATAAAGGCTGCCATAGCCCAGTGCTATCTGAGCTAAAACCAACACTTCACTTCAAAAACCAAAAACAAGTTTATGATGAGGTTATGGGATGGCAAACTCCAGTTAAGAATGAATTCTCAGAGGTCAAAATAGGCATCGAGGGAATTTACTCACTACTAGAGACTAAAAAGCTAGATCCAAGTGATAAAGCAAGAGTTTATGAGCTTGTCCAAAACGCTCAAGATGTCATCGATATGATCGAAAAAGATGGTTCGTGGGGTATGCACGGATTTAAATTTACTAAACAAAGACTAGATGCATCTAAAGAGTATATAAAAGAAGCTCAGAGAATTCTAAACAAAAATTTATAGCATTTAGGGGCTAGTTTTAGCCCCTTTAAATTTAAGGGTTTGAAATGAAAAATGGGTTTTTAAAATGTTCGCTACTTTTTAGCCTAAGCGTGGCTAGTCTCTTAGCAAATGTCGATACAAACGACTCTTATGCCATAGGCGCAACAAGTGGTGGATATGTTTTAAAAGGACTGCTAGATCAAAAGCAACTAGGTGTTGGCTATGACGCTGATGCGGTGATAAAAGGCTTTAGCGATGCGCTAAAGAGCGAGCTAAAACTAAGTGATGATGAGATAGCAAAGCTACTAAACAAAAGAGCTGAAAACTTAGATAAGGTAGTAAAAGAAAAAGAGGCTGTCAAGCTAAAAGAGAATTTAGCCCAAGGCAAAGCCTATATGGAAAAAAATGCAAAAAACAAAAATGTAAAAACAACAAAATCAAATTTACAATATGAGATCATAAAAGGTGGCTCAAAAGGGGCTACTCCAAAGCCTGAGAGCATCATCATAGTAAATTATAAAGCAAGCTTTGTCGATGGTAAGGTCTTTGACGAGACAAAAGAGGCTCCAGCTCATCTTTCGATGCTAAATTTGATCCCTGGACTTGAAGAGGGTTTAATGCTTATGAAAGAGGGCGAGAAGTTTAAATTTGTCATCCCGCCTGAGCTTGCATACGGCGATAGCGGCATGGAAGGGATACCTGGAGGCGAGACTATCGTTTTTGAGATAGAGCTTATTAAGGTCTTAAAGCCTGGCGAACTAGCTGAGGCAGCAAGAAAAATTCATGAAAAAGAGCAAAATGAGGGCATTAAAAAGCCTCATTAAGGCATAAATGGAGTTAAAAAATGCAAAATCAAAATAGCAGAAGAGCCTTTTTTAAACGCATGGCAGTTGTGGCTGCTGGTGCTAGCGTGGCAAGTAGTGGTTTTGCTTTTAAGAGTGAAGAGAGTGCGAAAAAACCACATTTTGGCATGATATTTGACCAAAATAAATGCGTTGGTTGCACGGACTGCGAGAGAGCGTGCAGAGAGGTAAATTTAGTCCCAAAAGGGCAGATGAGACTTTTCGTAGAAGATAAGACTGATCCAAATAATTTACTAGATAAAAGATATGTAAGAGTATCTTGTCAGCAGTGCGTTGATGCCCCTTGCGTGGCTGTTTGCCCAACAAAAGCCTGTCACAAGGACGCAAAAACAGGCATACAAACTACAAACATAGATGACTGCATCGCCTGTAAATACTGCATCGTAGCCTGCCCTTACGACGTGAGATATATAGACAAAGTTACTCACTCAGCCCAAAGCTGTAACTTCTGCATAGATACAAATTTAAAGGATAAAAAAGATCCAGCCTGCGTTGAGGCGTGCAGATATGAGGCTTTGGTCTTTGGTGATTTAAACGATGAGAGCTCGCACATAAGCCAGCTTTTGGCTGTAAAAGATAGCATAAGGCTAAGAGCAGAACTTGGCACAAAACCAAGCCTTAGATATATTCCTAAAGTAAAAGCGGGGGTGTAAGATGGATGGTGCATTAAATTTCACTGCGACATTTTCGCACGGAGTTGAGTGGGGCTGGCCGATCGCTGTTTATCTTTTGTTAGCTGGTATGAGTGGCGGAGCGTTAATAGCTGCCATACTTCTAAAACGCTACAAAAGACAAGAGAGCTTTAGTCCATTTTTCAAGGCTGCGTCGCTTTTGGCATTTGTTAGTATTATGCTTGGTATGGTTTGCTTGATAGCTGACCTTGAAAAGCCACTTTTGTTTTGGAAAATTTTGATTAATTACAACTTCACATCAGTTATGTCTATCGGTGTAGCTGGACTTTGCGTCTTTATACCGCTTAGCTTTTTGATGTGTCTATACGCCTTTGGTGCGGAGCTATCAAATTTAAAATCTTTTGGCGGCATTTTTGATAGTGTGATGAAAATTTTATCGCCACTTTATCCGCTCTTAAGCGCGCTTTGCCTGCTTTTTGCAGTTATCATTTGCGCATATACAGGCTTTTTGATCTCGGTACTTATTAGATTTCCACTTTTAAACACCGCTGTTTTACCAGCGCTTTTCATAGCTTCAGGACTTAGTGCTGGCATAAGCGGCAGTAGCTTGGTGGCTGCTTTGTTTTTTAAAGAAGATCCGCACTCAAGCGACCTTGGCTCGCTTCATGGCGTGGAGTTTTACGTCTTATGCGCTGAAATTTTACTAATCCTAATGCTTTTTGTCTCACTTTTGCTTGGTTCAAGCTATCAGCAAGGCGCAGCAGTTGCATTTTATAGTGGCGTTTGGGCAAATTTCTTTTGGCTTGGGGTTGTTTTAGTTGGCTTTGTCTTGCCTCTTGTTTTAAATTTCACACTTGGCAAGATGAAATTTAGCTTCTACCTTGGCTCATTTGCAGCAGTCGTTGGCGTTTTATTGCTTAGAGTTTTTATACTTTATGCAGGACAGACTTATAGCATTTAAGGCTTAAGGGCAGGTGATGAAAATTTTAAACATTTATCGCTTGTCTTTAATATTATTATTTATCCTTGCGTTTGGCGCAGGGGTGGCGACCTTTTTGGAAAATTTTTATGACACACAGACGGCTAGAGTGCTTGTTTATGAAGCGCTCTGGTACGAGTGCGTCATGGCTGCTTGTGCTATCTGCCTAGCCATTAGCATCGTAAAAACCAAGATGTATAAGAAATTTGGCGCATTTTTGATACATCTTGCTTTTATTCTGATCTTTGTCGGTGCTGCGCTTACAAGATACTTTGGCGAAGAGGGCGTGCTACACTTAAGAGTTGGCGAGAGTGGCAACTATATGCAAAGCACAAAGCCCTATTTAATAGTGCAAATTTCAAATGAGAGCTTTTTGTATCCACTAAGACTTAGCCTACTTGGCAAAAACGAATTTGGCTTTAAAAAAGAGATAAATGGCAAAGAATTTGTAGTAAATGTCATAAACTACAAAAAAGATGAGAAAAACGCTCCAGCCACGCTTACCATAGAGGCTGGCTTTGTGGGAGAGAAGAGTAAAACCGCTAAGCTAAAAGGTGGCGCTGGATACTCTTTGGAGCCTAGCATACTAAGCTTTGACGGGCAAGAGAGTAAATTTTACTTTAGCTCACGAGCGATAAATTTGCCATTTTCTATAAGGCTTGAAAAATTTATCCTAGAGCGTTATGCTGGGCTAAATAGCCCATCGTCTTACACAAGCAGGGTAAATATCGCAGGCAGCGAGCATGATATCTCGCTAAATAACCCACTAACGATAGATGGCTACAAAATTTTTCAGTCATCATACGATGCTGACGAGCTTGGAAGCGCACTTGAGATAAACAAAGACCCGGGCAAAATTCCAACCTACATCGGATATTTTCTGCTTTGTCTTGGCTTTGTGGGAAATTTATTTAGTAAAAAGAGCCGATTTTTTAGGCTTTGTAACTTCATAAAAGGCACTCAGTTTGCATTTTTAGCCCTACTTTTACTAAATGCCACGCCAAATTTTGCTAACGATGAAGTTATAAATTTTAAAGCTCATGCAGATAAATTTGCCAAAATTTTAGTCCAAACTGATAGCAGGATCGCACCAGCTAGCTCGGCTACAAGGGCCATGATAAGTAAAATTTCAACCAAAACCACGCTATTTGGGCTTAGTAGCGATGAGCTTATGCTCTCTTTTGCCATCTCGCCACAAGAGTGGATGGATAAAAGGCTTGTTAGGATCACAAACGAGAGGATAAATGAGCTTTTAGGGCTTGATAGGAGCGAGAAATTTGCTAGTTTCAGCGATGTTTTTAACGAAAATGGCGAGTATAAGCTGGCTAAATTTGTAGAGGCTGCAAATGAAAAATCCGCCTCAAAAAGAGATAAATTTGACAACGACGTCATTAAATTTGACGAGAGACTAAATGTCTTATACCTTGCGCTAAAGGGTGAAATGCTTAAATTTATCCTAGCTAAAAATGGCGAAACGATCACGTGGCTAGGCGTAAATGAAGCATTTAGCAAAGATGAAATTCCAAACGAGTTTAAAAGCGTTTTGGGCGCTTATATAGAAAATTTAAGCCTTTGCGTAAAAAGTGGCGAGTGTGCGGGCGCAGATAAGAGCTTGGAGCAAATTTCAAGCTATCAAAGAGGTGTTTTGGGCGATCTTGCGCCAAGCGAGGCAAAAGTGAGCCTTGAAGTGCTTTATAACCAAATGGAGATATTTAAATTTCTCATCTATTTTTATATGATCCTAGCTCTTGCTTCGCTCGCTCTTGGCTTTTATAGGCTCTTTTTTGGTAGAAAATTTAGATTTGAAAAGGCTCTAAGCCTTGCATTTTTTACAGCATTTATAGTGCATGCTCTAAATTTAGCCCTACGCGCCTACATCTCAGGTCACGCACCTTGGAGCGATGCGTATGAGAGTTTAGTCTATATCTCACTTATAAGCGTGCTAGCTGGAGTGCTATTTTTCAAGCATCAAAGCTTTGCACTAGGTGCTGCTTCGCTTTTTGCTAGCGTGAGTTTGCTGGTTGCTCATCTAAATTTTATAAACCCTCAGATAACAAATTTAGTCCCTGTTTTAAAGTCATTTTGGCTTAGCGTGCATGTAAGCGTCATCACTGCAAGCTACGGCTTTTTGGGTTTTGGCTTTGTGCTAGGTCTTGTGGGGCTTATACTAATGGCACTAAAAAATGACAAAAACTGGCAAAAACTTAGCGAACAGATAAGATACCTAGCCGCTACCGATGAGCTAAGCCTTATCATAGGACTAAGCTTGCTAACTATCGGAAATTTTTTAGGTGGCGTCTGGGCGAACGAGAGCTGGGGCAGATACTGGGGCTGGGACAGCAAAGAGAGCTGGTCATACATCACGATCATCGTCTATGCCATAGTGCTTCATCTAAGGTTTATACCAAGACTAAAAGGCGTTTTTGCATTTTTAGTCGCAAGTGTGCTGTCGTTTGGCTCTGTGCTTTTTACATATTTTGGAGTAAATTTCTACCTTAGCGGACTTCACTCATACGCAAATGGTGAAGGATTTGGCGTTTCATGGCTTATATACTTGATCTTAGCGGCTCTTGCCCTGCTGATCGCCCTAGCCTACCGCGGCAGAGATATAAAAGTAGTTTAGGAGATGTGATGAAGAAGAGTTTGGTTTTACTAGCTGCTAGTTTGTGCGTTTTAAATGCTGGCTACATCAAAGAGGCTTTAAGCACAAAAGGCGATCACAACAAACTAGCGCAAATTTATGAAGATGCTTGCGACAAAGAGAAAAAGGCATCAGGCTGCTACAACCTAGCTGTGCTTTACAGCAGGGGCGACGGCAATGTTAAAAAAGATGAAGCAAAGGCGGCTATGCT
>CAUUIN010000014.1:0-27722 GCA_963545295.1 uncultured Campylobacter sp. | reverse complement strand
TGCGTACCCACGCAAACTATTGGCTCATTTTCTTTTAGCGCTTTTTGCAGGCTTGATTTTTCTTTAGCACTTGAGAAGCGGTCTAGCCTAAAGACCTTTATGCCAAATTTGCTAAATCTCTGACTTAAGCTCTTGTAGTGTTGCGAGCTAAGAAGTGTCGTTGGCACGAAGAAAAGCGCGCTAAAGCCTGATTTTATGCAGGTAAATATGGCATTCATCGCAACTTCGGTCTTGCCAAAGCCAACATCGCCGCTAAGTAGCCTATCCATAACTTTGCCACTTTTTAGCTCATCTTTTATCTCATTTACCGCTTTTTGCTGATCGCTCGTGTATGAAAAGCCAGCGTCTTGGACGAAATTTAGATAAGAGATATCCTCGTTTTTTAAAATTTTACCTGCGATTAGCTCCCTTTTTGCCGCCATCGCTACGATCTTTGAGGCGATAGCAAAGAGCTTTTCTCTAACCTTCTCTTTTATCTTGGCAAAATTTGCCTTGCCAAGGCGATCAAGCACCGCCATAGAGCCATTTTGCGCGATGTAGCGATCTATCAAATTTAGATGCTCAACCGGCAAAAGAAGCTTGTCATCATTTTGATAGGCGATAACCACAAATTCTTTCGTCGCACCCAAAACTTTGATCTTTTCAAGCCCTAGGAATTTACCTATACCATAATCTTCATGCACGACATAGTCATTTACTTTTAGCTCATCAACCACAAGGCTTGAGCGTTTTACTCGCCTTTTTTTCTCAAATTTATTTAAAGAGACTACGATCTTGTCGCTTGAGGTTAAATTTACTACAAGGGGCGAAATTTCAAGCTTGACATTTGCAAAGCCATCAAGCTCATACCCCTTAAAAAGCCCCTCATTTCTTGAAAGAACGGTTATATTTTTGCTCTTATTTAGCTCAAAAAAGTCAAAATTTAAAGTAACTTCTAGGTCTTTATAGACCTTTGGCTCAGGCAAAATTTCAATGCCCTTAAATTTCTCCTCAGGCGCGTCGTAAATTTCAAAATCTATCTTTTTAACAAGCCTTGAGTCAAAAACTTTTAAATAGTCGCTAAAGCTATCTATCGCCCAAAATCCAAGCGAATTTAGATCGCTCACAAGAGCGTCGCTTTGCATATCCTCGATCTTTTGGCTCACTTTTTCAAACTCATCTTTGCTAAGATTTGCGATAAATGGCACGATCTCAGCTTCGCTTAGCTCATTTTTGTTGCTAATTTGCGTGGCGGTGTTGTAGCTTCTTATACTCTCCACCTCATCGCCAAAGAGTAAAATTCTAACAGGATCGTCCATATTTACGCCGTAGATATCGATCACTTCGCCACGTATGCTAAACTCACCAACGCTTTCTACGATATCGACGCACTCATAGCCAAAACGCAAAAGCAAGTCGGCAAATTCGTTTAAATTCAGATTATCTTTTAGCTTGATTGTTGAACTTTCTAGGTTTTTTTGCGTTGGAAGTGGGTTTAAAAGCGTGCTAAATGGGCTTATGATGATCTTTTTGCCGTCAAATTTATAGTATTTGCTAAGGACTGATGAAATTTCAAAAAGCTCTTCGTTAAAGCTTCTTAGATCATCGCCCTTTTTAGCTCTAAAATCAGGTAGTTTAAAGGCGCTAAAGCCAGCAAAACTGGCCGCATCAGCGCAGAGCGCCGCCTCTTTATCATCTTCGCAGATGAGAATTTGTGGGGCGTGTGTTAAAAGATACTCATAGACCTTTGCTTGCATAGTACTCTTTTAAAAAGGCTTCGGCTAGGTGAAACGAGCCAAACGCTAGGTAAATTTTGCCGTTTTTTGCCTCTTTTATCTCGTTCATATCGCTTGGCTCAAACTCTCTATGCGAAATTTCAAGCTCATTTAGCGCTTTGTTTATCAGCTCTCCGCCAAGCTCCCTGCCCTCGCAGTGGTAGTGATAAAGCAGCACGCCCTCAGTGACTGGCTTTAGAGCTGCCAAAACTGCCTTGAAATCTTTATCCAAAAATGAGTTATAAACTAGCGTTAGTTTTTTGCCACTAAACTCTTCTTGGCTAAATTTCTTAGCCACAGCCTTTGCGCCAAGCTCGTTGTGACCGACATCAACGTATAAATTTGAAGCGATCTTTTCACATCTGCCACGAAGCGATAAAGCGCCAAGCTTTTTGATATCTATGCTGCTATCTAAAATTTTAGCCGCGGCGTAGGCTAGAGTTAAATTTGAGCGCAAAAACTCTGGTAGATTAAATTTATCTGCGTAGTTTGCGATCTCGTTTAAATTTTCTTTGGTTAAAATTTCTCTTGGAAAGCTTAAAATAGCGCCTTTCTCGCTTGCGATCTCTTTTGCGATAGCGATACTTATTTCATTCATCTCATCATTTAAAATAGCTCTTTTGCCCATAGCTTCAAATTTCGTGCGCGAAATTTCTTCTAAGCTATTGCCAAGTATCGCCGTGTGGTCAAAGCCGATCGGAGTAAAGATGCTTAGCTCTTTTTCAAAGACATTTGTCGCATCTAGCACGCCGCCCATGCCAGCCTCGCAGACAAAGTAGTCGCACCCCTCAAAAAGCACCGCAGAAAGCAGCGTCATATACTCAAAATAGCTAGTTTTTATCTTGTATTCGTCGCTTAAAAGAGCTTGCAAACGCTCGTGAGCAGCCTCTAAAATTTCATCGCTAGCGACCTCGCCATTTAGCCAAAATCGCTCATTAAATTTAAATATATGTGGGCTCGTGTAGTGTCCTACTTTTGCCCCTTTTTGGCTTAAAATTTGCGCTAAAAAGCGACCCGTGCTACCTTTGCCATTTGTGCCGATGATGTGGATGATCTTAAAAGGTTTTAGATGCCCTTTGATCGTATCATAAGCCCTTATGATCCTGCCATAGTCAATCTCTTTGTAGTAAAGTGGCTTGCCGTCAAGAAATTTCGCTAGGCTCATTTTTCCTCGATTATCTTTGGCATGACTTGGTTTCTGCCGCCCTCTTTTGAAAGATAGAGCATCTTATCAGCGCCCTCAAGTGTCATAGTGTCGCTTAAATTTGCACTTCTTGTCGCCACACCAGAGCTAATAGTAACTTTGATGCGCTCGTTTTTATAGATAAATTTGAAATTTTCGATCATGCTTCTTAGCTTCTCGCCAAATCTAACTCCATCTTTGAGGCTCGTGCTTGGTAGCAAAATGACAAATTCCTCGCCGCCATATCTACCGACAAAATCAACCTTTCTTGCATTTTTCTTAAGTACCTGAGCCACGGCTGAGAGTATCACGTCACCAGCTTCGTGTCCGTAGGTATCGTTTATCTTTTTAAAGAAATCAATATCAACAAAGCAGATCGAATAGTCTGTGCCGTAGCGTTTATAAGCCTCTTCGATGCGCTGAATTTCACTCATCAAAGCTCTTTTTGTAGCCACTTTTGTTAAAAAGTCCTCTTTGCTCTCAAGCTTAGCAGCTTCAAGCTCTTTTTCTAGGCTTGTGACCCTGTTTTGTAGCTCAGAAATGGTCGCTTGCTTGCTGTTCATCTCAAGACCAAGCTCCTTACTCTCGATCTCCAAGGCACCTGCGATCTCGATAAGCATGCTTTTTACATGATCGATGCTGTTTGCATTTAAATTTACATTTTTAAGATCATTTTTGATACTTTGCACCTTAGCAGAGCTGCTTTGAGAGCTAGCTGCGATATCTGAAATCCTCTCGCCTATGCTTTGCAAGATGTTGTTTAATGAGCCAACCTTTTCGATGATCTCGGTTCTATCTTCTTCGATCCTGCGATCAACAAAGGTCTTTATCTTGTCTTGAAATTCTTTGCTATTTAGGCTTTGCGGATTTTGCTTTAAAACGCTTCTAATAGTGCTAAGCTCTTCGCCAAGCTCTTTTGTGATAGAAGGCTCTAGCGCAAAATTTAAAAGCTCCACTAAAGCATTTTCTTCTGTGTTTTCATTTTTTTGCGATAAGAATTTCTCAAGCTCAGCGCTCATGGTCCTTAAATCGTCAAAATCTCTCACACCATAATATTTCAAAAAGTCCAAAAATTCAGTGTCGTAAGAGCTTACAAAGTCAAACCATTTAAGGCACATCTCTTCAAGATTTTTCTCATCATATCTTCTAGCAAGCAGCTGCATGCACTGCTCTGCTAGAGCCTTTGCATCTTTGTTGTGAAGCATAGAGATAGCTTGGAGGATTCTTCGTGCAAAGGCATTTAGTGACTTTAACTTTTTATCATCAACCACTTGTGCTGCGCCATTTTTAGCACCATGAGAGAGTCTAGCGGTCATAAAAGCTACAAACTCATCAACCGTTTTTATATGAAGGCTTATAGCTTGCGCTTTATAGTCATCACCAAGCCTTGAGATATATTTTTCTATCTTTTTGCTCTCTTCAGTTGTAAAGCCATATTTTTTAGAAATTTCATTATAAACTTCGGTGTAATTTTCTGGCGTTAGCATCAAATGGCGATCTTTTATCTCGCTCAAGGCTTCCTTGACTATTTGACTAACGGTTACTGCTGCCATTTTTATATCCTTTTACAGCTAAATTTGCGATGTACTCATCAAAGGCCTCTTTTGAAGCCTCTTTTATAGCTTCATATTTTTGAGTATCGCTAATAACACTATCAGCGTATCTTACGCTCTTTTGACGTCTTGCCACGCTAAAATCATACTCGCCAGTAGCAGGTATATCTACGACACGACCATCTTTAAATTTGGTTTTATAATTTAGAATTAAAAAAGCTTTATACGATGTGATATAGCCATATTCATCATAGATTATCGCTTCATAAGTTAAATTTTGCACCGAAACTATTATCGAAGTATCGGCACTATCTTTACTTGATAGTGATTTATGTAGCCTTGCGACCATACCCTCTTTTACGGCGTCTTTTATCCAAACACTATTTTTTGGCTCTTCTTTGCTGATGACAACATCAACATAAACTCTATCTCCAACCAAATCCTGCGAGATCTTTGAAACTGGTTTATAGCCACATCCACAGATAAATATCGCTATAAAAAATGCTAAAAAGTACCTCAAAATTTATCCTTTAATGACAAAATTTACTAATTTGCCTTTTATGTAAATCTCTTTTAAAATTTCTTTGCTCTCAAGCCACTTAGCCACGTTTTGCTTAGCTTGTTTTAAAATTTCACTCTCACTCTCGCTCGCTGCGACTTCAAATTCAGCCCTTTTCTTGCCATTAACTGTTATGGCTAGATTTATACTATCTTTAACAAAGACCTCTTCTTTTATCTCTATCTTTGTGAAATTCTTACGACCAAATAGTTGCTCGCTAAGCTCGTTTGCGATATGTGGCACGATAGGTTCAAGTAAATTTAAGATAATGAAAAAGCCCTCAGCATTTACATCGTCATTATCCTGCGCATTTATGGCGTTTAGCGCCTCCATACAAGCAGCGATTAGCGTATTAAAAGCAAATGTATCGCCAAAGACCTCGGTTGATTTTTTAAGCGCTTCATAAATTTTTAGCCTTGCAAATTTCTCATCTTTGCTTAAGCTTTCATGGTCTATAGCTGGGATTTTATCTATCTTTTTGATAGTTTGCGCCTTTTCCCAAAGCCTATTTAAAAACCTAAATGCCCCCTCAACCGCGCTGTCGTTCCACTCGAGCTCTTTTTGTGGAGGAGCAGCAAAAAGGATAAAAAGTCTTGCTGTATCGGCGCCATATCTATTTATGATATCGTCAGGATCTACGACGTTGCCTTTACTTTTACTCATCTTTTTGCCATCTTTTAAGACCATGCCTTGAGTTAGTAATTTTTCAAATGGCTCATCGTCTCTTAAATAGCCAAGATCTCTTAAGACCTTTTGAAAAAATCTAGCGTATAAAAGGTGTAATATCGCATGCTCGATACCGCCGATATACTGATCAACGTTCATCCAATAATTCACGCTTTTTTCATCAAGCGCTTTTTGCTCCCAAGTCTTCTCATCACTTGCAAACCGGGCAAAATACCAGCTACTCTCTACGAATGTATCCATCGTATCAGTCTCTCTGATCGCGTCTTTACCGCATTTTGGACACTTTGTAAATTTCCAAGTTGGGTGTTTGTCAAGTGGGTTGCCCTCGCCTGTGATTTGCACATCTTCAGGCAGTGCGATAGGCAAATTCTCCTCTTTTTCAGGCACTACGCCGCAGCATTTGCAGTGCACGACAGGTATTGGCGCACCCCAGTATCTTTGGCGAGAAATTCCCCAGTCTCTTAGCTTGTAGTTTGTGATCCTTTTGCCAAGACCATCTTTTTCAAATTTCTCTATTATAAAGCTTTTAGCCTCTTCTGAATTAAGTCCGTTTATCAGCTCAGAATTTATAGCAACTCCGTATTCTGAATACGCCTTAGAGCCGTCACTCTCGCCCTCAAGTGGCTTTACGACTTGTTTTATAGGTAGATTAAATTTGCTTGCAAACTCGAAGTCTCTTTGATCATGCGCAGGTACAGCCATGATAGCGCCGCTGCCGTAGTCAGCTAGGATGAAATTTGCAACCCAAACTGGGATTTTTTCATTTGTGAGAGGATGAATGACGTAAATTCCTAAAAATTCCCCATCCTTGTCACTTGCTTGACGCTCTCTTGGGCTTTGATTAAGTATTGCTTTGATCTTTGCCTTTTTATTTTCATCAAATTTATCGCTCTCAAGCAGCGCTTTTACGATAGGATGCTCTGGCGCAAGAGCTGTGTAGCTAACACCATAAATCGTATCAGGCCTTGTTGTAAATACCTCAAAGCCATCAAATCTAGCTCCCAAAGTCTCTTTTGAAGCCTCATCAAGGCTAAATTTAAACTCCAAGCCGTAGCTTCTGCCGATCCAGTTTTCTTGCATTGTGATGACTTGATTTGGCCATTTGCCTTCAAGAAGTTTTAGATCCTCAAGTAGCTCGCTAGCGTATTTTGTGATGTTGAAGTAATATCCCGGAAGCTCTTTTTGCACCACATCATTACCACATCTCCAGCACTTGCCGTCTTCAACCTGCTCGTTTGCAAGCACGGTTTGATCGTATTCGCACCAGTTTACGATGGCATTTTTTCTATAAACAAGCCCTTTTTCAAACATCTTTATAAAAAAGCTTTGCTCCCACTTTGTGTAAAGCGGATCAGATGTGGCTAAAATTCTCTTTTTAGAAAATGAAAAACCAAGGCTTGCAAGCTCTTTTTTCATATAGTCTATATTTTCGTAAGTCCAAATTTTAGGATGAATTTTATGTTTTATGGCTGCGTTTTCAGCTGGCATACCAAAGCTATCAAAGCCGATAGGATGAAGCACGTTAAAGCCACTTTTTCTATATGACCTAGCCAGCGCATCGCCGATAGAGTAGTTTCTCACATGCCCCATATGTATGCGTCCGCTTGGGTATGGAAACATACTTAGGATATATTTTTTTGGCAAGCTTAGATCGTCTTTTGGTTCAAATTCTTCATTTTTATCCCAAATTTCTTGCCATTTTTTTTCTATCTTTAAAGGCTCATATTTTCTCTTCTCAGCCATTTTCTCTCCTAAAATTCTTCTTGTGATTTACTTGATTCTATCAATACCAATGCTAGTGAAAATATATTTGCAATGACTGCGCCAATGGCTAGCGAATAGCTAAGCGTTGCATTTTCAGAGACTTGCAAAATAACAAAGGCTGGTATAAGGTGCAAATCAGCAACCAGCGAGCTCGCAAAAAGCTCAGCTGAGAGTAAATTTTTAACACCGATCTTAAGCAAAGTTGAAACTAAATTTATACTAGCTGCCACAAAAAGGGCGATCTCGTTTTTATCATATAAAAACTCCGCCGTAGTCGTAAGACTCATCAGCGCAAAAAATATGTAGATAACCTTTCCCCAGTTCATTATCCCTCCTTACACAACGCCTTTTTCAAACATAGCACGCTCTTTATCACGCTCTTTTTTAATCCTTTGCTTCTCAGCCTCTCTAGTTCTAAAATGCTCGATGCTAAATTTAAACCAGATAAGAAATGGCGATGAGATGTAGATCGAGCTGATCGTGCCTATAACGATACCAACGATAAGGATAAATGAAAATCCATGTATCATATCTCCGCCAAATAAAAATAGCACAAGAACCGTCATCATCGTAGTAGCTGAAGTTAGGATAGTTCTTGAAAGCGTGGCTGAGACTGACTCGTTGATAACGCCCTCGATATCAGTTCTCTTACTCTCCTTTATACCCTCTCTGATCCTGTCAAAAATGATGATCGTATCATTTAGCGAGTAGCCAAGCACCGTTAATACAGCCGCTAGCGTGTCCAAATTTACATCAATATCAAATAGCGAAATAGCACCAATAGTTATGACTATATCATGAATTTCAGTTGCGATCGCAGCTAGTGCAAATCGCCATTCAAATCTAAATGTGATATAAAGAAGCACGCCAATTAGAGAAATTCCAAGAGCCATCAAGCCCTTTTGTCTAAGCTCATCGCCAACCTTTGGACCAACGATATCAACACGTCTTACTTCAAAATTTCCAGTATCTTTTAAAATTTGCTTTATCTCAGTGCCAATGTCACCAGTTAAATTTGAACTTGATCCTGAAAATCTAATAACAACCTCTTCATCACTTCCAAACTCAGTAACAGAGGCGTTTTTAAGCACTTCATTTGCACTAAGGGCGTCACGAATTTTATCAAGTGGCGCTTTAGTGTCGTATTTTAACTGGATAAGCGTACCACCAGAGAAGTCGATGCCATAGTTTAGACCCTTTGTTGCAAGTAAAAAGATCGAGCCAACAAATAAAAATATAGAAAGTGCTAATGAAGCAAATCTAAACCGCATAAAATCATAAACTTTTGTCTTAGTAAAAATTTGCATCTCTAGCTCCTTTTATAACCAAACCAAAGTCTGGTATTTCCGCTTTTTTCTATCTTATCCATAACTGCATCAAACATGCCGTGAGTACCCAAAATAGCCGTTAGCATCGAAGCCATGATACCAATGGTCATAGTTACTGCAAAGCCTTTTACCGGACCAGTGCCATAAGCATAAAGCACAGCAACAGTAATGATAGTAGTCAAGTTTGAGTCGATGATCGCACTCATAGCGTGCTCGTAGCCCTTTTGCACGGCTGTTCTTATCGCTGCTCCATCACGCAAAAGCTCACGTATACGCTCGTTTATGATGACGTTTGCATCAACAGCCATACCTATCGTTAGCACGATACCAGCCATACCTGGCAAAGTAAGCGTCGCTCCAAAAAGTGCCATGACAGCTACTAATATAACGACATCTGCAACTAGTGCGATGTTTGCAAAAATTCCAGAAATTCCATAATAAACTAGCATAAATAGCATAACCAAGATAGATCCAGCAGCAAGTGCTACCATGCTTTGATTGATACTCTCTTGTCCTAAAGATGGACCAATGCTTCTTTTCTCTAGCATCTTAACAGGTGCTAAAAGTGCGCCGCTTCTAAGAGCAATAGCCACGTCATGAGCCTCATCAAGGGTAAAGCCACCGCTGATCTGACCGCTACCGCCACCTATTCTTTCGTTTATAACTGGAGCTGAATAGACCTTGCCATCAAGCACGATAGCAAGCCTTTTGCCGACATTTGCACCAGTAAAATCACCAAAAATTCTAGCACCTTCTGAATTTAGTGTGAAATTTATGATCGGTAGGTTATTTTGCTGAGAAAATGCGACTTTTGCGTCAGTTAGCATAGAGCCGTCAAGCACAGGGATATTTTTAACGACGTATTTTATGCGGTCATTTTTAGCATCTTTAAAGATCACATCACCATAGCTTTCAGCCTCGGCTTCAGTCATAGTATTAGCCTGATCTTGTCTCTTATCATCAACAGCCATAAGCTGCAAGTGAGCAGCCTTTGCGATGAGATCTCTCGCTCTTTGCTCATCCTCTTCAGTCTTTATGCCAGGAAGTTCGACTAGGATGTTATCTTTACCTTGTCTAGCGACTGTTGGCTCAGCCAAACCAAACTGATCAAGTCTGTTTCTAATGGTCTCAACAGCTTGCGAGATCGCATACTCGATCGTGTCAAGTCTCTCTTGCTCTGTTAGAGTGATGTGATAGTTTAGGCCATCTTTTTTGATATCAAGCCCTTTTATCTCAGCAAGCGCCTTATCAACCTTTGGAGCCT
The DNA here is from genome assembly GCA_963545295.1 of uncultured Campylobacter sp. GTDB lineage: Bacteria > Campylobacterota > Campylobacteria > Campylobacterales > Campylobacteraceae > Campylobacter_A. The sequence goes on along the minus strand of CAUUIN010000014.1, from coordinate 17,630 downwards.
CGTCGCTATCAAGTAGCGTAAAGTCGATGCTATCTTCTTTGATCTTAAATTTATCAATAAGCACATCTTCTTTTTTAGCATAATAATTTATGCTCCCAGCGATTGACTTGATCTTAGAGTGAATAGCCTCGTTGGTTTCAACACCAAGAAGCATATGAAGACCACCTTGAAGATCAAGTCCCAGCGAAATTTTAGCTCCGCTTTGGGTCTGAAAGAAAGATGGCACCGAAAAGCCAAAACCAAAAATCAAGGCTAATATAAATATAATCAGCCTATATGTAACTCTTGCGTTACGCATTATTTATCTTCGATCTTTTTAGCTACAAACTCACGTGCTACACGAACAATTACATCATCGTTAAGTTTAACTTTGATAAAATCATTTTCGGCTTTAATCACTTCGCATATAAGTCCGCCATTAGTTACTATCTTATCGCCTTTGTCAAGAGCTGCAAGCATTGCTGCGTGGGCTTTTTGTTGTTTTTGTTGAGGCCTGATAACCAAAAAGTAAAATATGGCGAAAAGCACAACAAGAGGTAGTAATGATGTTAAAAAATCAGCGTTTTGCATGGATTTCCTTATTTGTAAGATTTTTAAAGGGGCATTTTAGCACTAAAATTATAATAAAAGCCTTTGTCGGTGCTTTTTTGCTTTCTAATTTCATTTTTTTAGCTATGGCTGAAAATCAAATTTTAAATTTCATCTCACCTTTTCTCACGCTAGCTGGAATTTACATCATCATAAATTTAAGCAGAGCTGGCTTTTTTGCAGCTGGATTTTTCACTGGAATTTTGTGGTTTTACTGGATCGGCTTTAGCCTTATCTACTACGAGCTTGTCTGGCTTATCCCATTTGTCATCCTCTTTGTAGCCCTTGTTTATGGGCTTTTGTTTTGGATAGCCTCTTTCCCAAGCTTTGTAGCACTAAGAGCCATTTTGTTATTTTTAATAAGCTACGTTCATCCATTTGGTTTTAACTGGTTTAACCTTGAAGCCACGCTTGTTTTAGGCGCTTTTGAGCCAAGCACTAGGGGACTTATATTTATATTTTTAGCAGCCATCTCTTTAAGTCTAAATAATAAATTTTTAAAATTTGGCCTAGCTTTTGTCTGTCTCATCGCCGCCTTGCAGTTTAAAAGTAGCGAGGCAAAAACTCTACCATTTGACGTAGAGCTAGTAAATACCAATGTCGCTCAAAGGGTACGCTGGGATAAAAGCTTGCGTATGAAATTTACAAATGAAAATTTAGAGATGATAAATAGCGCTATCGCTAAGAAAAAACGCCTCATCGTGCTACCAGAGAGTGCGTTTCCACTATTTATGACAAATGAGCCACTACTTGTTGATGAGCTAAAAGAGCTTTCAAAAAAGATAACCATAGTTGCTGGCGCGCTTGCCTATGAAAATAAGCAAATTTATAACTCTGCATTTTTGTTTCAAAACGGCACCGAGCGAAGAATGGATAAGAAATTTTTAGTGCCATTTGGAGAAGAAATTCCTTTGCCAAAATTTATGCAAGATGCGGTAAATAAGCTATTTTTTGGCGGAGCTAGCGACTTTAAAAAGGCGGAAAATTTTAGCGACTATGAGATAGATGGGGTTAAAATAAGAAACGCCATCTGCTATGAAGCAACAAGAGAGGAGCTTTATAAGGGAGAATTTGACGTGGTCATGGCTATCACAAATAACGGCTGGTTTGTGCCAAGTAGCGAACCCGTGCTTCAAAGGCTGCTTATAAAACAGCTTGCTACCAAATACAATAAAGCGGTCTATCACAGTGTAAATGGTTCAAAAAGTGAGATCATAATGCCAAAAAAGCATTTTGGGATGAGTTTTAGTTTAAAATTTAAAGTGGCTTTAAGATAAAGCCACTTTTTTGATTATTTTTTAAGTAAAGCCTTGAAAGTATCAACCGCATCAAGCTTTTCCCAAGGGTATTTTGCATTTCCCACTTGACCTTTTGCAGCTACTTTCGCATATAAAAATGTCTCTTTGCTTGGTTTATCAAGACCAAATTTATTTGTTATCCAGCGAGGTGTTAGAGAAAAATTCTCGCTTACAAAATTTGAAAGCATATCGTCATTTACGCCATTTGCGTGAGTTCCCATGGTATCAACACTAACTGAAGTTGGCTTTGCAACGCCGATAGCGTAGCTTATCTGGACGATACATTTTTTAGCAAGGCCAGCTGCTACGATATTTTTAGCTATCCAGCGAGCTGCGTAAAGTCCGCTGCGATCAACCTTTGTGTAGTCCTTGCTTGACTGAGCACCGCCGCCTATTGGGCTATATCCGCCAAAGCTATCGACGATCAGCTTTCTGCCAGTTAGGCCGCTATCGTGAAGCGAGCTGTGATTTACATATCTGCCTGTTGGGTTTATATATATGATCGTTTTTTCTTTATTATATAGCTCTTTTGGAAGACCAGTTTCATCTATTAAATTTTGAATCAGCGCGCGAAGCTCTTCTATCTTCATGCTCTCCACGCAAGGGGCTGAAACAACGATAGTGTGGATGCTTTGAGGTTTGCAGTTTTCAAAGTTATCTTTGCTGCCGTAATCAATCGTAACTTGTGTTTTTATATCAACGCCAAGCTTATCAGGGTTTGCTTTAGCAAATTTATAGACTTTTTCACAAAGCATTCTTGCATAAGTTATAGCTGCTGGCATAAATTCTTTTGCTTCGCAGCTTGCAAAGCCAAACATAATGCCTTGATCACCTGCTCCGATCTCGCCATCACTTTGATCGACGCCTTGATTTATATCTGGACTTTGTTGATTTAAGCAAACTTTGACCTCGATATCATCTGGGTGCAAGCACTGCTCTTTTGTAAAGTTACTCTTACCGTCATACCCGATGTGCGCAAGAGCATCTTTTACGATCTTTTCGTAGTCTTTATAAGAGAGTTTCACCTTTGAGTTTATCTCTCCGCCTATTATTATATTTTTTCCAGCTACAAAAACTTCGCTTGCAACGCGTCCATTTGGATCTTGCGTCAAAATAGTATCAACAATGCTATCAGCGATAATATCAGCGCATTTATCAGGATGACCTGGACTTACTACTTCAGAAGTAAATAGATACATTTTCGCCCTTTTCCTTGGTTAAATTTTCGTGCAATTGTAACAAATCTATATAAAAAGCCAATTAATCTTTTTAAATTTCTTTATATTTAAAAATCATTTAGCTAAAATCAACAAAAAACTAATTTATTAAGGTGTCAAATGAATATGTTTAACAACATTGCAAGAAGATACGCTGACGGAAATTTGATCGTTCAAATTTTAGTTGGTATCATTTTAGGTGCCATGGTTGGCTTTTACACACACTATCAAGCAGCTCCTTATAACCAAATCTCGGCTAAAATTCAAACCATCCAAAAAGAGAGTGGCTTAAGCGTAGATGAAGTCATAAAAACTCGCCTTAGCCAAGATGAAGCAAAACAGTTTGATGAAGCTAAAGAAAAGGCTAGTTCAGCTGATTCTATCGCTGCTTCGGCTTCAGTTTTAGGAGATTTGTTTAAAGGCGCTTTAAAAGCGATCGCACCTATTCTTGTATTTGTTTTAGTTGCAACCTCTATCATTTTAAAAGATTTTGGCCACACAAAAGGCATGCAAAAGATCATCACACTCTACCTTGTTGGCACCTTTTTAGCAGCTGTTGTGGCGGTCATTGCTAGCTTTTTATTTCCTATCGAGATACCATTAAAAGGTCTGCAAAGTGCTGATATGTCGGCACCTCAAGGCATCACAAACGTATTAAAAGATCTCATTTATAAAATGGTAGAAAATCCGATAACCGCCCTAGCAAATGGCAACTACATAGGCATCATCACATGGGCGATAAGTGGTGGTATCGCTATGAGATATGCCACAGCTGAGACCAAAAAGGTATTTAAAGATATAAGCGACGGCGTAACTCATATCGTTAAATTTATCATCAGACTAGCTCCGTTTGGCATCTTTGGCATGGTTGCTATTAGCATTCATGACACTGGATTTGAGGCACTTGCAGGATATCTAAAACTGATCTTAGTTCTTGTTGGAGCGATGCTTGTAGTGGCATTTATCGTCTATCCAGCGATGGTTTTTGCGCTAACTAAGAAAAATCCTTATCCACTTGTGATGATCTGCCTAAAAGAGAGCGCGATCTCAGCATTTTTTACAAGAAGCTCGGCTGCAAACATCCCTGTAAATATGGCACTTTGCAAAAAGCTTGGGTTAAAAGAGGAGCTTTATTCGATCTCTATCCCACTAGGTGCCACCATAAACATGGGCGGTGCGGCAGTTACTATTAGCATCCTAGCGCTTACTGCGGTAAATTCTATCCCATCTATCACAGTTACATTTGGCGATGCGCTTCTTCTTTGCTTTATCTCAGCTCTTGGTGCGTGCGGCGCATCTGGCGTGGCTGGAGGCTCACTACTTCTAGTACCACTAGCGTGCGGACTTTTTGGTATCGGCAATGACATCGCTATGCAGTTTGTCACAGTTGGCTTTACGATAGGCGTCATCCAAGACTCAGTTGAAACTGCGCTAAATAGCTCATCAGACGTGCTTTTTACAGCCGTGGCATCAGAGACTTCAAACTAATCTTCATAAAATTTCAGCTAAATTTTGGCTGAAATTTTACTTTTATCCATTTTTTTGTAAAATGTCCCAAAAATTTAAAGGATAAATATGCAAATTTGGGATCTAAAAGCACTTTTTGCAAACGAAAAAGAGTGCGAACAAAACGCACTAAATTTACAAAAAAAGTGTGAGAAATTTAAAGATAAATATCTTGAAAGTTATGAAAATTTAAAAACAGACCAGTTTTTAAAGGCATTTGAAGAATTTGAAAATTTGGTAGCCAAAATTTCAAAAGTGATGACCTATGCTTTTTTAAATTTTGCCAAAGATACAAGCAAAGGTGCATTTTATGCAAAGATCGATGAGATAGCGACAAAAGCAAATGAAAATTTGATATTTTTTGAGATCAAATTTAATGAGTTTAGCCCTAAAAAACAAGAAGAGATCATCAAAAGCTCCAAAAAATATGGCTACTATCTAAGCAATCTCGCTAAAGCAAAACCACACCAACTAAGCGTTGCTGAAGAAAGAGTATTACTTCGCACTGCAAGCACCGGAGCTGAGGGCTTTTCAAGGCTTTTTGATGAGAGCATGAGCAAGATGAGGTTTAAATTTAAAGGCGTGCTTTTAAATGAAGAGGAAATTTTAGCCAAGCTTCATGATAGCGACCAAAGCGTGCGAAAACTAGCCGCCAAAAGCCTCTCTAACGAGCTTAGCAAGCACCAGCACCTTCTTGGTTATATATATAATATGATAAAAACTGATCTAAAAACGAGTTGTGAACTGCGAAATTTCAAGCTCCCTGAAGAGCCAAGGCACCTTGAAAATCAAATCACTAAAAAAAGCGTCGACTCACTCATCGCTGTAACTGAGAAAAATTTTGACCTAGTCTCTAAATTTTACGAGCGTAAAAAAGAAATTTTAGGCCTTAAAAAGCTTTATGACTACGATAGATACGCGCCTCTTAGTAGCGAGGGTGAGTATAAATTTGATGAGTGCAAAAAGATAGTCTTAAAGGCATTTTCAAATTTCTCAAGCGAATTTGGCAAGATCGCCAAAAGTGCCTTTAACGACGGTTGGATCGATGTTTATCCAGCACCAAACAAGCGAGGTGGTGCATTTTCTCACTCAGGATCAAGCGACACGCATCCTTATGTTTTGCTAAATCACACGAACCAAAGACGTGATCTTTTTACGCTAGCTCACGAACTCGGCCACGCCGTGCATCAAAAGCTCTCATATAGTGTAAGCTACCTAAACTCAGACACTCCGCTAACCACGGCTGAGACGGCGTCGGTCTTTTGCGAGATGCTAGTTTTTGACCATATAAAAGATGGCCTTAGCAAAAAAGAGAAAATTTCACTGCTTGCTGGCAAGATCGAGGACATATTTGCCACGCTTTACCGCCAGATAAATTTCACCACCTTTGAAAGGGCTGTGCACGCACACGAGGGCGAGATCAGCCTAGATGAGCTAAATAAAATTTGGCTAAGAGAGAGCAAAAAGATGTTTGGCAAAAGTGTCACGCTAAATGACTACTACAAAATTTGGTGGAGCTACATCCCGCACTTCATCCACACGCCATTTTACTGCTACGCCTACTCTTACGCGCAGCTTCTCGTGCTTGCACTTTTTGGGCTTTACAAAAGTGGCAAATGCAAAAATTTTGTCGAAATTTACACCGAGTTTTTGAGCCTTGGTGGAAGCCTTAGCCCAAGGGAGCTTGTGGGTAAATTTGGCTTTGATATAGATGATAAAAATTTCTGGCAGATCGGTATAAACGAGGTTAAAAAGCTAGTAGATGAGTTTTTAGAAATTTCAAAGGATTAAGATGTTAGATGAAATTTTAGATGATGAGAAATTTGCACTTTTGATGAAGATGCACGTCTATGAGTGCATTGATTTTTTGCTTGAAAAGGGGGTAAATTTCTCAGTTATGGCAAATTTACCCCTAGTTAGCTTTGAACCTAGCTTGCCAGATGAGATAAGTAGGAGCTTTAGCATGCCAGTTATTATGTTCTCACTTGGTGGCTACACGCTTGAGAGTGCTAGACTAACGCAAGATGAGCTTAGCTTTGAGGCTGGCTTTGGTAGTGAAAATTTTGCCTCAGTGGTATCATTCCCGCTTGGAGCGGTGGTTCAAATTTTGGTTGAAAATAGCCCAATACTTGTAAATTTCTCGATCCATAAACCAAAAGAAAAACAAGTCGATCACGCTAAAAAATCAGCCTCAGTCTTTTTGCAAAACCCAAAAAATAAAGATATATTTAAGAAAAGATAGTAATTTTAAGCATTTTTGGCTAAAATCAAAAGAAAATTTAAAAAGCGAAAAATGGAAAATTTACTATCAAATTTGAACGAAGCCCAGCGTGAAGCAGCCACTCACATAGATGGGGCGATGCTCATACTAGCAGGCGCTGGCAGCGGCAAGACAAAGACGATCACGACAAGGCTTGCCTATCTCATCGGCGAAGTCGGCATAGATGCGGCAAACACACTAACCCTTACTTTCACAAACAAAGCCGCCAACGAGATGCGAAGTAGAGCCATGGCGATGCTAAGCCAAAGTGGCAAAAGCTACTCGCCGCTACTTTGCACATTTCACAAATTTGGACTTTTGTTTTTAAAGCTCTATATAGAAAAGCTTGGCAGAAAAAACAACTTCGTCATCATCGACACAGACGATAAAAAACGCATCATCAAAAGCTTTGAAAGTCCAGTCGCAACGGCGATACTCTCAAGTGAAATTTCAAACTATAAAAACTCACTTTTAAGCGTCGAAGAGGTCTATAAAAACGCAAATTTCTCTTCATTTGACAAGAGCAAAGACAACTTTTACAAGCAAGCAGCGCAAATTTATGAAAAGTATGAGGACTATTTAAAAGCGAACAACCTTGTTGATTTTGACGATTTGCTAGGGCTTACATATAAAATTTTAGACGAAAACGAAGAGCTAGCCAAAGATATCTCAAACCGCTACAAATACATAATGGTCGATGAGTATCAAGACACAAACGATCTTCAGTATAAGCTGCTAAAAAAGCTCTGTCTATGCCACGAAAACATCTGCGTGGTGGGCGATGACGACCAGAGTATTTATGGCTGGCGCGGTGCAAAGATCGACAATATCTTAAATTTTAAAGACCAGTTTAGCAACGTAAAGATCATTAGACTTGAGCAAAACTACCGCTCGAGCGAAGCGATACTAAAGGCTGCAAATGAGCTAATAGACCACAACCGCAACCGCCTTGGCAAGAAGCTTGTGGGCACGAAAGGCGAAGGCGAAGCTGTAAATTTGATAGAGAGCTTTGATGAAAATTTAGAGGCTGGCAAGATCGCCAAAAACATAAAAGAGCTTTTAAGCAAAGGCGTGCAGGCAAAAGATATCGCGATCTTGTACCGCATAAACGCGCTCTCTCGCTCACTTGAAGATGGGTTAAATAAAGAGCAGATCGCCTATAAAATGGTTGGCGGAGTTAAATTTTACGAAAGAGCCGAGATCAAAGATATCATAAGCTATCTAAGGCTGATAAACAATCCAAATGATGATTTTTCAATAAGACGCATCATCAATCGCCCAAAACGGGGCCTTGGCAAAGTGAGCCTTGATAAGCTTGAAAAGATGGCATTTGAGGGCAAAATTTCCATTTTTGAAGCGATCTCAAATATCTCAGATAGCGACGAAGCCTTTAGCAAAAAGGTAAAATCAGCCCTTCTTGAGTTTGCAAACAACCTAAAAGAGCTTCAAGAAAGTAGCTCAGTTTTTGACCTCATAGATAAATTTGAGGCTAAATTTGGCGTGAAAAAATACTATGAGAGCTTGCCAGATGGCGCTGAAAGAGCTGCGAACATCGATGAGTTTTACGCTGTTTTAAAAGATCAGATCAAGCAAAATCCAAGCTTTGATCTGGAGGAGTTTTTAAACGAGATCACGCTAACAAGCGAGCAAGACGGCATCAGCGACGAGGCTATCAGTATCATGAGCGTGCATGCGAGCAAGGGACTTGAGTTTGAGCACCTTTTTGTCATCGGCCTTGAAGAGGGATTTTTTCCGCTCATTGGCGATGGTAGCGACATCGAGGAGGAGCGCAGGCTCGCTTACGTGGCGATAACAAGAGCTAAAAAGACACTTAGCCTAAGCTTTGCAAATTCGCGCTTTTACAAAGGTCAGCGCACGAGGCTCAATAAGAGTAGATTTTTAAGCGAGAGCGGTATCACGCATGGCTCGCTAGTTATCGAACAGAGCAATGAATTTAAAAAAGGCGACCTTGTCAAACATAAAATTTTTGGTATCGGCAGGGTGAGCGCGGTTAGCAAGATCAAAAAAGAGTTTAAACTGACTATAAATTTTGGTGGCAATGTAAGAGAGATCATGTCAAGCTTCGTGGAAAAGGCCGTATGAACGCCATTTTCGTGGCAAACAAGCCTGCTGGCATGAGCTCAAACCACTTTTTAGGACGACTAAAGAGAAAATATGGCGTTAAAAAGGCTGGATTTTCAGGCACGCTTGATCCATTTGCGAGCGGCTGTCTGATAGTCGCTTTTGGCTCGTATACGAAATTTTTTAGATTTTTAGATAAAAGTCCAAAGGTCTATGAAGCGACGATCTGGCTTGGGGCGAGCAGTCCTAGCATGGATAATGAAAATATCACTGAAATTTTAAATGTAAAAGAGCTAAATTTAGAAAAACTTGAAGCCATTAGAGCCGAGCTAATAGGCAAAATAAGCTATGCCCCGCCAAAATTTAGCGCCAAACATATAAATGGCACAAGAGCTTATAAATTAGCAAGAAGCGGCGAAGAATTTGAGCTAAAGCCAGAGACAATGGAAATTTATGAGAGTGAAATAATAAATTATTCACACCCTTTTTTGACACTTCGTTTAAGTGTAAGTGAGGGGAGTTACATCCGCTCTTATGCAGAAATTTTTGGGCAAAAAGTTGGTTATAATGTAACTTTAAGCTCATTAAAGAGGGTGAGTGAGGGTAAATTTCGCTATGAAAATGAAAAATTTTTAAATATTTGCAATTTTTTAAACATTGAGCAAAATACGTATTTTGGGGACATTAATAACATACTTGACGGCAAGAAATTAAAAATTAACGATTTTGAAACACAAACACAAGGAATTTATTTGCTAAATTATGATAAATTTATGAGCGTAATCCAAATCATGGATGATACTATAAATTACACTTTAAACAAGGTAGAAAAATGTTAATCTTAGCAAGAAAAGAAAACGAAGAAATTTTACTAGGCAACGACATAAAAGTCGTAGTAGTAAGTATCTCAAAAAGCACCGTTAAGCTTGGTATCGAGGCCCCGCGCAACACAATGATACTAAGAAGCGAGCTGGCAAACGATATTAAAAACGAAAATATCCACGCCACCAAAAAAGCAAGCGAAGCCGATATCCACGAGCTTGCGAAAAAAATCGAGAAATGAAAAGCTTTGCAAAGATCAACGTATTTTTGAAGGTAGTTGGCACCAGAGGCAACTATCACGAAATTTTGTCACGTTTTGTTCTTTGCGAGCAGCTTTTTGATGAAATTTATTTTGAAAGGTCAAATTCTTTTGCAATCGAATGCGACAACAAAGAGATAAAAGAGAACATCATACAAAAAGCGATAGATGAGCTAAAAAAAGCTGGCTTTTCAAATGAGCTAGATGAGTTTTTTAGCTCTCACAAAATCATCATCAACAAACAAATCCCAATAGGTGCTGGTCTAGGAGGAGGCAGTTCAAACGCCGCCACCTTTTTACTTATGGTAAATGACGAGCTAAATTTAAATATAAAACGCGAAAATTTGATGCAAATAGCCTCTAAAATCGGCGCAGATGTGGCCTTTTTTGTAAGCGGATATAGGGCAGCAAATGTAAGCGGCATAGGCGAGATCATAGAAGAATTTGACGATGAAGTGCCAAATTTAAATATCTTCACGCCAAATGTTTTTTGCTCCACACCGATGGTTTATCAAGAATTTAGAAGCAATTTCTTACAATACATAGACGTTAATGCTGCAAAAAAGATGCAAAATTTAAAAAGCAAAGAGCTACTTGAAATTTATAAAAACATGGAGCTAAACGATCTTTTTGCCCCATGCTTTAAGCTCTATCCACAGATGAATGAGTTTAGGGATAAATTTCTAAGCGGCAGCGGCAGTAGCGTATTTAGCGTAAAATAAAAGGTAAAATTTTGATAAAAGATCTAGCGAAAAACAAAAAAGCTTTGCACGACTTTAGCATACTTGAGACCTTTGAAGCGGGCATCGTTTTAAAAGGTAGCGAAGTCAAGGCTCTAAGGGCTGGCAGAGCAAATTTAAAAGATAGCTTTGTGCGCGTTATAAAGGGCGAGCTTTTCTTACTAAACGCCCATATCAGCTATCTTGAGACTACACACAGCGCATTTCGTCCAAACGAACGAGCAGCAAGAAAACTTTTGATGCATAGAAAGCAGATCGATAAAATTTTCGGTCAAGTCTCACAAGATGGGCTTACTTTGGTCGTTTTGGCACTTTATCTAAGCGATAAAAACATCGTAAAAGCAAGACTTGCCCTTGCAAAAGGTAAAAATTTACACGATAAGCGCGAGACTCTAAAAAGACGCGAGGCAGACAAAGAGGCAAGAGCTGCCATAAAAAGATATGTTTAAGGGATAAGATGAAAAAATTACTCGTTTTAATAATCGCTTTATTTGCTTTTTTTGGTTGTGGTGACGATGAGAGCAGCACCGCAAATTTTAAGGAATTTAGCCCAAATGAAGAGGTTAAGCTCGTAGATGTAAGCGGCAAGGAGCTTACTTTAGTTAGAAAAGATCATGGCTTTGCTATCAAAAACGATGAAAATAAGGTTTTAATGATCGACATTTTTGGCACATTTTGCCCGCCTTGTCAAAAAGAGGCGGCTGAACTTACAAAATATCAGCTTGAAAACAAAGATAAATTTACACTAATCGGACTAACTCACTTTGAAAATGTCACAAATGAGTATGTTTTGCATGAATTTATGCAAAAATTTAATGCCTACTACTTCATAACAAACGATCAAAAGATAAATGACAGACTTGCCGAGCAAATCGTAAGAGATATCGATTACAAACACGAGATCGCACTGCCTTTTAAAGTGGTGATAAAAAACGGCGAATATCAAATTTTAACAGACGTAGATAGCGGACAATACGGCGTTAAATACTATCTAGGCGGCATAAAAGTCACAAAAATGAAAGAAGATTTGGCAAAAATCTATGAGACAAAGTAAATTTGGTTTATATTTGGAACATCATTTGCTTATAAAAGTGTGAAATTTTAGAAGGACTTTAAATGTTTGTTTTAGATAAATCAAAATCTAGCCCCCTTGTCGAGTCAGCCCTTGCGGGCAGAGAGCTACGCCAAAAGCTCATCTCTGGCAACCTTGCAAATGTTGATACACCATTTTACAAGGCTAGAGATGTAAGATTTGAAGATGTTTTAAGAGAAAAAGCAAATGAAATTTATAACGTTTCAGATAGTAAAAAACTAAATTTAGCTAAAACAAACGAAGCACATATGGCTGCGGTTGATTTTCCAAAAAGCGACACAGCTCAAATTTTCTTGCGTGATGGTCACATGGCTAGAAATGACGCAAACACGGTTGATCTTGATGTTGAGACAACAGAGATGGGTAAAAACACAGTTATGATAAACGCTCTTGATGGCGCATACAAGGCTCAGAGCAATATCTTTAAAAGCGTAATAGACGCAAGTGCTAAGAACTAGGAGAGATGATGTCATACTTAAATGATTTTGATATTAGTGGATACGGACTAAGCGCACAACGCTTCAGGATGAACGTCATCAGCTCAAACATAGCAAACGCTCAAACCACAAGAACAGCTGAAGGTGGTCCTTACAGAAGGCAAGAGGTCATCTTTAAAGAGATGAACTTTGATAAAATTCTAAACGATCAGCTTAAAAACTCACAAAGTCTGCTTGATTATGAAAATCCACTCGATGATCCAAGCTCACCTAAAAACGCTCACCCTACCCTAACTAGCGTGATCGTAGATAAAGTGGTGCGCGACGATAAGGACTTTCAGCTAAAATACGACCCAAGCCACCCAGACGCAAATGCAAATGGCTACGTCGCATTTCCAAATATTAATCCAGTCATCGAGATGGCTGACTTGCTCGAGGCGACAAGGGCTTATCAAGCAAATGTAGCGTCATTTCAAAACGCAAAAACAATAGCACAAAGTGCGATATCACTTATTTCAGGACAAGCATAATGATAAATAGCATAAATTTAGATAAGTTAAACAAAAACGAAAATTCAAACAAAATAGCAAAAGCAGGCGAAGAAGGCGGCTTTGAAAACGCACTAAACGACTCTTTAAAAGAGCTAAACAAGGTTCAAATAAACGCTGATAAAGCCATAGCTGATCTTGCAACTGGCGAGGTAAAAGACCTTCACCAAGCAGCTATCGCGATAGGCAAAGCGGAGGTCAGTATGAAGCTTATGCTAGAAATTCGCAACAAAGCGCTAAGCGCATACAAAGAAATTTCAAGAACGCAAATTTAAGCCATTGAATGAATTCCAGAAAATCAAAAATAACCATACTCTTTTTATTAATTACTTTTGGGATTTCAATCTTTGTGCTTGTTATATTTTATAGAGCAAGCATCGAGCGAAAGCTTCCTAAGCTCCAAACAAGCGATGTAAATACCGCAATCCGTGGCAACATCGTCACAAAAGATGGCTTTAGCATCTCATCAAGCCAAAAACTCTACAAAGTGATGCTTGATACTAGAAATATCGATCCAAATAAAAAAGAGATGTTTATTAAGCTCTACTCGCTTTACAGCGGCGACGATCCAAACAAAGTAAGAAAGATCATAAACGGCACAAAAGGTCTTGTCACGCTCTCTTACAGCATCGACGCAAAGGGTGCTACCTATCTTCAGGAGCTTTCTAGAAAACTAAACCGCAAAGGCATTTTGATCTCATATCTTGATCCAAAGACTGGCCTTGCCTCATTTCAGGGTATGCGCGTGATGGAGAGTGGTCAAAACCGCAAATTTATGTCAAAAGATGCCCTAACACCAGCTATCGGCTACGTGAGCAAAACAGAGAGTGACGCGCTTACCAAAAGCAAAGGCGTAAAGGGGCTTGAGAGATACTACGAGGACTACCTAGCTCCGATACAAAACGCCAAAATCCTTGGCCCACGTGATATCGGCAACAACATAATCTTAACTAGCGATTCAAATTTAGCAACGAGGGTTGATGGCTACAACGCAGTGCTTTCTATACCGCTTAAATTTCAAACTAAACTAGAGCAAATTTTAGACGAAAAGCGTGAATTTCTAGATGCAAAAGAGCTAATCATCTGCATAATGAATAGCAAAAATGGCGAAATTTTAGCCCTAGCTTCTAGCTCAAGATATGACCCATCAAACATAAGAAAGCAAGATTACAGCGCGCTAAATTCAAGTGCTAGCGAGTATGCATATGAGGTTGGATCAGTTTTTAAGCCATTTATCTTCTCTATACTGCTTCAAGAAAAAAAGGTCAATCCTTTTGAGCTAGTAAATACCTACAACGGCCGCTATCAGCTAGGCAAAAGGATCATCAAGGACACCCACCCAGAGCCTTTTATGAGCGCTGAAGACATCATAGTGCACAGCTCAAACATCGGTATGATACAGCTATCTGATCGCCTAAATGGTCCGCAAATTTATCAAGGGCTTTTAAATTTTGGCTTTTCAAGAAAAACAGGTATCGACCTGCCATATGAGCAAGTGGGCATGATGCCAACAGTTACAAAGCTAAATTCATCAACCTATAAGGCAACTGTGAGCTACGGATACGGCCTTCAAGCGACATTTATGCAGCTTTTAAAGGCTTATAATACCTTTAACAACAAAGGCATGGAGGTGACACCGCACATGGTGGCATATCTTGAGCGAAATGGCAAGCGCTACGATCTGCCAAAAACAGAGCCAGCACAGGTCATCTCGCAAGAGACCGCAAAGATAATGAAGAGAATTTTGATAAAAACAGTTGAAAAAGGCACTGGCCTAAAGGCATTTACGCCGGGTCTTGAGATAGGTGGGAAAACTGGCACCGCGCACATCGCTTCAGGCAAAGGCGGATATAGCAACACCTATAACGGCTCATTTTTTGGCTTCGTAAATGATACAAGAGGCAACAGCTACACCATAGGCGTACTAGCTAGAGACCCTAAAAAGCCTTACTACTACTTTGGTGCGCAAAGTGCGTTGCCAACATTTAAAAAAGCAGTTGATCTAATGGTTGAAGATGGCTATTTATTCCCAGATCCTAATGTCATAGCTGAGTTTGAAGCTAAAAAAGATAAGCTTAAAAACGATAAAGAAAAGCAAAAACCAGCGTTAGATTAAATTTAACTTTTTAGCTACAAATATTAAATTTCAAATTTAGAGTTTAAAGTAGAAATTTGGATCTAGGCAAGTGGCCTAAATCCAAAATTTATGCAAGTCCAAGTTCATTTAAGACAGAGCTTAAATTTACAGAATTATTTGTGTTTTTGCCAAGACTATTTTGCTTCTCAAGCAGTGTTTGGCTTGTAAGTGCCATGTTTAGCTCCTTACGGTAGTCACTTAAAATTTTATCCATAATTTTAAGTAGCTCATTTTTTTGATCCTGTGTTTTGGTCGGATCATTTATGCTTAAAAGCTCAGTTAGCTCCTCTTTTTTTTGAGCTATTTTCTCTTCTATTTTGTTTGAATTTAGCTCATTTATAAAGCCAGCAGCACCCATCTCTGTAAGCCTTTTCTTAAACTGCTCAAGCTTGTCTGAAACCTTTGCCTCACTTGTGATCTTATCAAGCGTTAGACTTAAAATTTCATCAAAACTATTTTTTTTATCTTTAGCTTTGCTTGAGCCTGACTGCAACAAATAATCGATAATATCGTTATTTTGAACCTTCATACATCTCCTTTTAAATTTGAGATGCTTTTTGTAAGCAAGATTTATTCCTAAAGGCTAAATTCTCTAGCGGTTTTTGATTTTTCTAAAATAAAATTAGCAAATTCATCGCTAAAGTTTGGACACTGAGCGACCTTGTAAAAGCTAAAATTTAGCTCTTTTGCAAGCTTGGCGTACTCGATAACTAGCTCAAAAATAGTCTCAGAGTTGTCTATACAAAAAGAGAGCGGATAGATGAGAGCTTTCTTGCTTTCACACTTTGGCAAAGCTTCGTTTAGCGATGGCTCTAGCCATTTAACTGGGCCAAGACGCGATTGATAAGCAAGACTCACATCTTTAAAATTTAACCCCTGCTCTTTTAGCATTTTACTTAAAATTTGCACATGTTCGTTTATGTGTTTTTCATAGATATCGCCATTTTCTATGATCTTACGGGGCAAAGAGTGAGCTGAAAAGATGAGGCTAATATCGTTTATTTCGATATCTTTCACCGCTTTGCGGATGTGAGAGATAATGATCTTATTGTAAGCATCATCATCATAAAATGGCTCGCAAAGTGAAATTTTAGCTTTTAAATTAAGCCTCTCTTTTGCCTTTTTAAAATCAGCTAAGCTCGAAGTTATCGTAGTTTGTGAGTGATGAGGATAGAGTGGCAAAAGAACTATCTCACCAAAATCTTCATACTTTTTAAGCACATCTTTTACAAATGGCGAAGTATAGTTCATCGCAAAATCAACCGCATCAAATTCACTCTCAAGGCTTGAAATTTTCTCACAAAGCTTTGCTGTAAGCTCGCAAAGTGGAGACTTTCCGCCTATTTGCTCGTAGTTGTGCTTTGCAGTTTTTAGCCTGCCTTTTGTAATCATAAAAGCTATAAATTTTCTTAAAAATTTATTTTTTATACCCAAAATATATGGGTCATTAAACATATTTGTTAAAAAAATTTCGACATCATCTAGGCTGTTTGCGCCGCCCATATTTAAAAGCAAAAGAGCTTTTTTCATCAAAATAGTTCTCTTATCTTTATCGCATCATCGATGTTTGAAAGTTCGCTGCTTTCGCCACTTTGGCAAAGATCGTAAAAGGCTTCGTATTGCGCTTTTAGTTCGCTATTATTTGTATCTATCTTTAAATTCATCTGTCCATTTTCACTCACTTGATGAAGCTTGTGATCGATAAGATCACCAAAATATACACCATTTTTGGCATTTATCTCTATCTTAAATCGCTCTAGTGAGCCACAAAATGAGTCAGTGATATGCACTAAAATTTGATTTTTACTCTTAAAGCTTATCCCCACGTTATCGGCACTTTTGGCATTTGTCTTGTTTGTTTGAGTGTAGTAAAAGTCACTAACTTCTGAATTTATGATATTTTTTGCTAGGTCAATGTCTGAAACCGAGAGCTCATTTATAATATTTCCATCGCAAAGTGGCTTAAAGTGAGCGATAGAGATACTATAAATTTCTTCTTCTTTTAAAAGTGCTTTTTTAAGTGACAAGATAGTTGGATTAAAGCGCTCAGAAATTCCAGTACAAACCCTAGTTTTGTTTGTTTTGGCGGCATATTTTATCTCTTTAAGATCTGCGATACTTTTAAAAACTGGGCGTGAGATGAGGATATTTTGACAATATTTTGCACACTGGCAAAATGCCTCCACCATCTCCTCTCTTGGCGAGCAAAGAACGACCGCTTGAGGCTGGGCGACCTCTATAAATTCTTTAAAATCAGTATAAAAATCAGCTCTGCAAAACTCATCAACATTGGCTTTGTCAAAAATGCCACAAATTTCAAACTCGTTTGAGCGTCTAAGCTCTAAATAATGTTTTTTACCTGTGCTGCAATAGCCGATAATGCCGATTTTTAGCTTCACATTCACCCTTTAAAACTTTAGAAAATTTTAATTATTTTATTTACAAATCGCTTTTAAATAGATAAAACAAGAGATAGTTTTCAAAATATCACTATTTTTTCTCTTTTTAGAATTTCGCAAACGAATTTTGGCTAAAATCAAGCAAAATTTTAAAACTAATGAGGATAAAAATGCAAAATTTAGATATAAGAAAGGCATATCTTGATTTTTTTAAATCAAAAGGTCACGAAGTCGTAGCTTCTGC
>CAUUIN010000013.1:0-28091 GCA_963545295.1 uncultured Campylobacter sp. | reverse complement strand
CCAAATAAGATAGAAATTTTAGAAAAACTGCTATTTATCATCAAAGATCTCAAGATACAGCTTTATAAAATTTAAAAACTCACACTTTTT
Source organism: uncultured Campylobacter sp. (assembly GCA_963545295.1). Classification (GTDB taxonomy): domain Bacteria; phylum Campylobacterota; class Campylobacteria; order Campylobacterales; family Campylobacteraceae; genus Campylobacter_A. The sequence continues at coordinate 28,001 of CAUUIN010000013.1, read as the reverse complement.
CAGCTTCAAATCATAAAAGAGAATGTAAAATATTCAAAAGTAATAAATTTTTTTAAGTTTATTTTTATATTTTAAGGCTCTTTTATGATAAATGCTAAGAGATTTGAGACAAATTTTAACGCTATAAGCGAGTTTGGAGCATTAAAAGGCGGCGGTCTGACAAGACTTGCTTTTAGTAAAGAAGACCTTGAAGCAAGAGAATTTCTTAAAAATTTAATAGTAAAAAATGGCTTTAAATTTAAAATTGACAATGTTGGCAATATCTACGCTATTTACGACGAGGGATGTGAGCTAGGAGAAAAGCCAGTTTGCGTCGGCTCTCACATCGATAGCGTGCCAAATGGTGGCTTTTATGATGGCACACTTGGCGTCATGGCAGGGCTTGAAGCGCTGATAGCTATAAAAGAGGCTGGCGTTAAGCTAAAGCGCCCGCTTTGGCTCATAAATTTTAGCTGTGAGGAGTCAAGCCGCTTTAAAACTGCGACCATTGGCAGTAAGATAATAAGTGGCAAACTTGGCGAGCAAAGGCTTCATGAGCTAAAAGATGAAGATGGCATATCGCTTTTTGAGGCGATGAACACGGCTGGGTTTAAACCACAAAATTTAAACGAAGCCCTCTTAAAAGAAAACTCCCTACACGCCTATCTTGAGCTTCACATCGAGCAAGGCCCAGTACTTGATCGAAGCGGTATAAGTGTTGGCGTAGTAAGCGGGATCGCAGCGCCAATTAGATTTGAGATTATTATCCACGGCAAGGCCGATCACAGCGGTGCAACTCCGATGAATATGCGTAGTGACGCACTGCTTGCTGCTTCACACATCATAATCGCTGCAAATAAATTTGCTAAAAACAAAAAAACAGCTGTCGCAACCGTTGGCTACGCGCATGCAAAACCAGGCGTTTTAAACGTCGTGCCAGGCGAGGTAAGGCTTGGCGTTGATCTAAGAGATATTGATAAAGATAGTTTAGATGAGCTAAATTTAGAGCTTAGAAATTTCGTAGATGAGCTAAGCTGTGAGCTAAATTTTAGCTACGAGATAAGAGAGCTAAGTAGCGACGAGCCTGTAAAACTTAGCCAAAAAGCGATAAATTTACTTGAAGATGAAGCCAAAAAACTTGGTATAAAAACTCTTACTTTGCCAAGTGGCGCAGGCCATGATGCGATGAATTTAACAAAGCTTGCAAGCTGTGTTGGCATGCTCTTTATCCCTTGCGTAGATGGCATCAGCCACAATGTCGCAGAAGCGATAAATTTTGATGACGCCGTAACTGCAACTAAAATTTTAACAAACGCACTAATAAGACTTTCAAACGAGGAGTAGTCATGGACAAAATAGCAAATTTAGCACTATCTTTAAAAGATGATATGATCAAAGACCGCAGATACTTTCACTCACACCCAGAAACTGGCTGGTTTACCTTTTTTACGACCGCAGTTTTAGCAAAAAGGCTTAGCGATCTAGGATATGAGGTGAAGCTTGGCGAAGAGGTCGTTAAAAGCGAGGCTAGACTTGGCGTTGGCAGCAAAGAGCAGTGCGAGAAGGCGATCGAGCGAGCCAAAAAGCTACTAAGCCCTGATGAGGCAAAATATCTTGACTGCATGAAAGATGGCCTAACTGGGCTAACTGCTTTCATCGACACAAAAAGACCTGGTAAATTTAGCGCATTTAGATTTGACATAGATAGTGTCGATGTCACAGAGAGCGCAGAGGCTACTCATAGACCTTGCAAAGAGGGCTTTGGCTCAGATATCGCTGGTATCACGCATGCTTGTGGGCACGATGGACACATGGCGATGGGTCTAGCGCTTGCAAAGCTGATCGCTAAAAATTTAGACGAGTTTAACGGCAAATTTAAATTTATATTTCAAACCGCAGAAGAGGGCACGAGAGGCGCTGTAGCTATGGAGGCTGCTGGGGTGCTTGAAGGGGTTGAGTACCTACTTGGCGGACACATCGGCTTTCAAGCAGAAACTAATGGCGGCATAGTTTGTGGCACAAACAAACTGCTTGCAACTTCTAAATTTGACGTGCATATCACAGGTCGCTCAGCTCACGCAGCAGGAGCGCCACAAGAGGGAGCAAATGCCCTTTTAGCAGCCGCTCAAATGGCTCTAAATATGCACGGCATCACAAGGCACGCAAAGGGTGTGACTAGGATAAACGTGGGTGTTTTAAGAGCAGGAGAGGGCAGAAACGTCATCGCGCCAAATGGCTATCTAGCCTGCGAAACAAGGGGCGAGGATACAAATTTAAATGAATTTATGTATAAAAAATGCATGGATATCGTTAAAGGCGTGAGCGAAATTTATGGCGTTGAGAGCAAAGTCGTGATGACTGGTGGCACAAGCGGAGCAAATAGCGACAAAGAGGTGACTGAAATTTTCTATGAGGCGGCAAAAGAGAGCCCATTTATAGATGATGATAAGATCGTAAAAGAGCTTGATTTTGGCGCTTGCGAGGACTTTGCTCACTTTATGAGAGCTTTGCAAGATAGGGGTGCAAAGAGCGGCTATATGATGATCGGTACAAATTTAAAAGCAGGCCACCACAACTGTAAATTTGACTTTGACGAGGAGTGTTTGGTCGCTGGAGTTGATATATATCTAAGATGTGCTTATAAACTAAATGGAGTGAAAAAATGAAAAATGCTTTGCTAATTAGTGCTTCTAGCTACCAAGATACGGGCTATCTAAGGCACTGCAAAAACTGGGTTAAGGACTTCTTGGGTGAGAGCGGGAAAGAGGAAATTTTATTTATCCCTTACGCTGGAGTTAGACGAACAAATGACGAATACGAGCAAAAGGTGATCGACCGCCTAAAAAATAAAAATATAAAGTCAATCCACCACTACGAGGATAAAATTTCAGCTATCAAAAATGCTAGCAGCATCGCAGTTGGCGGCGGAAATACCTTTATGCTGCTTTACACGCTTTATAAGCTAAATTTAGTTGAGCCTATAAAAGAGGCAGTGGCAAATGGCGCAAAATACTTTGGCTGGTCAGCTGGCGCAAACATCGCTGGCAAGACGATGATGACGACAAATGATATGCCTATCATCATGCCAAAGTCCTTTGAGGGCCTAAACATCTTCCCATATCAGATCAACCCGCACTTTATAAGTGGCAAGCTAGCAGGCCACAACGGCGAGAGCAGGGAGGAGAGGCTAGAGGAGTTTTTGATAGCAAATCCAAAAGAGAGTATCTATGCATTGCCTGAAGGCACGGCTTTGCTTATAAAAGGCGATGAAGCTGAGGTCATCGGACATAGTGAAATTTTAAAATTTGAGTATCAAAAAGAGATAGAAAAAATAGAAGTTGGAACTAAATTTAAAATCTAAACAAGGAGAGAGGTATGGAATCATTCAAACTAATTGCTGCCATTCTTGGCATCGTTGCAGTTGTCGCACTTCTAGTCTTAAAAAAAGAGACAAGAACGGTGCTAATAGGTGTTGGTTTGGTGCTTTGTATAATCGCACTAAAACCGATGTGGGCACTAAATGCTTTTACTGACTACATGACTAAAGCTGGTCTTATAAAGGCTATTTGTGCAAGTATGGGTTTTGCTTTTGTTATGAAATACACAATGTGCGATAAGCACCTTGTCGCGCTTCTTACAAAGCCACTTAAAAACGTGGGATTTATCTTGATCCCTGTAACAACCGTGCTAACTTACTTTATAAATATCGCTATCCCTTCAGCTGCTGGCTGCTCAGCTGCTGTTGGTGCGACGCTTATACCACTTCTTATGGCTTCTGGCGTTCGTCCTGCGATGGCTGGTGCGGCTGTTTTTGCAGGCACGTTTGGCTCGGTGCTTAGCCCGGGCTCTGCGCACAACATATATGTGGCCGATCTTGTTAAAAAGACAGTTGAGGGCTACACCGTCCAAGACATCATAAAAGTGCAAATTCCAAGCGCATTTACAGCTCTTGTTATCGTAGTTATCGCGCTAACTATCATCGCGATACTTTTTAAAGACTATCAAAAAGGTACAAATTTCACTCTTGAAAGTGGCGCTACAAGCGAAGAGAAGCCGCTATTTAAAGTAAATTTGATCTACGCTCTTATGCCACTTGTCCCACTTGTCATCTTAATTATCGGCGGAACTAACCTTGCAAAAGAGTATAGCTTTTTGGCATGGACAAAGATGGGCGTTGCTGAGGCGATGATACTTGGTGCGATCATAGCTATCTTTGCTACGCTTACAAACCCACAAAAGATCACAAAAGAGTTCTTTAACGGCATGGGTCACGCTTACGCTGATGTTATCGGTATCATCATCGCAGCTGGCGTCTTTGTCGCAGGTCTAAAGGCGTGTGGAGCTGTTGATGTAGTCATCGCATGGCTAAAAACAGATCAAAGCTACGTTAAATTTGGCGGAACATTTGTGCCATTTATCATGGGTATAGTCACAGGCTCAGGCGACGCTGCTACATTTGCATTTAACGAAGCTGTCACAACAAACGCCGCTGCTCTTGGCTTTGAGCAAGATAAGCTTGGTATGGCTGCAGCCATCGCTGGCTCACTTGGACGTTCAGCTTCTCCGATCGCTGGTGCTGCTATCGTTTGTGCAGGTATCGCTATGGTTAGCCCAGTCGAGCTTGCAAAAAGGACATTTTTAGGTATGTTTCTCTCTGTTGTAGTGATCGCATTTTTCATCATCTAAAGGATGAAAGATGGATATCTTAAAGAGGTTTATAAACTATACGAAATTTAACACCACGACAAATAAAGAGAATGGATTAAAAGGCATCATGCCTTCTAATCCAGCCGAGTACGAGCTGGCTCTTTTTATAAAAGATGAGCTTAGCTCGCTTGGCATAAAAGATATCATCTTGCAAGATAATGCTATCTTGATAGCAAAGATACCCGCAAACTGCGAAAACGTCCCAAGTATCGCATTTTTTGCGCACTTAGATACAAGTAGCGAGCAAAAAAACGACACAAAAGCTAAGATCGTAAAATACACAGGCGGCGATATCTGCCTAAACGAAGAGCAGGAGATTTACCTTAAATTTAGCGACAACTCAGAGCTTAAAAAGTACGTTGGTGACGACATAGTCGTGACTGATGGCACTAGCTTGCTTGGTGCTGACGATAAGGCTGCGATCGCTAGTATTGTAAATATGGCTAGCTATTTTATGCAAAATCCTGAGGTAAAGCATGGCAAGATCGTGATCTGCTTCGTGCCTGATGAGGAGCAGGGCTTGCTTGGCGCAAAGGCGCTTGATGTAAATTTGCTTGGAGCTGACTTTGGATATTGCTTAGACTGCTGCGAGATAGGCGAGCTAATATATGAAAACTGGAACGCGGCTGATTGCACGATGATCTTTCATGGCGTCTCCGCTCACCCAATGAACGCAAAGGGCAAACTTGTAAATTCGCTACTTTTAGCGCATAAATTTATCTCGCTCTTGCCAGGTGGCGAAGTGCCAGAGTGCACCGAGGGTAAAGAGGGCTACTTCTGGGTAAAAGAGCTTAGCGGAAATAGCGCAAAAACGACGCTAAAGATCGATATAAGAGAATTTGACGAGATGAAATTTCAAAAAAGGCTTGAGTTTTTAAGCGATATGGCAAATTCTTTTAACAAAATTTATGGTGAGTGCTGTGAGATCACGCTAAAAACACGCTATGAAAATGTCTTTAAGTTTTTAAAAGATGAAAATTCGCTACCTATAAAACTAGCAAAAGATGCCTTTAGCGAGCTAAATATCACGCCAAACATAAAGCCTATGCGTGGCGGATACGACGGCGCTGCGATCTCAGCAAAGGGTGTGCCAACGCTAAATTTATTCACAGGGGCTAGCAACTTTCACTCGATCTACGAGTACCTGCCAGTTAGCAGCCTAAAAGCCGCCAGCGAAGTCATTAAAAAAATCGTAATTAACGCTGCTAAATAAACTTCATAAAAGCCTAGATTTAGTAAATTTAGGCTTTAAATTTTACTTTTTGGGACAAAAATGAAGGCTTTAGCTTTGTTTAGCGGAGGGCTTGATAGCATGCTCTCTATGAAAATAATAAGTGATCAGGGTATCGAAGTGGTCGCACTTTATATGGATACTGGATTTGGCGTGGATGAGGAGAAGCACGAAGTTTTAAGGCGCCGTGCAGCAATGGCTGGGGCTAGCTTAAAAGTGGTTGATATGAGAAATGAGTATCTTCGTGATGTGCTTTTTAACCCAAAATACGGCTATGGCAAGCAGTTTAACCCTTGCATCGACTGCCACGGATATATGTTTAAAACAGCTTTAAATATGCTAAAAAGCGAAAATGCAAATTTCATCATCACAGGCGAAGTTGTGGGTCAAAGGCCGATGAGCCAGCGCAGAGACGCACTTTTTCAGGTTAAGCGCCTAGCTGATGACGAGGATGATCTAGTGCTTCGTCCGATGTGTGCCAAGCTCTTGCCACCAACAAAGCCAGAGCGCGAGGGCTGGGTCGATAGAGAGAAGCTACTTGATATAAGCGGGCGTGACAGAAAGCCGCAACTTGCTTTGGCAAAAGAATTTGGCTTTGAGGACTTTGCAACGCCAGGAGGTGGCTGTTTGCTAACGATCGAGAGCTTTGCTGTAAAGATAAAAGACTACTTGAAATTTGATAAAGAGATGCGAGATATCGACGTCGTGTGGCTAAAGCTTGGCAGACATCTGCGTTTGCCTGATGGCGCTAAAATGATAATAGGCCGCGACGAGAGCGATAATAACGCACTTTTAGAGCATGCAAACGATAAATTTGATCAGGTTAAATTTAAAGAGAGTGACGACATCGTGGGAGCTGTTAGCTTCATAAGTAAAAATGCTAGCAAGGCCGACAAGGAGCTTGCTGCAAGGCTCGCACTAGCATATACAAGAGCTAGTAGAGAAGATGAATTTGAAGTTAGTATCGCTAATGAGAAATTTATTATTAGGCCTGAAGATAAAAAGCTAGCACAAGAGTATTTTGTGAAGTAAATTTATACAATTAAAACACCATTTTCTTTTTAAAATTAGAAAAATATATTTAATAAATTTAAAAAGGAAGAAAATGAAAAAAAATTTCATGATTTTTTTGGTGCTGTTTGCTAGCCTTACGCTAAATGCGGCCGAGTTTAGAGAGGTTAAAGACATATCTGGCGACATCGTCAAAGTCCCAGTAAATGTAGAAAAGATCGCCACGCTTTGGTATGCAAATAACCAGATCGTCTTGATGCTAGGCGGGGCTGATAAGATAGTAGCGACGACTGATCTCATCAAAAATAACAAGTGGTTTGCGCACGTATATCCTAGAATTTCAAGCATACCAAATGGCGTAAATGGCAAGAGTTTGCAGGCTGAAGAGCTAGTCAAACTAAACCCAGATATCGTCATAGCTGCTGATAAAAACAACAAAGAAGAGCTAGTTAAAAACGGCTTTACCGTGCTTTATCCGTCATTTACCAACCACGCAGATATGAAAAAGAGCGTATCTATCATGGCTGAGGTGATAGGCGGTGACGCGCCAAAGATAGCAAAGAAATTTAACGACTATTTTGATCAAAACCTTCAAAAAGTGCTAGGCAAAACAGACAAGATCGCCCAAAATGAGAGGCCAAAAGTGCTTCACATAGCAGAAGGCAAAAATTTATTTAAAGCGGACGGCTCAAACACCATAATAGACGAGTGGATCAGCGTTGCAGGCGGTGTAAATGCGGTGCAAGCAAAGGGCAATATGCTTGAGCTCAATGCTGAAGAGATACCAAAATTAAACCCAGATGTGATCATCATAGGTAGAGCCAAGTCGCCAGATGCCATAGAAAAGATATATGAAAATCCTATATATGCTGGCACAAATGCAGTAAAAAACAAAAAAGTTTTTGTAAATCCAGTTGGCGTCTTTAGCTGGGATAGATATGGTGCCGAGGGAGCATTACAAATTTTGTGGGCGGCAAAGACTCTGCATCCTGAGCTTTTTAAAGATGTGAATATCGAAGCTGAGACAAAGAAATTTTATAAAGAATTTTTACATTATGATCTAAGCGACAAAGAGGTTGGCTACATCCTAAATGGACTAGATCCTGAAGGTAGATAAAATATAGTTAGTATAGTTACGATATTAGAGCTTTTAGGTTATTTTTATAATTTTTAGTATTATTTTAGGTATTAAATAAAGGATAAAAATGCAAACCATACAAGCAAATTTCACAGCTAGCATAAGCGAGCTGAAAAAGTCTCCAGCTCAAAGTGCTTTGCTTTAGTATAAATAGAGATGATGGTAAGAGCACCAAAATATAAACTCCGATTTTAGGTGGGATATTTTGATGCTAACCGACATCGCGACTAGAAGTGTTAACTCGGCTGAAATTCTACCAAGTATCCTAATCACACTTATAGGAGCTCCCATGATCGGCTTCATTATAGTTAAAAATGACAAAAGATGGTCTTAAGCATAGAAAATTTAAGCTTTTCTTACAAATTTTACAAAATTTGAGCCATAACCTAAATAGTGGTGAAACGCTTGTGATTTTAGATACAAACGGCGTAGGCAAATTTACGTTTCAAAGGTTATTTTGGGGATTTTAAAAGCAAAAGACGGTCAAATCTTGATTGATGGCCGCTATCATACCCCCCCCCTTCTTGGTAGTCAAGAGCGCGCCAAGCTCGTATAATGCGTACTCCAAAGCGATAGCTTTAATTTAAAGGATCTGATTTTAATGGGCGTAAACGCGAACGTCGGTATGTCTCAAGGTCGAGCGCGGAGGATAGGGAGATGACCGAGGAAGCTGTACAGATAACAGTCCGTTAGTGAGTAATTAAATTTAAACGTAGATGAGCTAAGCGGTGGCATGATGCAACTAGCACTTATAGCTCGCTCGTACTACTGTCTAAAATTCTCGTCATGGACGAGCCTACGTCACACCTTGATGTCTTTCATTTAAGCCTAATCAAAAGTCTTTACCTCTCATCATCCAGATCATGCTTTTGCAGCGGCATATCAAACCTTGCTTTTAAACTGTCTCTTAGGATATAAATTCGGCGCGATGGGTCAAATTCTAAATGGTTAAAATTTAAAAACTTTTCGGCATCGATTTTATAAGTTTAAACATTGAGGATAAAAGGAGGTTACTGGCTAGGTGAAATATTGACTAATTATAGAGTGCTCAGATTTTTATTTAGTCATAATTCATAAAAACTATTTATTTGATATTTGTAAATTTGCTTAATTATTTCATATTGAAATAATCTTATCTTTTATTGTAGGAAATTTATAAAAAATAAAATAAGTCTTTTTGTATAGATTAAAAATATAAACGATTATAAAAATTTAATGATAAAAAAGAATATCCCAAAGAAATTTTCCTTTGGGATTAAAGCGTTTTGGTTGAATTTTTAAAGATCAATTTGTACTGCTGTGTCTTTAATTTCTAAGGTTATGGTGTGACTTTCTTCTGTTTTTGTATAGATATAATAGCCTTCATCATTAGGTGTAGAAGCCTTATCCCATCTACCTTGTAGTGTTATATTATCATTGTTATCACCATCTATTCTTAGTTTATTATTACTATCAGTCATATCTAAAACATCTTTAGCTGATAGGATCATGTTGTGATTACCTTCGGTTAAATCTAGTTTTTCAATATTTTTAACTTTAGTAAGATCTACACTATCATCGGCGATTTTTAACGTATCATATCCGGCTCCACCGTCGATAGTAGTATTATTGATTAGCTTTGTGTCTTTTGCGATTGTGATTGTATCGTCGCCAGTTTCTCCATAAATTTTTACGTTATCTAAATTAGTGCCTTTGGTTATATTTATAGTATCGTTGCCACCCTTTATCTCGATATTAGAGTAGTTTCTCATGTTATTATTCATGACTGGATCAGCAAAATTAGAATCTCCATAAATAGTTACATTTTTTAGCTTTGCCCCTTCACCTATATTTATATCGTCGTCTCCGCTAACGATTTCCTTTATTCTATTGTAAGAGGCATTGCTAAGATAAGTGTTGTATTCGTCTGATTTTGCATCGCCGTAAATCGTAACATTCTCTAACTCGGCATCCTTGTTTATATTAAACGTATCTTTAGAACCTTTAGGATTTTTCCAGCCATTATTTGAGCCGTAATACCAATCAGAGTCGCCGTAAAATTCAGAATCTTTTACTTTAACCCCTTCGCCGATATTTACTGTATCTTTATCTTCTCCCATTTTTACGGTCATGCCTGATACGTTTCCATTGATATTTATAGTGTCTATGCCTTTACCCATTCCTATGGTATTGTTATCTACGGTAGAACCTTTTTCTATATTAATAGTATCGGTTCCATCCTGTGTTGAAATTTTTGAATTTTCCAAAGTAGCGCCAGCTTTTACGTTAAGCGTATCGTTGTCTGTAAATGCTGGGAAATTTGGAGTTGGCATTCCTGGAAATCTAGAGTAAAAAACACTAGGATCTACTGAACCCAAATAGATATTACCTCCCTTAAAAGTAACGCCTTCTTTTAGATCTAGCGTATCGTCTCCAGCGTTCATTTGGAACTGAACTCTATCTATTGTTACGCCTTCGTCTATATTTATATGATCAGTTCCATGTCCCGTCATTATACTTGAGTAATCAGCGTCTATCGAGTCGCCCGTCATATTATTGTGTATATTGACTACGGATTTATACTCATGGTTTGTTCCATTATTGTATAGGTCAGTATTCGTAACGCTTACTCGAACGTTTTTTAGGTTTCCAGACAAATCTACCGTTCCGCCGCCTTGGTTTTCAATATGAACGTTTTCTAAGGTGGAATACTTATCTACAGTTACGTCATTCATGCCAGTATCACTAGGTGATATATAAAATGGGCTGGTAACACCTTTTATAGTACTGGATTTTATAGCTATAGTGTCGTTGCCTCTGAAGCCAGTATTGATTATTCCGCCAGTGTAGTCAATTCTAGTTAAGTTGCTATTATTTATTTCAACTATATCGTTATCGCTTTGTCTACCAAAATCTCCGGTAAAGAAACGAGCATTGTTTCCGATAGTATTGTTTATTTTAACTATGTCGTCACCATTTCCTGTAAATACATCTGTACCGTTAAGGGTTCCAGTAATATTTACGGTGTCATCTCCTTCTTTTGTATCTATTTTTTCATGATCTGTTTGTGAGTTTCCATTTATATTTATGTAATCGTCATTATCGATAATTTTGCCATTAGCTTGAGAGTTAGCAACCTCATCGTTGTCGGTAGTTACGCTTAGAGTTAAATTTCTTTTATATACGCCGTACTCTACTCCGTTTAGATTAGAATACTTGCTTCCGTCTTGTTCACCTTGGTTTTGATTGACACCCATTGCGGTAGGATTGTTAGCTAGATCAACATCCTTAAGTCCATAGTTGTCTATCGTTTTTACTCTTACTTTAACGTTATTTATTTGGTTTGCATCGGCAAGATTTACAATAGTACCAGTTGTCCAATGAGAACCGCCATCAACAGAGTACTCTATAGAGTTTGCATCATAATCTTTTCCAGCTACTCCGCCACTAAAATTTAAATTTAATGTAGTAGGTCTAGCTGTCAATGCAGTAGGTAAAGATAGGTCATAAGTCATAACTCCGCCTTCGGATACGTCTTGCGCGGCCGATATATTTAAGGCTGTTCTAGGCTTTGGCGTCGGTTCCGGCTGCGGTTGAGGTTCTGGTGTTGGCGCAGTATCTTTTAATAAGTCATTTCCACCACTTACACCAAAGCTATTATCTCCACCTGCTGCTAGAGCTAAAGCATCTATAGCTTCTACATTAGCATATATGTTACTAATGTGACCCCCTTCTGTAAAACTAGCAGAAGATAGACTTACACCATCTCCACCATTGCCACCTGCTTGTGGACCACCTGCAGCAGTTTCTTCTAGAGCATTAAGATCTGTTCCACTTAAGATTGCTTGTTGTAAAGCTGAGACATCAGCTACTGTTTTGTTATTATTAGAGTCTTGATCTAGAGTTAAAGTGTCTTTACCTATTAAAGTTATATCTTTACCATCAGTTTGAGTTATTGTTACTTTAGAATCAGAGCTATCTGTGATTATCTTTTCGTTTTGGTATATAATATCTCCTATACTTAATTGTCTTACCTCTCCTGTTAGGTCATTAAGTGCTCTTACTATTCCTCCGCTTATGCTTTTAACTACTCCAGCTTCTTTAGGCATCATATTCTCCTTGTTCTTGAGTATGATTTATTTAAAATTGGAAGAATTATATAAATTTTAGAAGTATATATCTATTGTACTGGAGTACGATATAAAAGATATTTATAATATAAATAAATGACATTTTTTATGGTGTTTTATCTTTTAAATGACTTTTAGGATTTTTGTTTTTATAGCCACTGTCTTATACCAACCATGGAGATAAAAGGTGTCTTGCATCTACTTTAATTAGCTAAATATTTTATCTGAGAATTTTGTCCAGCTAAATTTGCAATAAAAAAGTGGAAAATTCTATTATAAACTAAACTTCTAAAAATAAAGGCTCCCAAAAAACTTAGGTATTTTATATTACTGCTATACTTTGGATATCTCTAGAAAATTTCTCTACCCCATCTCCATCCCAGCATCATCTTTTGTAAATTTACCCCTTAGCTCTGGTAACTCATTTGTTATCATTTCTTTTATCTCTGGGTTACTATTTGCTATTTCTAGCAAAAGACCTAAGCTTTTGTCATTAAAATTTCTTAGCTCAGTATTTTCACTTTGCAAACTTTCGGTTTTACGTGTTAGAGATTGGTTTTCTTTATCCTTGCTCTTTAACAATGCATTTTGTTCATCTATCTTTGTTTGCTGATTAGTATATGCTTCTAGTCTATTTTTAAGATGCGTTATCTCTTTGCCTTGCTCAGCTTTGGTCTCTTTTAAATCATCTAGCTCTTTTTCTAGCTGTTCTTTTTCTTTTAAGACTTCTAAGCTTTTCTTTTTATCTTCCTCTATGATTTTACTTTGTTCTGTTACTTGCCCAGCAAGAAGTTCTACCTTTTCTTTTAGCTGCTCATCAGATGTGATGGTTATGCTTTCTTGCATTTGTTCAAAAACAAAATTTTTAAGGTTAACTACTAAAGCTCTTTTTTCATTTGGCTCTAATCTAAAGTACTCGTCGCCCAACAAAGGCTCTTTCTTTTTCATATACTTATTTGCTTTAGCTTCTATAAGCTTTTGAATTTTCTCTTTTAACTCTTTCTCACTTTGATATTCTCTTGCTATTTGGTGCATTTGGGTTAAACTCTTGTGTCTATTATTACTTGGCTTACCACGAAGTACCTGACCTTCAAATGCCTCTGCTCCCATATCTTGTAGCTCTTTACCAAATTTTGCTGTTTTTGACCTGCCGCTAAATCTCAAATTTGCATGCTTCTCAAAGTTGTAGTTTGTAAAGATGATGTGATAGTGCTTGGTCTTTTCGTCATTATGCTCAGCCACAAGCAGACACTTTACGCCATACTTCGCACAGTATGCGTTTACAAATCTCATTACTCTATCCATGCATATGTTTTCATTTATAAATTTTGACTCTTCGTCGTTTAGCCCTTCTTTTGGCTCCTTCTCTCTGTCTGTACCAAATGTGATGATGACTTCACAAAAACCAGCCATGTCTTTACGCCAAGATTTATATATAAGAGTCTCTTTGCCTTTTCGTTTTTGTGTATAGGACTGCTTTGTATAGTCCTTCTCAAAGCTTTCTTGAAAGCCTTTGAGTAAATTCTTTACAAAGGCTCTATTATGCAGCTCATCATCTTTGCTGTTAGCATCCCTCATATTGCCATTGCCATTAAACTCGCTTAGAAGCTTGTAACGATTAGAAGTGGTTGGATTCTTTCTAAGATATTTTATATGTTTAGTCTGATCCTTTTCGCGACATGCATGTGCAAATCTACCTATGGCTATACCATAAGTTAAAAATTTTAACCTCACGTTTATGACTAAGTTGTTGCCTTTTATCTTGTAAGCATTAGCCATGGTAAATCACCTCACTATAAAAACTCTCTTTTGTTTTAGCAGTTTTTGCTATTAATGAAATTTGATTCATTTTTTTTCCTTTTAAAAGTATTTATAGTAATTACACCAATTTTGAAAAAAATCGTAGCTAGAAATGCAAAATTTTGTAAAAAAATATGTCATTTAAGAAGAACAAATTAAAAATAGTAAAAGGATAAATGCTAAAAGTGCGTATTTAAGGGATTTGATATAAATAGATAGAAGTAAAATTTTAAAGTAAATCTATTTTTATGGTATTAAAAGGGTGATGGCTTTATAATCATTGGAATTTTTAAGAGACTGTCCCACTTTAGTAACTAAGTGTTCCACTCTTAAAGGAAATTTTAAAGAAAGGGAAAGAACAAAAGCATCACTGCTAGTGCCTAAAATAGGATGTTTTGGTGTCACGGGGGAGACTTGAACTCCCGACCTCCGGCTTATGAGGATTTTTTATATGAGCTCCTGAAAGCCTGAAATACGCACTTTAGACGATTTTTACTTAGTAGTTACATAAAACTGTTCCATTTTTGACCGGTTGGCTATTAAATATGGGACAACACTTAAGGGAGCGAAACGGTATATATTACTACCGAGCCACACTTGCTCCAAGCATTAGAAAATTTTTTAACGAAAAGCGAGAAATTTGCTTCTCCACATCCACTAATCTCTTGGAAAAAGCCAGAAAAAGGGCTAAAATTCTAGACAACAATCTTTACTTGATAAAAAGGGCGGTTCACATGAATCTTGGTGATAGCATAATCCAATCTTTTGTAAATTCGTTTATGAAAGTAAAGCTTAGTAAGAGCATCAAAGAGCACTCTCTTCTTAATAAGAAGATGGATGTAGAATTTCTAAATGCGCTCAATGACTACTTTAAACAAAGTTTGATAGATGGCGGTCTGCCTCAAATTTTAATTAAGGATATAAGTAATATCACTAACACTGCTGGCGCTCTTGGTAGCAAGAATAAAGAGAACATAGGGCAAACTCTTTTAGAGAAAAACATACTAACACTTAACTATCTTGTATCAAAGCTTGAGAAGAGCAGTGTGCTCTTTGATGACAAGCGTGAGCACTGTTTCCTTGAAGATGATTCTAGTGATAACTTAGCCAAACATGCCAAACCTAGTTCGTTTGACGCTAAGGACATAGCTTCATTCCAAGAAAATATAAAAGAGCTTGAAGATAGCGGTTGTTTGCCTATTACGGATGGACAGCTTAAGGCTATGGCTCAGAGGATTAGCGAAACGGTTTATGCCATACTAGATCAAAAGTATGGCTCAACTTCAAATTTAAAGCTAGTAAGAACAAAGAATAGCCATAGAAGCATGGAAGATATCATATTGGATCCAAATCCACCAAAAAATATCAAGATAAAATTAGATGACGATAGTAGCTTTAGTATTTTTAATCCTAGCGCCCAAGTAACACAAGAGTATGAGATCAGGCAAGCATTGCAAGTGGCATCTGGCTCTAGCAATCAATTTTCAGCTTTAAATTTAGAAGATCAAAAGAGCTTAAAGGATGCATTCGAGATATTTGAGACAAACACTAAAAGAGCTGACAAGTGGTCGCCAGATACGCAAAGACTAGTTACTGGCGTAAAAAAGCTCTTATTTTTATACTTTAACGAAGATACGCCAGTTTATAGGATCACAAGAGATAACTTGCTTGAATTTAGAGATCTTCTTTATAAAATTCCAACTAAGCTAGCTCAAAAGAGCAGGTATAAAGATAAAAGTTTATCTCAGATACTTAAGCTAGGAGAAAATGACGATAAACTCTCTGAGCCTACTATCCAAAAATATATGATAAGGGTTATTCAGTTTTTTAACTACTGCTTTGATAGCGGCTATATAAGTAAAAGCATAACTGCAAAAATGAATGTCAAGATAGACATAGACCCTAGCGAAAGGGCAGTGCTTCCATACGAAGCATCAGAAGCTAGAAAGATCTTTGAGATAGTAACTAGTATCAAACAAAGTGGTAAATCACCAAGTTCAAGGATAGAGGCTAGTGAGCTCTACTACGTCACAATGATAGCTGCTTATAGTGGCATGAGGATAAAAGAGATCACACAGCTTCATAAGGAAGATATAGCTTTAAAAGATGGGATTTACTGCTTTAACATAAACACAAATGATGGTAAAACCACCAAGACCAAAAACAGCATTAGGTTTGTGCCTATTCATAGTAAGCTCATAGATCTAGGTCTGCTAGAATATGTTAATAGCAAGAAAAGCGGAAATATATTTAAGGTAAGCAATAAGGACTTCTCTGAAATTTTTAGAAGCCAGATCCAAAGAAAGTTTATAGACAAAGACTCTAAAAAGACCTTCTACTCTTTTAGGCACTACTTTATAGACTATCTAGTGCAACGCGAGGTAGAAGCTAACCTTATAGCCCAGATAGTAGGACATGAAAAGCAGTATAAAATTTTACTAAACACTTATGCCAAGCCTATTAATGCAAACACACTAAAGGCTAAAGTAGAGATGGTATCGTATGAAAATGAATAGGACTAAATTTCAATAGCATGAGTTTTAAGACTATTCTTATATCTTTTTTAGTATTATTTTAGGTATTAAATAAAGGATAAAAATGCAAACGATACAAGCAAATTTCACAGCTAGCATAAGCGAGTTAAAAAAGTCTCCAGCTCAAATTTTAAAACAAGCTGGAGATAATGTCGTAGCTATACTAAACCACAATGTCCCTAGTGCCTATCTAGTGCCTAGCGCTATCTATGAAAAAATGACAGAGATAATAGAAGAGTATCATCTAAGTAAGGCAGTAGACGTTGCCCTAGCAAGTGGTGAAAAACCAGTAAAAGTAAGCATAGATGAGCTATGAGTTAGAATTTTTACCAAGCGCTTTAAAAGAGTGGCAAAAACTTGACAATAGCATAAAAGTGCAGTTTAAAAAGAAGCTTAGCGAACGCCTAGAAAACCCAAAGGTCGCCAAAGACAAGCTACGAGGCTATGAAGATGTCTATAAGATCAAGCTAAGAGATGTCGGCTATCGCTTGGCATATCAAGTAAAAGATGACGAGATCGTAGTATTGGTGCTAGTTGTCGGCAAAAGAGAGAACAATGAAGTATACGAGATACTAAAGGATAAATTTAGCTAAGCATAAAGCTAGACTTTCAGTCATCTTTGATTTGTTAGTAACTATTTTTATGTTACTAACTTGTCCTATCTAAAGTGCTCTTTTTATGATGAGCACAACCTCTATATTTTTATTATTTTTACTATTTTATTTCATACTGAGCTAAATTTCTAAGAGAAAATCCAGAAGCTACAAAAATTATATTATATATTTCATAGTATTTTCTAAAAATACGCATTTTAGTGGCCTGAAGCCTATCAGATTCCTTGTTTTAGGCTATGATTTTTTATAAAATAATCTTAAAAGATATTTAAAGAGTAAGTCTGCCAAAAATTTTTATGACATAAGATTTTTGAGTAGCTTCCTCTTAGATTAGGAGTAAATTTACGTGAGTTCTAAAAAGACAAAAAAGCGCAAGATAACCAAAGTCATAACTAAAAGGCTTAGGCTAAGCAACACAGAATGGTTGGCAATTAATGATAAATTACAAGAAAGTGGCCTAACTTTCTCAAAATTTGCCTTAAGAGCTATGTTGTCTAAGCAGATTCATGCACCAATTATAAGGGAGCTTTTAACCGAACTATCTAGACATGGACAAAACATAAACCAAATAGCCGCCAAATTAAATAGTGGGCAAAGCCTAGATAGAGTTGGTATTGAGATCATAGCAGACGATAATGATGTCTTGCATAAAGTTTATGAAGCATTGGGTAAATAATATGTTGCTTGATTTGCCTTGTATCAATACAAATAAAGGCACTAGTGATGCTAGTTAAATTTCTTCCTACTTATACTGGTGGTGGCCTTGAGAGTATAAATTACCTTTTAAATGAGAGAAAGGCTGCTGGAACAGCAAGAGTTATAAAAGGTGATGAAAATTTAACTAGAGCCATTATAAAAGGCATCACCTATAAACAAAAGACTTGTTTTGGTGTTTTATCATTTGAAGAGAGGCACAACTTTCTGACTGAAGAGCAGAAATTAAAAATTATCAAGGATTTTGAATATGCTCTTTTGGGTGAGTATATGCGTGAGCGTACAAATGTATTATGGGTAGAGCATTCAGACAAGGATGGTCGGCTTGAATTAAATTTCCTAGTTCCCAAGATTGATCTTAAAACAGGAAAATCATTTAATCCATATTTTGCCAAATATGATCAAACTAGAATAGATCTAATCAAAAAGATCATTAACGATGAGTATGGACTATCAAGTCCAGATGATCCAGCAAAAGAGCAAACTATATTGTCTAGCAAGAAAAACATCAATCATTATAAAAATTTAGAAGAGCTAGACCAAAAGTTGCACGATCTGGTTAAGCAAGGCTATATTAAAAATAGAGACCACATGATTGAACTTCTTAAACAAAATGGTATCGAAATAACCAGGATCAACAAAAAAGGCATAACGATCATACTGCCTACTAAAAAAACAAAAAATCGTCTAAAAGGAGGAATATACGATGCAGACTTCACCAGTGCTCAAAGACTTGGAGAACTCAGCCAAAGCTCAAGCAGAAGAATTAGAGAATTCCATGATAGAAATACACAAGCAGAGTGCAGAGAAAATAGGCGAAAACTTGAGGAGCTTATTGCTAAAAGAGATAGATTTAATCAAGAAAGATATGTCGAAAGAACTTCAAAAAACAATATCCTTGCATCACAAGGACAGATCGGTGATAATCTCGCTATCAGCGGCTACCGCACTAATTTTGGGAATAGCAATTGGCTGGGTAGTGCACGCAATGATATTAAAGGAAGAAGTAGCTTGGACGATACCAAAACAATGGAGATACAGCCAACCTACTGCAGACAAAACCCAGAGGGAGTATTACATATCGATTCCAAAAGACAAAGAGATAATAGAGAACGAGAGCAGGAAATTTATATTAATGAAAATGGAGTAGAGGATGACAGCATTAGAGAAAGCATTGCTAGAAGAGAACGAGCGCTTGACGAAGACGATCGAAGACGAAAGGAGCAAGCACGAATTAGAAACAATGAATTTGCAACAAGACTGCGAGAAGAAGCTCGCGATATTACAGACAAATGTGACAGAGCTAACAAAGAAAGTCAAGAGCTTGAACAAAGATTGCAACGACGCCTTAACGGAATCTTTGCAGCAACAAAGAGATATGTACGAGAGTTCAATATCTTGCTTGGAAGAAAAATTAGAAAATTTAGAAGAAAAATTCCAAAATTTGAGAGAAGAATACGAGAGCTTACAGATAGAGCACAAGATGCTACAAGAATATGTAGAGAATTTATAGAGGAGCGTGAATACTCCCAAAAAGCCAGCATATATCACCATGTGGGTGATGTATGCAAGGAAAAAACTCAAAGTCTAGATATGTTTTAAACGTAGAGACTCTACTAAGTTTATTACATAATCATCTCATTTATTACTTCCAAACATTATTTGTTACGTTGCCATTTTAAAAATATACTAAAATATATTTTGTAGATCATAAAAAATAATTTAGTCTAATTATTTTTGTTCTTATGGCTGCCTTTAATCAACTTAAGCTTTTATTAAAAAAAGCCTATCTTGCATGGCCACTTTAATAAAGAAAATATTTTTTAAGCGTGGGTCAAGGGAGCGGCAAGCTATCCTTGCGAGCCTCTATGGAGATGCAAATGGTAACATTTTGTAGCTACATAGAGTATGCTCGCCCTAATATCTGAATTGAATTTTGGCGCATACTGGAATTAAATCAGTCCCACCAAAGAATGACTTAGTAAAAGTAAATTTTTGTAATTTTTGTGATTGGCATATTTGTCACTTGTTTATTTTGACTGATAAATTTGGATAGTCAATTATTTTATGGTTACTTTAATTAAAACTTAAAAAGCAAGAAGCTAGGAGGCAAACCACGAATGATATTAGCATCTTAAGCACCAATATAAATTCATACACTAAGCAACAGCACAAACAAGGCAGGTCTGCAAATTTTAGTGATATTTTTAACCAAAAGACCAAAGAAAAGATTAGCGAGCCAAACCTGTAACAACTTGTCAAGGACTTTCTAATCATTTTTATCATTTTTTTGATGTTTTTCACTCTCAATTTCTCTAAGCATTATGCGTTTCAATTTGTCTTGCATTGTTTCAGTAGTATTTTTATTAAAATGTACAACAACTTCATAGGTAGTTTTTCCAATCTTCTTTATTGTTTTTGTTTCTGTATTATTTTTTTGCATATCATCATTCCTTTTCTTGCAATTAAAAAGCGATTAGAATTTTTTACTTTTCCAATCGCTCTCATTCATCTATTAAGTTTTGTGCTTTCTTCAGCTTTTCTTTGCTCTGTATTTTTCTTCTATCAAGTCCCGTTATCCTAAGAGGTAAACACATCTCGATTATCCTTGAATAAATCCTGCCAAGCATTATATCTTCCTGTTCTTTTTCTATATCTTTGAAATTAAGGTTAGTAGTTATAATGGTTGGTCTTGCCTTTAGGTATCTTGCATTGATTACATTGTAAATTTGCTCTAAGGCATATTCTGTATTTCTCTCTATTCCAAAATCATCAAGAATTAGTAGGGTAGGGCTTGTTATCTATTCGATATATTCGTTTCTATCAAGATTAAAGCCGCCTTTTTGTAAGTCGTTTAATATCTGTGCAAAGTTCCTCATTTTTACTGTATGGCTATATTCTGTAATTATAGCGTTGGCAATAGCACAAGCTACATAGGTCTTGCCACTTCCTACATTTCCGTAAAGTAACAGTCCAACATTATCTTTTCTCATTTCTTCAAAATGTTTTACATAGTTCTTTGCTTTTTTGATGATTTCCTTATCTGTATCTTCATCGGCATTTTTAAAGGTGTAGGCTATTTGATTTTTGGATATAAAGCAGCTTTGTCTCAACCTATCTTGTTTTAACAGTTTTTTCTTGTTCAGCTCTATCTCTATCACATTTACAAGCCGTTCTGATAATCATAGGCTTATCCAACATCGGAATTACCTTACCGTCTATTCTTTCATTACAAATCTTGCAATAGATATGTCCGTCTTCTTCATAGTGAGTATCTTTGTTGTAGATAAAATCTGTCCCTTGAATTTTTGTAGTAATCATATTTTCTTTATCATTCATAATTTTAGTCTCCTTTTCTACATCAGGCTCTATAATGCGTTTTTAAGGCTTATTTTTATCTTAACCATAGTCTGACACCTCTTTTATGATTAAACCATTAAAAACACCTTTTATAGGCTGTCGCTGTCTTCATAGTTGGTTGAATAGGTTCTATGGCTTTTATTTTGATTATTTTTCTGTGATAGCTTTTCTTTATCCTGTTCATACCAATTCATACCAATTAAGGATTGTTACATAGTGGTCTTTGTAGTCTGTGCCTTTACTTTTGATATATCTTAATAGCTTTTCAGTCATTGTATCTGTATGACCTTTCAGCCTATCTTTTAGATTTTGGTATTTTTCATCGGTTAAATGAATATTTTGATACTCTCCATAAAGGGACACTGGGGCAACCTGTTCTATTCTCCTCTTATCTAATCTACCCTTAACTATACTATGCGGACAAACGGTTGACACTTGGTTGTCATTTGGTATACCAAGATTTTCAACCTTGATATATGCTCCATTTTCCGTTTGCGTTATACTTTGCTTTTCTTCAAGATACATCGTTTCTTTTCGTCTGTCATTTCTGATGTAGTTATTTATCTTCCAATAGGTAATGACTATAACCCCTCTTTAAAAGACAATTACAAAACCTTTTGTAATTAGAATTTTTAAGTCATCATCATCTGCCCTCATAGATAGATGAAAATACAGGCATTGGCTACTTAATGGCATATCCAAAAATAAGTCGCTATCCACTATCTTTATTGAAAACATCCTTTTATCTGCCATTTTTCTCTCCTATCTTTTGTTATGAAAATGTAGCAACAAATCGTTACTCCTTTTATCTTTTAAGGAAGTCGTGTTTCACTACCCCCTTTGATTAGTACTGTCTTTGATTTAGGTACACTCCCATTTTGGGAATGTGGCATTTGTCATCTTCTTATTTTTCTTTTGTTGTTTTAGATGTCGGTCTTAAAAATACTTTTGCTTTTCTATAAACTGAATGAGCGTTTTGAAACGGTACAATAGAAAAAGCCGACTATACTTTTAACTTTTGTTGTTTCAGTATGTCGGCTTAATGTAAGCTATCTGTTTCAAATTTTTATTGTCAAGGGTGAGCGATAGTGAATGTGCTTTACCCTTGATGATAAAAAAGCGAATGAATTATATTCAGTTGTCTTTTGCCTTTAATACGGAAAAATGCTTCGGCTTTTTTCTTTGCTCCCCGCAAGGGTAAAAGCACCGCAGGTCGCAAGGACACCTAAAGGGTGTATAATTGCGCCCTTAGAAAATCTAAGGGAATTACAATTATACTATGTCCTTGCGTTTCTTAGTCTTTTTGAAATGCTCTTTGCAAAATAGCCTTTATTCCTTCATTACTTTTCTCGCTTGCTCCCTCAATTAAACTTTCTAAGATTGCTCCTCGCTCTATCAATCTATGGTTTCGCTTTTTTCTTTCTTCAAGGCTCGTTTGCTTTCTGATTTTCTTTTCCTGATTTTTAAGCTGAGATAGTTTCTTTTCATATTTTTTTTCTTCTTACTTGCTTTCAATCTTTTCTTTTACTTTTTCTAATTCTGTTTTTATTGTCCATAAATTTCATCTCCTTTCAAGTTTTTTTCATAAGAAAAGACGATAGATGTTTTACTTTCTATCGTCTTGAATCTGTATTATTCAGCTCGACAAACTGAAATTTGACTTACTTCTTGTATTTCTCAACGATTATGCCTGCTACAATACCTACAATAAATCCCGCCGTAGTAACAGCCGAAAACTTAAACTTACCCCAAAGAGAAGGAAGCGCAGAAATCGCAAGTGCATACCAAAACAGATTACTACTGAGCAACCAACCATATAAATAACTATGCTCACCAGTTGAAATATTAGTAAATAGCCAACCAATCAAGTTGCTCTCACCAATATATCACCAGATATACAGCTATGTATCCCAATGTTATATAAACATTTTTCTTTCTCAAGTATAATCACAATCCTTTGTCAAACGGGAATTTTATTTTCCTGTCACTCGTTTATAGGATCATAGTCGGAAGGGACAGGTGCTACTATACTTACAAAGATGATATCCTCATCTCCAGTATTTTTTGCTCCGTGGCAGGAGTCTTTCTTCGATACTATGACATGGCCTTTCTTGAATGGAACCTCTTCATTAGGCTGGGGGTAGAATATTCCCTCTCCCTGAAGGACGATCCATATATCGTCGGAATTGTGGTGATAGTGCTTTTGCAATGTCTGACCGGGTTTGATAACCCAGACCGATCCGCCTGTAGATTCTGTCTGATAAAACGGTGTTCTGACAGCCTTTTCCGGATCCTCTTTTTTTACAAGGTCCATGCAATAGATTCTCTGTTCGCTCATGATTATTTGCTCCTTTGTATTCCATAGTTTAATCGAAAAAATGCGATTTAATGATATACCGACAAATTCTAATTTGTCTACTTCTTTATGTTTTTTAATCGCTCATCATAATATTCTTCTACAAATTTATGATTTTGGTGTTTTTCAATTTGCTTAGAGATAAGCTCTATCATTTGCTCATTTTGTTCTACTGTGTAGTTGAAATTTTTCCAATGAGAAACATTGTCTAAACATATTTCAACCAACTTTTCAAAGGTTAATACCCTTTCATTATCGGAATAATATGTTTCTTTTATATTTTTTGTTGTTGTAACTTGTATATTAGCCTCATATAGAGTGTTCAATACATCAGAGCTAATAGAAGTATCAAGAGTTGCTAAAAACATTTCTCTTGCACCTGTTCTTCCCATTTCTTCAGGTACTTCTTGCCATCTTTCTCTTAATGTGGTTTTTGCACTAATTAAGACAGTATTTCTCTTATTTACAATGTATTCTAAAACACCCGGAGAAACTAAATCTACCAATTTACCAAGACCTTTATTGACAAACTCTTGTTTACCTATATTACCTTGACTGTCAAGTGGAATCCCTGCACCAATCAAAATGAGTTCTATAATACTTTCAAATTCTTTACCTGCTCTACTCCTCCTACTTTGAGTATTTGACAAAGTCAAAGCATATATATGTTCCGGAAATTCTTCCACAAACCAAGTAATTGCCTCTATTGGTGTAAGAGTTTTGATATACTCATCATCAACTAACTCTTTTAGCATTTTTGAAGTAAAGTCTTTTTCTAATGGCTGAAATTCACTCCAACAGCTATTTCTAAGTTTTTCAACAACTTCACTTGCATTACTTAAAAAGAATTCTTTAGGGGCTTTGTCGTATCCTAATGTAATAAAATTATCATAAACTAAGTCATAAGGCTGTTTAAAGCCTTCTTTCCTTTTTTCTTTAACTAAGTTTTTATATTCATCAAGAGAAATATTTGCCATAACTCTTTTCCTTTCTTGAAAAATTTTCTTCTATATGGTACAATAGTGTCAAATAGAGGACAGTTAGTCCTTGAAATAACATATATAAATATAAACTTGAAATAACATATATAAAAAGGAGAATATATATGAATATTATACCACAAGTCATAGATAATTCCCCTGCTATTTTAATAAAAAATAAGCGTATCAGATTACAAATGACTCAAAAAGAATTAGCTGATGCTGTTGGTATGTCCAAATTCGGAGATAGGACAATTCGCAGATGGGAAAATGGAGAAAGTCAGCCATCGTCCATTGAGCTGAAACATATTTTATCATTTCCTGAAAAAGTACCTTTCCCCAATAATGAAAATGCCCCCTATAAAATCATTGATTTATTTGCCGGAATTGGTGGTACAAGGCTTGGATTTTACCAAACAGGTAAAACAAATGTCGTATTCAGTAGTGAAATTGATAAATTTGCAGTAAAAACATATAAGGCAAATTTTGGTGAAACTCCTTTTGGAGATATTACAAAAATATCTGAAAAAGATATTCCTAATCATGATATTATTGTCGGTGGTTTTCCTTGTCAAGCATTTAGTCAAGCCGGTAAAAAGCTTGGTTTTGAAGATACTCGTGGAACATTATTTTTTGAAATTGCAAGAATTATTAAAGAGAAACGACCTAAGGCATTTCTTCTTGAAAATGTCAAAAACCTAAAATCTCACGATAAAGGTCGTACCTATAAAACAATAGAAAAAACATTAAAGGATTTAAACTACGATGTTCATTCTATTATACTTAAAGCAAAAGACTTCGGTGTTCCACAAAATAGAGAGCGTATTTACATTGTTGGATTTGATAAGGATAAAATAGATAACTATAAAGATTTTTCTTTTCCAATTCCTCCCTGCCCAGATGTTTCTGTGGGAAATATTTTAGAGCAAAATGTTGATACTAAATACACCATTTCAAATGCACTTTGGCAAGGTCATCAACGACGAAAGAAAGAACATAAAATAAAGGGAAATGGATTTGGTTACACATTGTTCAATGAAAACAGTCCTTATACAAATACATTATCTGCAAGATATTATAAAGACGGGAGTGAAATACTTATTGAGCAAAAAGGAAAAAATCCACGAAAACTAACACCTCGTGAAGCTGCAAGACTTCAAGGCTTCCCCGAAAACTATATCATTCCTGTAAGTGATACTCAAAGTTACAAACAGTTTGGTAATTCTGTTGCCGTTACTGTTATCCATGCAATTGCAAATAACATAATTGATATACTTGATACCTGTACTAAAAAAGAGATTAACTAACTTCAATCTCTTTTTTCTAACTTATTAACTTGTATACCTGCCCTTTTCAGAACCTTTAATTTTTCTTGTTTTCTCTGTTCTCTCCTTGCCTTATACCTTTCCTCATATTCCTGTTGTTTTCCATTTACTTTACGCTTTAAGTAGTTTTGATGAAGTCTATCTTTTCTTTCCTTGATTTTTCTCTCTTCTTCCTCAATTTTTAATCTTTCTTCTTCTTCAGTCAATTCTTCTTTTGGTGGCTCATAGTTACCGATAAAATTAAAATATATCTCTATTTTTTTGCTTTGATGTTTGACTACTTTTTCTATTCCTTTCATGAACAATAATCTTTTCTACAAACTCATTTATCATTGTAGTTGTAAGTTCATCAAAATTTTCATATCGGCTTATTAGAGATATAAACTTTTTCGCCTTATCTGTTTCTTTTTCATATCTTAATATTGCAAACTCTAAGTCTTTAATTTCTTTGCTTAAAGCTATTTGCTCTGTTTCATATTGACTGTTAAGTATCTCATATCTATTACTTGGTATTTTTTCAAGTATCATATCTTCGTAAATACGGCACATCAATCGTTCAAGTTCCTGAAGCCTGTTTTTACTTTCCATTAATCTTATTTTTGTCTTTTCTATCTCTACTTTTTCCTTTTCTTCCATTTCATTTTAAATGGAACGGATAAAGGCTTCGTGATCTTCATCAAGATATTTTTTAATGTCTTTTAAGGTTTCCTGTATAAGGTTTAAGACTGCTTCCGCTTTTATCCTGTGAGTAGATGGACAAAGCGTTCCACAGGGTACTTTCGTGTAAGCACTGCAAGTGTAGTAGGGAATATTTTTGTAATTACTTGTTCTATGAACATACATTTTACTGCCACAATCTGCATAATACATAAGGCCCAGTTAAAGGGTGATATTCTCCCCAACCATCGGGATACCTTTTTACATTTCCTCTTATCCTTTGCACATTATCAAAGGTTTCTTGGTCTATAATTGCCTCGTGGGTATTTTCAAATATCAGCCAGTTTTCTTCAGATACATATTTGCTTTTCTTATCCTTGAAATGCTTTCTTGTTTTGAAGTTTACAGTATGACCTAAATATTCCTGTTTCTTTAAGATACTTACAATTGTAGAACTGCACCAACGATAAGGATGTTCAAACACTTTGCTTTGATGTAGTCCATATCCTAATTTTTGCTGATGGTAAGCAGGTATATCTACTTTTTCACTTTCCAATATCTTTGCTATTCGATACGGACCATTGCCTTGCATGGTCAGATTGAATATTCTCCTTACTATCTCCGCTGCTTTTTCATCTACAATCCACTTATCTTTGTCTTTTTCATCTTTGATATATCCATAAGGTGGAGAGCTTGCCGTATGCTTTCCGCTTTCCCCCTTTGACCTGAATGTAGATTGTATTTTTCTTGAAGTATCTCTTGTATACCATTCATTCATAATATTTCTAAAAGGGGTAAAATCATCTTCTCTATAAAAGCTATCTACATTATCATTGATAGCAATGAGCCTAACTCCCTTTTGTCTTAAGATTTCCATACATTGACCGACTTTAAGATAGTCTCTGCCAAGTCTACTCATATCTTTTACGATTATACAACCTATTATATTACCTTGATTAACTCCGTTCATCATTGCCATAAAGCCCGGTCTATCAAACTGTGTTCCGCTTATTCCATCATTTGTAAAATGTATGATGTTGCTTAAATTATTTTTACCTGCATATTCTTCAAGGATTTTCTTTTGATTTACAATAGAATTGCTTTCTCCTTGAAGTTCATCATCACGACTTAATCTCTCATAGAGTGCTGTTATCTTTTCATAATTCCTCATTTTTACCCCCTTTCTCTTAGTTTCTTAAATAAAAAAGAATTAAGAAGTACATATTTCACTAATATAGTGATTAAGTGTTCTCCTTAATTCTATTACTCCAAGAGCCAGCTAAATTTACTTATACTATTCCCTCTCAAAACAGTCTCGTCTCTTTAAATTTTAATGACCTTCAAGCTTATGGCTACACAGTGGATAAAGCAGGTTTTATGGGAGCTGATTTTAACAAAGCCGCAGGCTTGCCAAAGGACTTTAAAATCCATAAAAGCACACTTGATGAGCTTAGTAGATTTGCCGAGCGCAACCATGTGCTAAACC
>CAUUIN010000012.1:0-28523 GCA_963545295.1 uncultured Campylobacter sp. | reverse complement strand
ATCCTTTTAGCTCAAACTCACATCAAAGATATCGTCTTTTTTATGAAAAGATTTACCTAGTAAATTTGGCTACTTTGGCTAGATCAAACGACGATCTTGAGAGATGTCTAAACTACTTTTGCCTGCCTAAAGCGTAAATTTGTTTTAGCTCGTCAAAAGCTAAATTTATATTATCTTCACTTGGCTTTACGGCGCTGTTTTTTAGTAGCTCGAGCACTAAATTTTTAAAATTTTCTCTATCTTCTGCTAGCTTTTTAAGACTAGCCACATCACTTAAGCTTTTGTTTCTATGATCCTTTGTTTCGGCAGCTATGAAAGCGTTATTTAGCAAGACTTCAGGCTTTAGCGCAGTCTCTCCACCCTCTAGGATCGCAGGATTTTCAGACTTTAGAAAACTAATAAACAAAGCCTCTTTTTTGTAACCAGATTCCGTTTTATAGTAAGAGACGTCTGGGCTAAAGCCACCACTGTTTTTCTGCTCTAAATTTGCAAAATTTAGCTTTTTAAGGTTTGTTTTTATGCCTAGTTTTGATAGATCTTCGCTTAAATTTGATGCGAGCTTCATTTCATCTTCGCTACTAAAGATGTTTGTCACGACCTCGTTTTTGCGACTATTTAAAAAATCAATATTTGATCTATCACTCAAATCTACGTTAAAATCGATGCCTTTCATCCCTTGTGAGATGTAGCCTTTTGGTAGATTTGCTAAGTCGCTCTTTGTAAAACTATCTTTATTTAAACTATTGCCCATTACCTGAGAAAAAATAGCGTAATACTGTCCTATCGTGTCTGCTATGTCGATATTTTCAAAGACGTCATTGTCAAAAAGCTTGCCGCTTGCGTTGCTATAAAGGACGCTATTTATATTATTTTGCTTTGTTGTGAAGTTTAAAGTCCTGTGGCAAGCCAGCTGCTTTATTAAAGCTAGCGTCCATAAAGCCAGCCTTATCGCTTTGATAGCCAAGCTCGTTTTTATCTTTAAATTTCACGCTATAAATGCTTTGCTGTGTATCTTTAGTAAGCTCAAGTCTTTGTAAATTTTGTGCAATGTCTTTTGTTTTTTCATTATTTGCAAGAGCGTTTTGAAATTTGACACTTTCAGACTGCTCTTTTTGAAGTTTCCTTGCTTTTGCCTCAGTAGCTACTGAGCTATACTTTTGCGTGCTAACACTAAAAATGCTCATTTACGATCCTTGCTTATCAAATTTATATTTAACAAGCAAGGAGTATTCCTACTTCAAAATGAGTTTTGGCTTTTTGGATGTGTTGTAAGAAATTTTGTTTTAATTTAGCTTTAAAGGGCAGAAATGAAGAGTTAAATTTACTCTTCACTGCCTTCATTGATACCAAAAAATGTATCTGTGTGAATATTTTCAAATGCTGCTTTAAGCGATGTAAAGAGCTTTGGATTTTCTTTCTCCAAATTTGCCAAAAGCTGCTTGGTCTCATATCTAGCGTGTGGCATCTTCACGTCAAATCTCATCGCAGGACACGCCTCATCGCCAACAACCCTTAGCTCATTTTTGATCGCATTTTCGCGAAGCTGTCTCTCACGCACAAAGATAAATGGTCTGATCACGATGATGCCATTTTTTGCTCTGTATTTTGGAGCAAGCGTCCTTAACGCGCCATTGTAGGTGAAATTCATAAAAAAGCTCTCGGCTGCGTCGTCTAAATGGTGAGCGATCGCAAGCTTGTTAAAGCCATGCTTTAGCGCATAGGTGTAGAGATATCCTCTTCTCATCCGCGAAAAAAAGCTACAAAAGCTAGAATTTTTGCGGATCTTCTCCTTTGATATCTCAAATATCGAGCTATCTATAACTTCATGCTCTATGCCGTGCTCGTTGCAGTGTTTAGTTAGATAAGCGTAGTCTTCGCCCATGCCGTAGCTTAGCGTCACTGCCTTAAATTCAAATTTCTCAGGTGTGACATTTTGCACATGTTTTAGCACGTGAGCGAGTGCGAGGCTGTCTTTACCGCCACTAAGGCCAAGCAATATCTTATCTCCGCCCTCTATCATCTTATATCTAGCGTTTGTTTGGCCAACCTGCCTAAGCAGCCTTTTGCTAAGATCTATCATAGGCTCTCCACCATTTCTAGAATGAATTTAGCGCTCACGTTTGCTGAGTCTTGCAAGAATTTATCAAAGTCAAATTCCGCCTCTTCGCCAGCTCCGTCGCTGATGGCTCTTAGGATGAAAAATGGCACACCAAGCGTCTCGCAAGCTAGTGCAACACTTGCGCCCTCCATCTCGGTAGCGCTTGCATTAAATATCTTTTTGATCCACTCTTTTTTTTCGTTGTCACAGATGAACTGATCGCCAGTTGCGATGATGCCTGAATTTAAGCTCATGCCTTTTTTGCTAGCGACTTTTTTGGCTAGCTCGTTTAGCGCCTCATCGCTCTTTACAAAGATGCTAGTCCCTGGCACAAAGCCGTATGGATGCCCAAAAGCTGTGATGTCAAGGTCGTGCTGCACAAGGCTAGTGGCATATAGCATGCCACCTATCTTTAAGCTCTCATCAAGTGAGCCTGCAACGCCTGTAAATAGCAGCTTTGAAGCCTTAAATTTCTCTATCATCAAGGTCGCAGTGATGGCCGCATTTACCTTGCCGATCTTCGAGTAGGCGATGACTAGGTCCTTGCCTTTATACTTTGCCTCGTAAAATTTGTTATTTGCGTACTCTGTAGTTTTATACTCGCCAACCATCTCAAGGATCGGCGTTATCTCCTCTTGCATCGCTCCAAGTATCGCTATCATCTCTCCTCCAAAATCTTCACAACCTCTTCAAGGCTAGCCATGTCAGTGACGCTATATGTCGGCCTCTCGGTGATCTTTTTGTTTATGCCTTTTAGTGTAGCCGCGCCAAGCTCGATAAAGCAATCAACCCCATTTTCATAGTTTTTGATGCTTTGCTTATAACGAACTGGATGTGTTAGCTGCTCTTTTAAAAGAACTAATGCTTCATTTTTATCAGTATAAATTTTTGCATTTACGTTTGAAACGACTGGGGCAAAATTTGTAGCTAAAACGCTCTCAAGCTCATTTGCTAGTTTAACACTAGCTGGCTCAAGTATAGGACAATGGCTAGCTACTGACATATTTAAAAGCATCGCTCTTTTTGCGCCTGCTTCTTTAAATTTCGCCTCGTATTTTGCAAGGTCTGCTCTCACGCCAGCTACAACGATCTGACCATCGCAGTTGTAGTTTGCAGCATAAATTTGCAATCCCTCATCCTGTGCTTCTTTACAAATCCCCTCAACGACTTCATCGCTAAGTCCAAGCACTACCATCATGCCAGCATCTTTGCCAACGCACGCTTCTTGCATAAATTTACCACGTAAATTTACAAGTCTAATCGCTTCAACAAAACTAAAAGCACCACTAACCGCAAGAGCTGTAAATTCGCCAAGTGAGTGACCAAGGCTAAACTCTGGCTTAGTTTTTATGCGCTCGCTAAAAGCTAAATAGCTCATAAGCGAGTTTAAAACGATGGCAGGCTGAGTAAATTCTGTCTTGTCTAACTTGTCATTTTGTGTAAATAAAAGCTCTTCAAAGTCAATACCTGTGTCGTTACAAGCATCATTTAAAAGAAGTTTTGATGAAGAGAAATTTTCATAAAAATCTTTCCCCATGCCAACACTTTGCGAGCCTTGACCCGCAAAAATAAAAGCAAATTTTTTCATTTTAGCTTCTTAGTGGTGATGATCTCCATGACCGCCACAACCGCAACCACCTTCGCCATGTCCGTGACCGCCGCAGCATTCATGCTCGTGATCATGATCGTGTCCACCACAACCGCAAGTGTGAGCGCCTGCTACCATGCCGGTTGCTTTTTCATCTTCAGTCGCGCCTCTAACTTCTAAAATTTCAACGTTAAATAGCAAATCTTTGCCAGCGTATGGGTGGTTAAAATCAACTGTTACTTCGTCATCTTTGATCTCTTTAACAATGACACGAACACTTGAGCCATCTTCATTTTGACCAAAAAGCTCCATGCCCTCATGTAGGTCTATACCGGCAAATTGCTCTTTTGGGAGTGATTGGATGGCATCTTTATTGTATTCGCCACAACCCTCAGCTGCTTTAATGTTTATAGTAGCTTTGTCGCCTGATTTTAACTTGCTAACTTCTTCTTCAAGCTTTTCTATAATGTGGCCATGTCCTGTAATAAAAGAAATTTGACCACCTTCTTGCATATTTGACTCTAAAATTTCGCCAGTATTAGCGTCTTTTAGCTCATAAAACATTGTTATAACTTGATCTTTACTCACAATAATCTCCTTGAAATTTAGTTTTGATTAATGTGAGATTATATCTAAAAAAGAGTAAATTTTAGTTTCTGTTGGGAGCGGCTTTGGCTTCTTTGCTATCTGGATAGCCTACTTTTAAAGCCTTATAAAACCTATTTGCACTTTGAGTATCACCGATCTTATCAAAGCTTATAGCTGTGTGATACAAAAGTTTTGGAGTGTAGTCAGCCTTATCTTCACTTTGTATACTTTTTTTATAGTATTGTATGGC
The DNA here is from genome assembly GCA_963545295.1 of uncultured Campylobacter sp. Lineage (GTDB taxonomy): Bacteria > Campylobacterota > Campylobacteria > Campylobacterales > Campylobacteraceae > Campylobacter_A. The sequence continues at coordinate 23,999 of CAUUIN010000012.1, read as the reverse complement.
TGTGCTGTATGATTTTTGACTATAAGCAACTTCGCCTAGATAATAATTTGAGACACCTGTTTTATAGCCCTTTTTATTTAAGTATTCAAAATATTCAGCTGCTTCTGTGCTATTACCAGAATTTAAAAGCTTAATACCGTCAGCTAAAATATCCTTATCGCTTTTGCCACTAAAATTTGAAGTTGGCTTATTTTGTTGTTTTGGATTTGCATTTTGCTTTGGTTGAGCAGCATTTTTATCCATTATCGCACCTAATTTATTTAAGGCAGCAGTAATATTTTTATAGTTTTTATCTTGTATATCTCTAGTCTCATCAACATAAGCTTTTAATGATGTTAAACTTACACCAGAATCACTTATTCCACCATTGACTTTGGTTTCGATATCATTCATTCTTTGCTCAAGTTTATTCATCCTAGCACTCATGCTCTCAATCAAGCTTTGTAAGCCTTGAAGCTGCTCTGAAACGTTGTTCATATTTTCTTCGATATTTTGAACGCTTCTTTTATTGCTTAGAGTTGCTTTTTCATCATCTGTTAGCCCATATGGATTTGCGCTATCCATATTACCTGCATCAAATACTGAAACTTCTTGAGCTGAACTTATAGAGAAAGCGGCTCCGAGAAGAGCCGCAATGATTATTTTTTTATTCATTATTACTTAATTACTTACAGATTAAGGAAGTACTTTGAAATCTGCACGTCTATTTTGAGCATCGCAAGCTTTTGTTTTGTCTGTACAAACTGGGTTGCTTTCACCAAAGCTTACTACAGCGATTCTATCAGCGCTAACGCCATTTCTTACAAGAGCATCTTTAGCGCTTTTAGCACGTTTTAGACCAAGAGCATAGTTATACTCATCTGTACCCCACTCATCACAGTTACCTTCTACTTTTATAGAAAGAGCTTGAGCGTCAGCTTGATTGAATACTGATGCATTTGAGCTAACAACGCCTTGTTGGTCAGCTTTGATATTAAATTTATCAAAGTCAAAGTATACACTTTTAACTTGGCTCTCGATGTTAGCGATAAGAGCTGCTAATCTATCAGCATCGCTCATACTACCTGAGTTATCTGCAGATTGATTTGAATTTGCATTCATATCAACTTCAGGGTTTTTAGAGCTACAACCGCTCAACAATAAAGTTGCAACTGCAACACTTGCTAGAACTACTTTTTTCATTCCTTATCCTTTTTGAAAAATTTGGTCGCATTATATCACAAAAATTTTAAATTTAACCAGAATATTACCAATCAATAGATTGAATTTTACCTACTTTTAGTGGAAATTGGAAACTTCTATTCTCGTTTAATCTAACAACGCCAAGTGAGCTTTGACCGCCAAGCTCCTTGATAAAAACGACACTTTGACCATCACTTGAAAATCTTGGATAGTTATTTTTACCATTTGCTGTAAGCTGACGGATAAAATCAGTCTGAGTTGAAATTAGATAGATATTAAAGCCACCACTTGCCTCTCTACTTGAATAAACTACATAGTTTTCAAAAGTGCTTACTGAGTTGTTGTTTTTGCCATGAAATACCATTTGTTCGACGCTTCCACCTGAAGTTGCAGGTGTCGCAAAGATATTTGGATATCCAAGTCTATCTGAGACAAAAACTATTCTGCTGTCGTTATCTACAAAATTTCCATTTACGTCAATGCCTGGGTAGTTTGTAATCTGAGTTAAATTTTTGCTACCTGTATTATAAATGAAAATATCTGGCTGATCTTTTGGAGCCATAGTTAATAGAATTTTGCTTCCGTCTTTACTAACATCAGATGCTATAAGCATACCCATACTATCTATTATCTTTGTTTTTGCGCCTGAATTTAGGTCATATCTAAACAAAGTTGGTCTGTTATTTACATAAGATGTATAGTAAAATTTACTCTGATCAGCGCCTGCCCATTTAGGGAAGATATTTAGACCACCGCTTACAATTGTCTTTTGATATGTAAGTGTGTAATCAGCCACTATAATAGAACTTTGGCGAGCTGAAGTGTATTTTGCTAGGATGATAAATTTCTCCATCCAGCCAACTGGTGGTAAATTTAGTTCATTTGTTAGCTCAACTATACTTTTGTGTGCTAAAAACGGATATTTCGCACCATCTGGCATGTTATAGACTCTCTCATACCTTGTAGTTGCAGTCTTTGCATCAATGAGTTTTACTCTTAAAGTAAGAGGTGAGCCCATAGAACCTTCAAGAGCATATCTAAAGATAAGCTCAACACCTTTGTCGCTCATTGTATTTGTAGCTGCTGTTCCCTCGTAAGTTGAAGGCACGTGATCTTCGATAACTTCAAAGTCAGAGCTAACTTTCAAGTCGCCTAGCATGATCTTAAAGAATTTATCTTTAAAATTCATATCACTAACAGCTGTAGTTGCATCTTGCAAAGCTATCTTTGGCAAAGCAACACCTTGGTTTATAACAGATATGGTCGCATCAGCAGCATAAAGCCCTAGAGCAACGCATAAAAAAAGAAAAATTTTCTTCATCTCTACTCCGTAAATTTATAAATTTTAGTTTATTTTATCTTCTAAATTTAAATTAAAAGTAGTACTTTTGTCTGGATTAAATGGAAATTTCTCTGCAGTAAGCTTTTCCAGGCACTCTCTAACCTTTGCATTAAACTCTTCGTTATATGATAGCTCTAAAATTTCATAGTTAAAATTTCCACTTTGATCTATCATAACTTTTACCTTAGCTATATTTGCAGAGTCAGCTTTATAGCTTTGCCATCTTCTTTCTATTTGTTTCGTTATTTCACCAAATAATTTATCATAAGTGCCCGTCATTTGCGATTTTGGTGCGCTTGGATTTTGATCGATCTTAAGGCTCTTTATAATATCACTAGCCTCTTTTGCAGCTTTTGAGCTAGAATCCTCGCTTTTTTTGCGGCTTTGCACTTTATTTTCAGCCTTTTTTATACCATCATCTTTTTTAAGCTTAGTCGAGTCTATGTCACTAAAGAGATCTTTTATATTTGGCTCTTTTGGTTTTGGCTTTTCAACTGGCTTTGGCGTAGGTTTAGGCTCAGGTTTTGGTTCTGGCTTGACATCCTCTTTAGGCTCTTCGCTAGGTTTTGGGATTTCAGGCTTTGGTTCTGGTTTTTTAGGCTCAGGTTTTGGCTCTTCTTTTGGAGGAGTTGGCAAGCTTGGAGTTGGCAATGGCTCATCTGGCACAACAGGCTTATTTGTAGTCTCTTGTTTATCTTCTTCTGACTCTTTTTTAGGTTCTGGTTTTGTCTCTTTTACAACCTCTTTTGCTTGTTTTGGTGCTTTTATGGTTTGATCAACTTCTCTATCAACCATAACCACATCCATGATAGCATCTTTATCATCAGTATATTTTTTAGGAGGTTCACTAAAAAAAGTAAGCTTTATAAACAAAGCAAGCACAATGATAATGTAAATACAAAACGCTACAAAAAACGAACTAAGCGTTGGAAATTTAACTTTATTAGGCATCTTAACCGTTTGTCTCTAAAGCTACTTTATTAAAACCAGCACCTTTTAAAGTCTTTAATACAAACATAACATCATCGTATTTTAAATTTTTATCAGCCTTTATGTATATAGGCGAGGTTTTGTCATATTTTGTACTCATCAGCGCAATATTATCTGGGAGTTCAGCAAGACTCATTGTGCTTTGATCTATCCTAACTTGTCCTTGTGCATTTATAGACACTATAAGATCTTTTTGTTTGGATGTAGATGTCTTTGCCTTTGAGCCATCTGGCAATGTTATATCTTCTTGATATGTTATAGTTGGCATTGTAACCATTAAAATGGCCAACAAAACAAGCATGATATCAACAAGAGGCGTTATGTTTAACTCTGGTGTTTCGTCGTCAAATTTAAGAGCCATCTATAACGTCTCGTCATCTTTTTTAAGTGCTATCATAACATCGGCTTGACGCTCAATAACGCTCATTAGTTCGTAAGCTTTTCTTTTTATAAGCAAGTTAAATGTGTATGCTGGAATGGCAACAAAAATTCCACAACCTGTCGCAACAAGTGCTTCAGAGATAGCTGGGGCTATAACTCCAAGAGATGAACCTGCACCATTTCCTAGCTGCGAAAATGTCTCCAAGATAGATACAACTGTTCCAAAAAGTCCGATAAACGGAGAGGTAGAGGCTATTATACTAAGCCAAGTAAGTCCGCTAGTTGCGTTTTTCTCGGCTATACTTATGCAAACATTTAGTTTTTCTTTTGAAATTTTACCGTTTGCACATTTCTTTAAAGATGAGTCATTTGGTATATTCTTAGCACCCATAAGCAGTGCTTCAAGCGCATTTTGCTCGCGTTTTTGCCAAGCTCCTATACCAGCCATTCTTGAAAAAAGAATTGTAAAACTAACTATAAAATATATTGACAACCAAGTTAAAACTATAATTGTAATAAAACTACTTCTTTGAATGTAATTTAAAAATATATCTATTCCGCCCACTTATCTTGCTCTCACTACATTTTCCATTTTTGATATAGTTGCCGCAAAAGCATTTGTATCACTACTCATGCTCTCTATCAAATTTTTAGCAGCTTCTAATGAATTTGCAAGCTCGCTTTCACTGTTGCCAGAGACATAGACCGCACCGTCAGCTAGTATGACTACTTTGCCTTCGTCGATCTTTGCATAGCCCCAGTTGATAGCAACTACATCATGCTTTTTATGCTTATCTTCTATATCTATAATACCTGCTTTTAAAAGAGATATTAATGAGGCGTGGTTTGGTAAAACACCAAACTCACCCTCGCTACCTGGAAGCACTACACTACTCACGTCATCATTAAATATCTGACCTTGAGGAGTTACGATCTCTAAATGTAATTTATCCATTACGCTTCCTTTTAAATTTAAGCCTTAAGTTTCTCAGCTTTAGCTAAAGCCTCATCTATATTTCCGACCATATAAAATGCTGCCTCTGGTAGATGATCATATTTACCTTCTAAAATTCCCTTAAAGCCAGCGATATTTTCGTCAAGACTTACGTATTTACCAGGGCTACCTGTAAATACTTCAGCAACAAAGAATGGTTGAGATAAAAATCTCTCTATCTTTCTTGCTCTATCAACTGTAAGCTTATCTTCTTCGCTAAGCTCGTCCATACCAAGGATAGCGATGATATCTTGAAGGTCTTTATATTTTTGAAGTACAGCTTGAACGCCACGAGCTACCTTATAGTGATCTGCTCCTAAAATTTGAGGATCGAGCATTCTTGAAGTAGAATCAAGCGGATCAACAGCTGGGTAGATACCTTTTTCTGCAATTGATCTATTAAGAACTGTTGTAGCATCAAGGTGAGCAAAAACAGTTGCAGGAGCTGGGTCTGTAAGGTCGTCAGCTGGAACATAAACAGCCTGAACAGAAGTGATCGAACCTTTTTTAGTTGATGTAATTCTCTCTTGAAATTTACCCATTTCACTTGCAAGAGTTGGCTGGTAACCAACAGCTGATGGGATACGTCCAAGTAGAGCTGACATCTCTGCACCTGATTGAGAGAAACGGAAGATGTTATCGATAAACATCAAAACGTCAAGTCCCATCTCATCACGGAAATACTCAGCCATTGTAAGACCAGTTAATGCGATACGGTTTCTTGCTCCTGGTGGCTCGTTCATTTGGCCATAGCACAAGGCAACTTTATCCAAAACGTTACTTTCTTTCATTTCGTGATAAAGGTCGTTACCTTCACGAGTTCTCTCACCAACGCCTGCAAATACAGAGTAACCGCTATGTTTAAATGCAACGTTGTGGATAAGCTCCATAATAATAACCGTTTTACCAACACCAGCACCACCAAATAGACCTACTTTACCGCCCTTTGCATAAGGAGCTAGGAGGTCAACTACCTTGATACCAGTTTCAAAAATCTCACTCTTTGTGCTTTGCTCTTCAAATGGAGGAGGATCGCGGTGGATAGACCAATGCTTATCAAAATTTATACCCTCGCCCTCGTCGATCAAATCACCAACTACGTTAAAAATTCTACCTAAAACTTTTTCGCCAACTGGCACACTTATAGGTGCACCAAGTGCTTTAGCCTCTAAGCCACGAGTCAGACCCTCGCTCATATCCATAGCGATAGTTCTAACTCTATTATCACCTAGGTGAGCAGCAACTTCTAATATTAGTTTATGTTTCTTGCCCTCAACCTCAAAGAAAACTTCGATAGCTTCATTGATCTTCGGCAAGTAGTCATTAAAGTCAACATCGACCACAGGGCCCATAACTTGACTAATAACACCCTTCATTCATACTCCTTTTATTTCATTGATTCAACACCACTGATGATCTCGATAAGCTCAGTGGTAATAGACTCTTGTCTTGCTTTATTGTAAGCAAGATTTAACTGTTTGACGCGTTGTTTGGCGTTGTTTGTTGCATTATCCATAGCTTGCATTCTAGCGCTGTGCTCAGCCGCCAAAGAATCAACCAAAGCATAATACATACTATACTCAAAATACTTATTGAGCAATTCATCCATAATCTTAGTATAGTTGTCTTCTGGCTCAAATTCCATCAAAGAATTTGTCTCAACCGCAACTATCTTAGACGGCTCAATAGGCACAATATCATTTACTCTAATCTCTTGAGAAATCATATTTTTATAGCCATTGTGTATTAGCACGACTTTATCTGTTATGCCATTTGTAAAGTCATCAATGGCATCTTTTATGATCTTTTGAGCTTTTTCATATGTAGGTGATGAGCTAGCTCCGACATAAGTCTCAAGTAGTTCAACGCCTTGAAAATTGAAAAATTCTATGCCTTTTTTACCAACAGCTCTTAGCCTAACTTTGATCTTTTTGGCTTTTAGCTCATCGATCATGCGCCTAACTGTCTTTATGGTCTGGACGTTAAAGCCACCGCAAAGTCCTTTATCAGCCGTCACAAATATAATATCAACCTTCTCTACACTTTTTGTTGTATTAAAGAATTTACTCTCAGTCATAACTGAAGCGTATTGATTGATCTTATAAGCTATCTCTGATAAAACCTCATTGATCTTAAGTGCGTAAACTCTAGAGTAGCGTGCAGCCTCTTCAGCTTTGCGAAGCTTGGCTGTTGAGACAAGCTTCATTGCACGCGTCGTCTTTTGAGTGTTCTGGACGCTCTTGATCTTTCGTTTTATATCTTTTAAATTTGACATATCTTAGCCCTAGTTAGCGGCAAAAGTCGCTTTAAAATCTTTCAACGCTTTATGTAAAATTTCTTCTACTTCTTTATCAAGAACCTTTTTAGTTCTGATCTGCTCAAAAATTTCAGGGTATTTTGCCTCGATATATGGATATAGCTCAGCTTCAAATTTTGTTACATTTGTAGTTGCAACGTCATCCAAATAACCCTTAGCACCAGCAAATATGATAACTACTTGATTCTCAACTGGGAGCGGAGAATATGGAGGTTGTTTTAGTACCTCAACCATCTTTTGACCGCGCTCTAGTTGTTTTCTTGAGCTTTCATCAAGGTCGCTTGCAAACTGAGCAAATGCTTGTAGCTCGCGGTACTGAGCAAGGTCTAGTCTTAGTGTACCAGAAACTTGTTTGATAGCTTTGATCTGAGCTGCACCACCGACACGAGACACAGAAAGACCAACATTGATCGCTGGGCGGATACCTGAGTTAAATAGGTCGCTTTCAAGGAAAATTTGACCATCTGTAATAGAAATAACGTTTGTTGGAATATAAGCTGAAACATCGCCCGCTTGAGTCTCAATAATAGGTAGGGCTGTTAAAGATCCAGCACCTAGTGCGTCATTTAGCTTACTTGCTCTTTCTAGAAGTCTTGAGTGAAGGTAGAAAACGTCACCTGGGTAAGCTTCACGACCTGGTGGTCTTCTTAAAATCAGAGACATCTCACGGTAAGCAACCGCATGTTTTGATAAGTCATCATAGATGATTAACGCGTGGCGAGAGTTATCTCTAAAGTATTCACCCATTGTTACACCAGCATATGGAGCAAGGTATTGAAGCGCAGCCGCATCACTAGCACCAGCATTTACAACTATCGTGTAGTCCATAGCACCGTACTCTTCAAGTTTTTTAACGACTTGAGCAACGGTTGATTGTTTTTGACCGATAGCTACATAGATACAAATGACATCTTGACCTTTTTGGTTGATGATAGTATCTATCGCAACTGTTGTTTTACCAGTTTGGCGGTCGCCGATAATTAGCTCTCTTTGACCTCTACCGATTGGCACAAGTGCGTCGATCGCTTTGATACCTGTTTGAAGTGGCTCATGAACGCTTTTTCTTGCCATGATACCTTTTGCTTTTTCTTCGACGAAACGAGATTCAGTAGCTTCGATTGGTCCTTTTGCGTCGATTGGCTCACCGAGTGAATTTACAACACGGCCGATCAATGCGTCACCAACTGGAACACGTAGAAGTTTTTTAAGTCTTTTTACAGAGCTTCCTTCTGTGATACCGCTAGTTTTGCCAAGGATAACTATACCAACACTGCTCTCTTCAAGGTTAAGAGCCATACCTTTTTCGCCGCTTTCAAATTCAACCATCTCACCAGCCATAACGTTTTTCAAACCATAAACGTTAGCAACGCCATCAGCGACTGAGATGACTTTACCGGTCTCTTCTACATCAACACTTAAATCAAAATTTTCAATACGCTCTTTGATTATCGTGCTAATTTCGTCAGCTTTAATTTTTGCACTCACGCTTTCACTCCTTTTTAAATTGCTTTTAATATATATTCACTCATTTGACTTTTTAGTCTGTCGATAGAGAAATTTACCTCGACACCTAAATCATCTAACTCAACTTTTACGCCGTTGTAATCGCTCTTTGAGCCATCAAGTTTGATCTTAGAATTAAATTTCTTAGAGAAATTCTCTTCCAAAGCTTTTAACTGCTCAGCGCTTAGATCAAAATTTCCAATAACCTCACCGCGATATGTATTTTCAAGCAAAGATTGCTCTATCTTCATCTCGTTTAAGATCGCTGGGATAAGCTCTAGCCTTTTATTTGCACCAAGAAGCTTTATAAAATTTGCAAATTTGGCGTCTGAATTTTTTACTAAAGAAAGTATAAATTCTACCTTTTTTGCAGCTTTTAGAGTTGGCAAACTTATGATACTTTTAAATTTTTCGCTTCCAAAAGCTGCTGCTAACTCTGATAAATTTTCAACAAATGCGTTGAGTTCATTGGACTTTACATTGCTTAAGATTGCTTTTACGTATTTTTTAGCTACTACTTCATTCATTAGCTAACCTTTTTAAGTATGATATTTACAAGCTCTTTTTGATCGACTTTTAGGCTATCACTTGAGAAAATGTCGCTCAAAATTTCATTTACAACGCCTTTTGTCATCTTGCGCTCTTCAAATTCTTTTTGCTCTTTATAGCCTTTTTCGATATTTGCGATATCGTTTTGAGCCTCTTTTTTAACCTTGGCAGCTAAATTTACAGCCTCTTTTTTTGCAGTTTCAATTAGTGCGTTTGCATTTTGCTTGGCCTCTTCTACACGCTTTAGAGCGTCATCTTTTTTAGCTTTAGAGTCACGAAGTTTCTCTTGTATGCTCTCAAGCTTATTTGCGATCCTATCGATCCTGCTTTGATAAAGAGCTTTTAGTGGCTTAGCAGCAAAATAGACCAAAATAGCAAAGAAAAGTAAGAAGTTTAGCGTTCTCTCGACTATGTCGTAGTTTGCTCCGCCATGCTCGCTAGCATAAGCTAGAAACGGAAGTGCTAGAAAAAATAAAATTTTTATCTTCATAAATTTCCTTTAAATTTTAGAGAGCTTAGCATTTAAAGCTGCTCTAAGTTCTGGTAGTTTAGCTGCTAGATCTGCTTTTAGGCTATCTTTTTGAGAGCTTAGAGCGTTTAGAAATTCGTTATAGTCAGCCTCTAGGCTACTTTTTACCGCATTTATCTCTTTTAAAGACTCTTCTCTTGCCAAATTTAAGGCCTCTTGTCTTATTTTGTTAGCCTCAGATCTTGCATTTTGTATGATCTCTTCGATCTCTTTTTCATGAACGCTTAAGTCGCTTGCATTTTTGCTAGTGCTCTCTTCGTCATTTTTTATAGAGGCATTTCTGTCATCTATAAATTTAAGCATTGGCTTATATAGCAAGGAATTTAAAATAGCGATCATGGCAAAGAAAACGATAGCCGTTAAAAGCATCAAAGGCACATCTATTTCTAACATCCGCTCTCCTTATTTTGTTATTAAGTTTTATTTAATATTCAAATCAAAGTCTGATTTTACAATAAATTACTAAAAATAAAAATAAATTTGTAATTCTATTTTAGCTTAGCTATAAATTCTTCTACCTGTGAAATGTCGCTAAATTCTAATATTAAATTTTTAGATTTTACTTTTGTCTTTATCTTTAAATTTTTAAAAATTTCTTGTAAATTTGATAGCTTTTTGCTCATCTCCTCTGAAATTTTAGGCTTTGGCTCTTTTACTTCTTCTTTATTTTTTATCTTTTTTACTAAAATTTCTGTATCTCTAACACTTAGCTTTTGGCCGATGATCGTATCAACAACCATTCTCTCTTCTTCGCTACTAAGACCTACGATGACTTTAGCGTGTCCTTGCGTGAGCTTATCTTCTTGTAAAAGTTTTTGCGTGTAGTCACTAAGTAGCAAAAGCCTCATTGTATTTGTTATCTGAGTTCTGCTCTTATGGATGATGTTTGCTAGGCCATCTTGCGTGATTTTATACTCATTTATGAGCTCTTTATATGACTTTGCAAGTTCGATTGGATTTAAATTTTCACGTTGTATGTTTTCGATAAGCGCAAGCTCTCTTAAATTTTGAGACTTGATATCAGCGATGATCGCCTTTATCTTGCTTGCTCCAAGCATCTTTGTAGCACGGTATCTACGCTCACCAGCTATTAGCATATAGCCGTCATCTTTTTTGATGACGATTATTGGTTGTATGAGACCGTGCCTTTTGATGCTAGCACTTAGCTCTTTTAAAGCCTCTTCGTCAAAATGCGTCCTTGGTTGGTAAGGGTTTGGTAAAATTTCATCTATATTTATCTCTTCGACTATCTCAGAGTCGTTTAAATTTGCGATCTCTTTGCTGTAGGCCTGCTCTACATCTTCAAGTATCGCGCTAAGTCCGCGCCCTAATCCACCTTTTTTCGCCATTTTTTTCCTTATTTTTTAGTTTAAAATACAATATGCCAAATTTTGATACGCGATCGAACCTGGTGATTTTATATCATAAAGTATCACCGGCTTGCCAAAACTTGGGCTTTCAGCAAGTTTGACGTTTCTTGGAACGACTACAAATTCATCCTTGCCGTCCTTGCTCTTAAAAAGTTTATTTTCAAAATGCTGCTTTAAATTTGCAATGGTCTCTTTTGAGAGATTGTTTTGCGAGCTAAACATCGTTGGTAAAAAGCCTTTGATATTTAGCTTTGGATTTATCGTTTTTTTGATGATCTTAACTGTGTTTAGGATCTGCGCCAAGCCCTCAAGTGCGTAAAATTCGCACTGGATCGGGATGATCACACTATCACTTGCACTAAGAGCATTTATGGTGATGCTACCAAGCGCTGGAGGACTATCGATGATGATAAAATCGTAGTCGTTTATAACTTCAGAAATTTTATTTTTAAGGATTAGTTTATAGTCCTTGCTTTGGTCATTAAATTCTTGCTCAATGCCAACAAGTCCGATGTTTGACGGAGCTAGAAAAAGCGTTGGGATCTCAGTTTTTAGCACGATTTGTGAGAGCTTTTTCCTATCTGTTAAGACGTGATAGATGTTAAACTCGTAGTCGCTTCTGCTAAAACCAAGTCCAGTCGTAGCGTTTGCCTGTGGATCGATGTCTATTAATAATACTTTTTTCTCAGCAACCGCCAGTGATGCGGCTAAATTTACGGCTGTTGTGGTCTTGCCAACGCCGCCTTTTTGATTAGCTATTGTTATTATCTCGCTCATCTTAACGAATATACCTTTTCCCCGTTTAATAATATCGCTCCATCCTCGCAAATTTCAGCATCCTGAAGCGAAACAGCTCTATTTGCAATATGCGTAATAAAACTTTTTGACTTGCAAAAGTCTATCCTAAATTTGCTAAAAATTGGCTTCCATAAAATCTTTTTATCAAGCATGCCAACAAAGCCCCAAACTAGCTCATCTACGCTAGTTTTGATGTCCAAAATGCCCGCATTTTCGGGCGCGCTAACTAAATTTATCCCCATGCCACAAATGTAAATTTCATCCACTTTATTTGTCAAAGTGCCGCCTATTTTACGGTCATCTACGTAAAAATCATTTGGCCATTTTAGCCAGCACTTTGAGCCAAGTTCGCTGAGGACTTCGCGCATGAGCATAGAAAAATATATCGAGATCGATGGCGGAGGTATGTTGCTTGGTAGCTCATCTTCGCTTACGCAAAATGACATAAATAAATTTCCACCAAGCCCCTCCCAACTGTTGCCGCGGCTACCGACCCCTTTAGTTTGATTATACGCCACAACCATGTATGGGGGCTTTATCTCGCCATTTTTTAGCGCATCTATCAAAAATTCCTGCGTCGAAGGCAGACTTTGGATAAATTCAACCTTCAAATCACGCCTTAAATTTATAAAAGTGATTTACAGGATTTTGTCCGCCGCCTATTATCACAGCGTTTTTAATGGCGTTAAAGATATAATCATGCGCATTTTTCACGCTTTCTTTTAGACTATGGCCATTTGCTAAATTTGAAGCGATCGCACTTGATAGTGAGCAGCCTGAGCCGTGTGTCGCAGTCGTTTTTATGCGCTCATCGCTAAAAATTTCATATTCACTGCCATCATAAAATATATCAAGCGACTTGCCATCAAGCTCGCCACACTTTAGATAAACACTCTTTGTGCCAAATTTCAAAAGCTCCTTGCAAGCCTCTTTTAGCTCGCTCTCGCCCTTTAGCTCACGCTTTAAAATTTCACGCGCTTCAAAGATATTTGGAGTGATCACGCTTGCAAGTGGGAAAAGCTCCTCTACGATGGCCGCTTTTGCAGCGCCTTCTAGCCAGATGTCGCCATTTTTACAGCTCATAACTGGGTCAAGCACGACTGGCGGTAAATTTTTCATTTCTCTTAGTGTTTTTGCGACGCTTTTGATGATCTCAACGCTTGGGACAACGCCTATTTTTATCACATCAACTCTTATATCATCAAATATCGCTCTTATCTGATCCTCAATAAGCTTTGGCTCAACTAGCTGCATGCCAAATATACCCTTTGTATTTTGAGCAGTGACCGCTGTGATCGCTCCCATCGCATATACACCGTGCGCTATAAATACCTTTATATCGGCCAAAACTCCAGCTCCACCGCTTGGATCAACACCTGCTATACTTAGCGCATTTTTCATATTTTCTCCTATTAAATTTGCTTACTCTATCTTGTCGCCAACACTAAGACGCTTACCATTTATATATGCTTTTGCGTTTGTTGGCTTTTTGCTTGGCTCTTGAAGCTCATAAATTTTAACCGCCCCACCCTTGCAAGCAACCACAACGTGATCTTTTTCTATGCTTAAAATTTCGCCACTTTTGCCACTTTTGCCACTTTTTTCGCTTAGCTCAAGCGATAAAATTTTAAGCCCGCTTGCTAGATAAAGCCCAGGCCAAGGCGTGAGCGCACGAAATTTATTATAAATTTGCCCTGCCTCTTCATCAAAGCTAAAAAGTCCGTCACTTTTGCTTATCTTTTTGCAGTGTGTGGCCTGTGCGTCGTCTTGCTTTTGTGGCTTTAAATTTTCAAAATTCTTAAGCACTTTTACGATTAGCTCACCACCAAGCTCGCCTAGCTCACTAAAAAGCTCGCCTGACATCTTACTCTCGCAAGGCGTGTAGATGAAGTCTAGCATATCGCCAGTATCAAGGCCAGCATCCATTAGCATAGCAGTAACTCCTGTTTGCTTCTCGCCTGCTAGGATCGCGCTTTGTATAGGGCTCGCACCTCTATATTTTGGCAAGATCGAGGCGTGCAAATTTATACAAGTGGCGACGTCAAGCACGCTTTGGGGCAAAATTTTGCCGTAAGCTGCCACCACGATAAATTTAGGCTCAAAAGCCTTTAGCTCGGCAACCACCGCTTCATCTTTTAATGTATGTGGTGTAAAGACTGGCACACCCGCTAGCTCATTTTGAGCGTAAATTTTGACCTCACTTGGGGTTAAAATTTGCTTTCTACCCACTGGCTTATCAGGCTGGGTAAAGACCGCTTTTATATTAAAGCCAGCTTCTTTTAGGTGCCTAAGTATCCTAACAGCATAATCAGGCGTCCCCATAAAAACTACATTCATCACTTTCCTTTAAATTTCAACGACTTTTATTTTGATCTACGTTTTTGCTATTCGGCGGCCAGAAGGCGCAAGGATCTTCTTTCCAATCAATCTTTTGAAACACTAAATTTCTTAGCTCATCAACGCTAATTTTGCCGTCACGGTTTGTATCAAGCCTCTTAAATTCCTGCCTTGTGCATAGATCTGGCGCTATTTTTAGGGCTTGGGGCGCTTTGCAGGTCATCCACTCATCTAAATTTAACGCTCTGTCGCGGTTAATATCATTAAAATTCAAAAACATATATGCCGGATCCGCTGGATCACAGCTATATGCACCAAGGCAAAATAGCATAATGCAAAAAATTTTCTTCATTTTATACTCTTAAATTTCTAAGTTCAAAGCACTAAAATATCGCAACTCAAAGCTCCTTTTTAAGCAGCTCAAGTAGTGCAAATTTAAGCTCATCGATGTTCTCATTTGTCGCTGACGAGATAGGCAAAACAAAGTATGGTTTTTTCGCGTCAAAGCTGTATAGGTCTTGCTTATAGACAAATTTACCAACTTGATTTGGCTCTAAATTTATACTTTTCATAAATTCACTTATTTTTTCATCTAAATTTTCAGCCGCATCAACTCTGGTGATCGCGATAGCATAGTCCCTGCTAGCAAGTACGCTTGAAAATTTAGCGACCTCCTCTTTTAGCACGCTAAACTGCTCGCTCATGCTTCTGTAATTTGCACTATCTATCATAAAAAGCAAAATTTTATTTCTCTCGATGTGCTTTAGAAACTGCACGCCAAGGCCACGTCCGTCGCTCGCTCCCTCGATGATACCAGGGATGTCAGCCATGACAAAGCCGCTAAACTGATCGACCTCGACGAGGCCTAGCTTTGGCGTAAGCGTGGTAAATTCGTAGTTTGCTATCTGTGGCTTGGCATTTGAGACGGCTGAGATAAGCGTGCTTTTGCCGACATTTGGAAAGCCAACAAGACCCACGTCAGCTATCAGTTTTAGCTCTAACCTAACCTCCACGCTCTCTTCTGGCAAGCCCTTTTGAGCGTATTCTGGGGCTTGATTGATAGAGTTTTTAAAGTGGAAATTTCCAAGTCCGCCCTTGCCACCTTTTAAAAATAGCGTCCTTTGCCCCTCATCTACCATGTCGCAAAGAAGCTCATTTGTCTGCGCATCATAAACCGCCGTTCCTGGTGGCACGATAAGCTCTAGGCTCTCGCCTTTTTTGCCAGTCATTCGCCTGCCCATGCCAGCCTCGCCGTCGCTCGCTCTCATCGCTTTTTTGCCCTTGTAGTTTGCCAGTGTGTGGGTGTTGTTGTCGCAGACAAAATAGACATCTCCGCCGTCACCGCCATCTCCACCGTCTGGGCCGCCTAAAATGACGTGCTTCTCGCGGCGAAAGCTTACCGCACCAGCACCGCCATGCCCTGAGCTTAGGGTTAATTTCACGCTATCTATAAACATTTTTTACCTTAAATTTATCTATTTTTTGTTTTTAAATTTAGGTTGGATTATATCTTTTAAATGATTAAAATTTGTTTTGTATTTATAACGTCAATTTTTCTTATCAAAAGATAAATTTAAGAAAATCAGCCAAATTTTTGCCTAAATTTCATAAAATGGCGCAAAAGGATAGAGAATGAAAACACTTACGATTATTGATACTTTTGGCTTCTTTTTTAGGCTTTATTACGCTATGAGCGGACTTAAAAATCGCGAGGGCAAACCAAGTGGCATGATAAGTGGCTTTGCAAATTTCATAGCAAGCCTAAAAGACGAGTACCAAAGCGACTACCTCATCTTTGCTCTTGATAGCAAGGGCAAGACCCTGCGCCACGAAATTTTGGGCGAGTACAAGGCAAACAGAAGCGAGCCGCCAGCTCAGCTAAAAGAGCAGCTGCCAGTTTGTATAGATATGATAGAAAAAATGGGACTTTACAGCCTTAGTCATGAGGGCTACGAGGCTGATGATATCATCGCAAGTGCGGTTAAAATTTGCAAAGACAAAGATATATTTGTGCGAATAGTCACGCATGATAAAGACCTTTATCAGCTCATAGAGGACGGTAAAGTGAGCATCTACAGCCCACAAAGTAAGATCGACCACGATAGCGCTAGCTGCTTTGAAAAGTATGGCGTCTATCCAGCGCAGATGCGGGACTTTTTAGCGATCGCTGGAGATAGCTCGGATAATATCCCAGGCGTCAAAGGTATCGGCGCAGTGGGAGCTAAGAAGCTTTTGGCAGAATACGGCAGCCTAGAGGGGATCTATGAAAATTTAGCCCTTCTTAGAAACGAGCGCACCAAAAATATGCTAGCAGCTGCAAAAGACGAGGCATTTTTGAGCAAAAAACTAGCCACGCTCTTTGATGACGCCATTACTTCGCTTGATCTTGAGCACTCTAAATTTCCAGAGCAAAATCCTTTGATAAATATCTCAGAAATTTTAAAAGAGTACGATCTAAACAGGCTTCTTAAAAGCTTGCAAAAAGAGGAAAATGCTGAATTTAAGCTTGGCTTTAGAGCAAATTTACTACTTGACGAGCAAGGCATTGAAAAGCTGCTCTCTAACGTCACGCCTGAGACCATCGTCGCCTTTGACACCGAGACCACGGGCGTTGATAGCAAGAGCGCAAAGATCGTTGGTTTTAGCTTTTGCTTTAACGACGAGGACGCCTACTACGTGCCAGTGGCTCACAACTACCTAGGCGCTCCAAAGCAAATAGACCTAAAATTTGCCACTTGGGCGGTAGGTCAAATTTACAAAGGCTGCGTGATCGGACAAAATTTAAAATATGACTTTGAGATCGTGAAAAACAACCTTGGGCTAAATCCGCCTGCAAATTTCAAAGATACGATGATACTTGCGTGGCTTAGCGATCCAAACTCTAGCGTTGGCATGGACGCACTGGCAAAGAGACTCTACGACTACGACACAATCAAATTTGAAGATGTAGTAAAAAAGGGGCAGACTTTTGGCGATGTGCCACTAGAAAATGCCGCAAAATACGCCACTGAGGATGCTTGGATAACGCTTAAATTTTATAAAACTTTTCAAAACACGCTTGATCCAAATTTACTAGCACTTGCCGATGCGCACGAGTTTCCTTTTATCCTCACGCTTTTTGACATGGAGCTAAACGGCATCAAGATAAACGAAGCTAAAATGCAAAAGCTCATCCTTGAAAACGATACCAAACTAAAGGCGCTAACAAGTGAAATTTACGAGCTAAGCGGCGAAAATTTCAACATAAACTCAGTAAAACAGCTTGGCGTCATACTCTTTGAGCATCTAAAACTTCCAACAAAAAAGAAGACAAAAACAGGATATAGCACCGATGAGAGCGTGCTAGCTGAGCTCATAGACGCTCATCCGGTGGTGGAGAAAATTTTAGCCTACAGAGAGCTATATAAACTGCAAAGCACCTACTGCGAGCCACTTTTAGCGCTTGCCAAAAAAGATGAGGGCTCACGAATTTACACGAGCTTTTTGCAAACTGGCACAAGCACTGGCAGGCTTTCAAGCAAAAATCCAAATTTGCAAAATATCCCGGCTCGTGGCAACCTCGCAAAGGACGTCAGAGAGTGCTTTGAGGCGCGTGAAGGGTATAGTTTTGTGGGGCTTGACTACAGCCAGATCGAGCTTAGGCTGCTTGCTCACTTTAGCCGTGACCCTGCGCTACTTGAGGCGTTTAAAAATGATGAGGATATCCACGCAAGGACGGCTATTAGCATATTTGGTAGTAGCGACGGGCAAAATAGAGCCGTGGCAAAGAGTATAAATTTTGGTCTGATTTATGGCATGGGATCAAGCAAGCTAGCAAATCAGGTAAATATCACGCGCGCTGAGGCGAAAGAGTATATAGAGCGCTATTTTAAGGCATTTGGGACGATCAAAGAGTTTTTAGAGGGGATCAAAATTTCAGCTAAAAACGACGGCTTTGTGCAGACGCTACTTGGTAGAAGACGCTACTTTGACTTTAAAAGTGCCACGCCTATGCAAATAGCGATGTTTGAGCGAGAGGCGGTAAATACGGTCTTTCAAGGCTCTGCGGCCGATCTAGTCAAGATGGCGATGGTAAAAGTCAGGTCAAATTTAGACGAAAACGCAAAAATGTTGCTTCAGATCCACGACGAGCTAATCTTTGAGGTAAAAGATGAATTTGCACAAGAATTTGGTGAGGCGGCACGCAAGATAATGGAGGGGATTTATACTCTTAACGTGCCGCTTAAAACATCGCTAAATATCGCCAAAAACTGGGGCGAGCTGAAATAACAAAGGAGAAAAGTATGAAAATTTATGATGAGTTAATATCTGCCTTAAAAGAGAAGAATGATCTTTTGGATGAAAACGATGAGATAAAAAAATGGGTCATAATGGAAAAAGCTAGGAATTATGACAATGAGCTAATTGGGCTTTTGTTAAGAAATGAGAGACTAAAAAGCGAATTTTTTAAAAAGATAGATGATGCTACTATATTTTTACAAGAAAAATTTTGTGATTTTTTAGAGTTAAAGAGTTTTATGCCAGATAGTTTTACTAGTTTTAAAAATAAAATAGGTCTAACTAGTGGCAATAAATTTATCTCCAAGGATAGTCATGTCGTTTTAAATTTTCCATATAAAG
This sequence comes from uncultured Campylobacter sp., assembly GCA_963545295.1. Lineage (GTDB taxonomy): Bacteria > Campylobacterota > Campylobacteria > Campylobacterales > Campylobacteraceae > Campylobacter_A. Next base: position 5,087 of record CAUUIN010000012.1, on the reverse strand, counting down.
ACTGTGTTTTAGAAGGTGGAGCGAGTCACGATGATGACAAAGAAAAAGAGATATTTTTTAATGAAATTTTAGCTCGTGATGAGATCACGCAACTTTTTAATCCAAAAATTTTAACAAACTTTAAGCGAGTTCAATCAATCAATCAAATTTAACCGCGATGAAAATATAAATTTATCTCGTGGACTACCCAAAGATACGATAACTGACAATCTTTTAATAAAAGGCAATAACCTTTTGGCTTTACACTCTTTAAAAAAGGAATTTGCTGGACGCGTAAAACTTATCTATATAGATCCACCTTATAACACTGGTAACGATAGCTTTAACTATAATGATAGTTTCAATCACTCCACTTGGCTTGTATTTATGAAAAATCGCCTTGAAATAGCAAGAGAGCTTTTAAAAGATGACGGCGTTATTTTTGTGCAATGCGATGATAATGAGCAAGCGTATTTAAAGGTGTTGATGGATGAGATTTTTGGAAGGGAGAATTTTGTAAATTGCATTTGTGTCAAAATGAACGAAAGCAAAGGTCTTAAAAATGCTCACATAGATAAGAAATTTCCAAAAAATAAAGAATATTTATTAGTCTTTTCCATGTCTAATAAACTAATATTTAATCCAATAAGAATAAATAAAGATAAAAGCGAGTTAAACAATTATATAAAGTATTACAACAAGTATATACCAAATATAGATGAGACAATTGATAAATGGACAATAGAGAAAGAAGATTGTAGTATCGACAAATTAAAAAATAGTGAAAAATTCATCTATCTAGTAACACCTGATAATGACATAAAAATAAATATAAAAAATAAAACATTTTCAAAAGTAGTTAATGCAAATAATAAACATAATTTCTATTACAACGACAATGGAAAAATATTAAAAGTTCTATTTTTAAATGAAAATCTTTCTAAATTTTTAGGAGATCTATGGCTACATATATCAACAATAAATATAAATAAAGAAGGCGGTATATTTGTTTTTTCCAATGCACAGAAACCAGAAATGCTACTACAAACCATAATTAATAGTTCAACCCAGGAAAACGACATAGTCCTTGACTTCTTTGCTGGAAGCGGAACAACTGCCGCGGTTGCGATGAAAATGAATAGGCAATTTATTGCTATAGAGCAGATGGATTACATAGAAACGATAACCAAAGAGAGGCTTAAAAATGTGATTGAGGGCGAACAAGGTGGCGTAAGCAGGGCTTTAGATTGGCAAGGCGGTGGCGAATTTGTATATTTTGAGCTTAAAAAGCATAATGAGCTTTTTAAAGAAAAAATCGTTAAAGCAAAAAATAAAAAAGAGATGCTAGAGATTTTAAAAGAGATAGATAATAACGCATTTTTAAGCTACAAGGTCGATATGAAAAAATTTAGCAAAAACATAAACGAGTTTGAGGCTTTAAGTCTAGATGAGCAAAAGCGGATACTAGATGAGTTTTTAGATAAAAATCAACTTTACGTAAATTTAAGCTATATTAATGATGCGGACTTTGAAATCTCGGATGACGAAAAAGAAGCGAGTACTAGCTTTTACGGAGAGAGAAAATGAAATTTTTATATGAAATTCTAAGCGAAGAGTTTGGAAAGCGTGGGATCGAAGCCGTAAATTTACCAAAAAGCGTGAGCGAAAATTTAAAATTTATGAGTAGAGAGTATCAAAAAGAGGCGTTTAAGAGATTCATTCTTTTATATGAAAACGACTTTAACGGTAAGCCACAGTTGCCGCTTCATACGATGTTTAATATGGCAACTGGAAGCGGTAAAACGCTTGTTATGGCAGGGCTTATGCTTTATCTTTTTGAAAAAGGATATAAGAATTTTATATTTTTCGTAAATAGCGACAATATCATCAAAAAGACAAAGGAAAATTTCTTAAACGCAAATTCTAATAAATATCTTTTTACCGAGCGGATTTTTATAAACAGTAAGGAAATTTTTATAAAAGAGTGCGAGAATTTTGAGGGTATACAAAACAAAAATGAGATAAACATCAAATTTTGCACAATCCAAAAGCTACACTCAGACCTAAATTCGCCAAGAGAAAATGCAGTTACGTTTGAGGATTTAGCAGATAAAAATATTGTCTTGATCGCTGATGAAGCTCACCACCTAAGTGCCGATACGAGGAACAATGCTGAAATATTAGAAGAGCCCGAAAAACCAAGTTGGGAAAATACGGTTGATAAAATTTTAAAGCTAAATTCCAAAAATCTTTTGCTTGAATTTAGTGCTACATTAGACTATGAAAGCGTAGAAATCACCGAAAAATATAAAGATAAAGTGCTTTTTAAATATGACCTAAAAGCATTTAGAGAACAGGGCTATTCAAAAGAGATCGAGCTTTTTAAAAGTGATATGTGCGATGAAAATAAGATGATGAGTGCTGTTATTTTAAATTTATACAGAAGCGTTTTGGCTGCAAAATACGGAATAAATTTAAAGCCCGTGGTTTTGTTTAAGTCAAAAATCATAAAAGAATCAAACGAAAATGAAGAGAAATTTAGGCGGCTTGTAGACGAAGCGGACGTAAATTTTGTAGATAAATTTAGGAACGAAATCAAAGATAAAACGCTAGCTAAGGCTTTTAAATTTTTTGACGCCAATGGGATTTCAAGCGATAATCTAGCGCAAAGGATAAGACAAAATTTCAAACCACAAAACTGCCTAAACGTAAATAACGAAAGCGAGATAAAGGAAAATCAGATTGTTTTAAACTCTCTTGAAGACGAGCAAAATCCAGTGCGAGCGATATTTGCCGTAAATAAGCTAAATGAGGGCTGGGATGTGCTAAACCTTTTTGATATCGTTAGGCTTTATGAAAGCAGAGACGGCAAAAACGGTAAGCCTGGTAAAACAACCATAAGCGAAGCTCAGCTAATCGGACGAGGGGCTAGATATTTTCCGTTTAAGCTAAATATAAATAGCGATGATAATAAATTTAAGCGAAAATTTGATAGGGATTTGGATAATGAGCTAAGAATTTTAGAGGAAATTTATTATCACACAAGCAATGATAGTAGATATATAAGCGAGATAAAGACGGCTTTAAGGGATATTGGAATTTATGATGAAGATACGGTTCGCAAGGAGCTTAGGCTAAAGGATAGCTTTAAGGCGAGTAGCTTTTATAAAAACGCTCTTGTGTGGCATAACGACAAAATTTTGATAGGATATGATAAGGCTAAATTTGAAGAGATACCAAACGAAATAGATTTTACGCTTGGGTCAAATTTGGTCTTTAAGGAAGCTGTGTTTAATGGTGAAAATTTAACTGCTAAATCACATAAAATACTTAAAGAAAAGAAAATTCCACGGCATATTTTGAGGGTAGCAATGAGTGCGGATGAGTATTTTTACTTTGAAAATTTGCAAGCAAATTTTACCGATATAAAATCTACAAGTGAGTTTTTAAAACTTTTGGAGGATAAATTTAGTGTAAATTTTATAAGCGATACAGATGAGAGGGCTGTTTCCAGCAATGAATATCTAGCTGCTGCAAAAAAGCTTTTAAGGCATATAAAAGATAATTTTGAAATAATTTCAAAATATAAGGCGAGTGAATATAGAAGTAAAAAATTTAAAGAAGTTTTTAAAGATAAAAGTTTAAATATTGCCAAAGACGATGAGCGCATTAACGGACAAGAAAATGTTATAAGCGACAAAGAATGGTATGTATTTAATGCAAACTATGGAACAAGCGAAGAAAAAGCTTTTGTAGAATTTTTTATGAGTCATTTTAATGAAATTAAGAAAAAATACAAAGAAATTTACTTGGTAAGAAATGAGCAAGAGTTAAAAATTTATAACGAAAATGGACGAGCTTTCGAGCCTGATTTTTTACTATTTTGCAAAGATGAATCAGGAGAAAAAATAAACCTTCAAATATTTATTGAGCCAAAAGGAGATGGGTATATAGCAAACGATAAATGGAAAGAGGAATTCTTGGAAAAAATTTTTAATGATAGAATAACTAAAAATTTAAGTAGCAAAAGTTTTCTAATAACGGCTATTTCAAAGTTTTATAATAAAAAAAATGAGAATGAGTTTAAAAAAGAATTTGAAGATTTGATTCTAAAATAGGTTTTTTGAGTGTAGTTATAAAGATATAAAGTATTTTTGTAACTACCAATTCACCATCTACCAAAATCCTCTATTGGCTCTTTAAAAATTTCATAGAGTTTATTTATTTTATCGACGCTCACTCGCTATTTTTAGCGTGTATGCGGTCGTTTTTATTACACCAAATTCTATCGTATCCACACCAAACTCGGCAAAGTGTCTAGCGTCACTTGTGCCGCCTTTTGTGTTTAGACTAAGCATAACGCCAGTGATTTTGGTGACCAAGGCAGGACATTTGCTATCGTAGAAAATTTAATGTCATCAGCCATCCCTTATGTTTCCATATCTTTGATGTATAAAAAAGAGCATATCGAGTTATCAAATACCGAGCATAGAGAGATACTAGAAGCTTATAAAAACAAAGACCTAGAAAAACTAGTAGAACTTAGCACTAATCACACAGCAAAAACTAGAGAAATTTTAGAAGCAGCGATAAATAATGCGCTTTAAATTTAGCCCAAATTTTAAAGCGCATTTATAAGCAACCAAGCCTAAATTTACCTACTTTATAAACCCAACCTGCGGTAAAATTACAGCTAATGCCTCGTCCTTTTTCTCGTTAAATTTGACCTTATTTTGCTCAAAAAGGTTATTGCCGTGAGCATCGATCGAGACGATGAGTGGGCCAAATTCTTTTACTCGGTACTTCCACAAGGTCTCTGGCATCCCAAGCTCCGTCCAGTCGGCACTCTCGATCTCCTCGACCTGTGTAGCAGCCACCACCGCACAGCCTGCCGGAAATACGCAGTGAATAGCGCCAAACTCCTTACATCCACTCATCGTGCCCTCTCCCATGCCGCCTTTACCGACAATGAGACGAACACCAGTTTTTGCGATAAATTCTCGCTCAAATTTTTCCATTCTCATGCTAGTTGTAGGTCCTACTGAGACCATCTCAAAGTTTTTTTCGCCTATTTTTCTGATGATCGGCCCAGCGTGCAAGATCGCGCC